>JAJEGW010000056.1 GCA_022819605.1 Silicimonas sp. | reverse complement strand
CGTCGCCCTCGGCAGGCGTCAGGTCGAAGTCGAAATCCGCGTCGAGGACGGTCATGCGCCAGACGTTAGCGCATGCGCGAAATTGTTACCAGCGAAAAATGCGCCCGACGGCTGCCATCACTCTAGGACCGAACGCTTACCTGCAGCGTGCGCAATGGATGTCTCGAACATGCAGCCGCAATAGACCCCGATTCCCGCGGCGCGCGCGACGGCGGCCACTTCAAGGCAGCGCCGGATGCCGCCGGACTTCATGATCTTGAGCGAGAAGATGTCGGCAATCCTCATATGTGCGCCTTCCACGGCCTCGACCACGCCGAACACGCTCTCATCCGCCATGACGGGGACGTCCACGGCTCGAGTGATCGCGGCAAGCGCCGCGCGTTCGTGCCGCTTGACCGGCTGCTCGACAAAATCCGGACGAAAGGCCTCCAGGTCGCGCACGGTGCGGATGGCATCGTAGGCGGCAAGGCCTTGGTTGTAGTCGATCCGGAGGCCCATCTCGTCGCCGTATAGCGCACGAAGCCTTTCGAGCCGCATCAGGTCGAATTCGTGATCCTTGAACCCGGTCTTCAGCTTGAAGAGGCGGACACCGTCTTCCCAGAGGTGCGCGACATCGTCGAGATCGGCATCAAAGTCTGGATTTGCGACCGAAAAGCTCAAGCTGATTTCCGTGCGGGAGATACCGCCCGCCATCTCCGCGATGGACAGCCCCGCGATCTGGCCGGCAAGGTCGAGCAGGGCGCATTCAAGTGCCGCCTTTGCCTCGAAATGACCTACGAGGACGGAGTCGGCGACATGCATCAGGCGTGTGACCTGCACCGGGTCCGCTCCAAGCACATGCGGCCGCAGGTAGGTGTGAAGAGCTGCCGCCGATCCGTCGACCGTCCCGGTAAAGACGGGCCATGGCGAAGCCTCGCCCCAGCCTGTCAGCCCGGTGTCGGTGGAAAGTTCGAGAATGACTGCGTTGATGCCCGAGACATCGCCCGAACCGTGAGAGTGCGTCGTATTGGCCGGAACGTGCACCACATGGACCCGGAACCCATCTATGCGGTGCTCGGCCACGGTCATCAGGCAATCCATTCGCTGACAGGTGCGCGGGCGTCCTGAAGCGGCTGGCTGATCACGTCAACCAGCGTGGGCCCCGGGTGCTCGACCGCCTTGCGTAACGTGGCCTCGAGACTTTCCGGGTCATCCGCGCGAAACGCCGTGACCCCGAACGCCTCCGCCACCGCGCGGTGGTCGGTGCGGTCGAAATCGACCGAGTAGTAGCGCTCGCCGAACGCGGATTTCTGGCCGGCCTTGATCCAGCCATAGGACGCGTTCGAGAACACGATGAAGGTCACTGGCAGTCCCAGGCGCGTGACGGTTTCAAGTTCGCCGCAAGTGAATCCGAAGCTGCCGTCGCCCATGAGGCTGACCACCTTGTGTCCGGGCGCGCCGACTGCGGCCCCGACGGCCGCCGAGAGCGCGTAGCCGAGAGCACCATGTGCGCGGTTGGAGAATAGTTTGCGACCTGAAGTATTCAGTTCGTAAAACGCCGAAATGTAAGGGCAGGGCGTGCCGGGGTCGCCGACGACAATTGCATCGTCATCGAGAATGCGTCGCAGCGTTGCGATGGTCCGTTCCGGCAGAATTGGCGCGTCCAGGCTGTTTGCCAGTGCGTGGAACTTCCTCCACTTCCGGGCCTTTGGATCCGCGACGGCAGCGGCGGCGCCGAAACTGCGCGAAACGTCGCGTGCGGCCAGTGCGGCGTTCAGCGCGGCGAGGGCGAGGCGCGCGTCCGACACGACCGCCACTTCTGTTCTGTACGAGGCGCCAATCACTTCTGGGTCGCTGTCGACATGGAGAATCCGCGTCCCCTTCGCCGGATAGCGCCAGAGTTCGGTTGTCACCGATCCGGCCCTGCATCCTGCGAAGAGCACGAGGTCTGCCTGCTCGACCAGCTCGCGGGTTTCGGGAACGCCGCCATTGGAACCGACGACTCCGATGCAGTTCGGGTGAGTCTCGGGAATTGCGCCCTGACCGCTGACCGTCGTGGCAACCGCCATGTCGAGAGCTTCGACGAGCGCCTTCAACTCGTTCTCGGCACGTGCCAGGACGACGCCGCCTCCGCAGACTATCAGCGGGAAGCGGGCGGAAAGCAGCGCGTCAAGGCAGGCATCGATGGCTGCCATGTCCGGGCCGCTGGGATAGGCCGGATACGTGGCATGCGCAGGATCGGACCAAATGTCTTCGGAATTGGCCTCGCCGCGCTGAACGTCGATGGGAAAGCCGAGATGCGCGGTCCCGGGACGTCCGGTGGTCATCTTTCTGAAGGCCGTGCGAACCGCGTCGGGAACCTGGTCGGCATGCTGGATGACTTGGTTGAACTTGGTCAGTGGCCGCATGAGCCCTTCCTGATCGAGTTCGGTCAAGGGATAATGGCCCTTGGCGCGGGTGCTGACGTCGGAAGTAATGGTGAGAATCGGTATGGAACTCTCGTTGGCTTCCACGAGGCCAGGCAGGATGTAAGTCGCGCCGCCTCCCGAAGGACCTTCGCAGATGCCTGGGCGTCCGGTGACTCGCGCATATCCGTCCGCCATGTAAGCCGCCGAGCGTTCGTCGCGGGTCAGAACATGTGATATCCCGTGGTCGAGACGGTACAGTGCGTCATAGAAGGGCAGCGTCGTATCCCCGCAAAGCCCGAATATGTGCTGGACGGCGTGGGATTCAAGCATCCGCACCATCGCATCGGCCCCCGTCAGGGCATTTCTTGGCTCACTCGTCATGAATTCCTGTCCCTCCGAATCCTGGTGGCATCACATGCCGGAACCGAGCGGCACGCAAGATGCCTTTGACGGCTGTCGTTGGGCAGGAGCATCTCGACTGCGGTCAGCGGTCTCTCGCGGTCGAGATGCCTGACTCCTTTGAATCTGGCGTTGTACTTGAAGGCGGAACAGGGGCTAGATTTCGATGGCTGGAAAGCAAATGACGCAGCCTGCGACCCATCAGGCCGTGTGCCGGTTGGGAGCTGCGGTGACCCGGACCATGAACCTGGTCCGGTTGCTAGCCGCAACGAATTCAAAGGGGCCGTCCCTCACCGGACGGCTCTTCTAATTTCAGGATTCCGGCATTGTAGGTGTTGCGCAAGCAATTTGCGTTAATCTCGGCCTTGTCCATGCAGGCTCGAGAGTGCGCGACCACGTCAGCGAGTTGAAGGACCCTTGAAGCCGCGGAATCAAGGGAGACGACCCGAGTAACGGTTTTGATACGGCCATCGTGCCTTCGCGCCTCGTCGATCACTTCCATAAATTCGGGATGGGAGTTCTGTTCGTTCGCGTCAGTGATGACCTCGACGTTTCCGACCGTGTTTCGAACGCCCGGAACCTTGGCGAACCGCAATTTTCCCATCTTTACGGTCTCGATCTGGACACGTGAATTGGACGCCGTCCGCGACCGGCCGACCGAGGGTCAGGACTTCCTCTTCGCAGGACTCAATTTGCTCGAAGCAAGCGCTTTAAGATTGCCCGTGCTCTCTCGGCACATTTCCAAGCGTCCTTCATTCATGAGCGGCCTTTCCGGGCCTCTCCGTGAATCACGGAGCATCCGTGCCGGTCTCAGTATCCAGCGGTAACCGATCTTCCGGATCCGGAGGTTGTCCCCCTTCCCGAAGTAGAATTCGCTGCGCTGCGTCAACGTCGGCACTTGCGCGCCGCTCGGCAAAGAAGCGGTCCGTTCGAATTGTTGCGAGCTTCTCGGTGAGAGCGACGACTACGAACTGGTTGATGCTGGTACCCTCTTCGCGGCACACTTCCGCAACGGCGTTCTTGAGAGAGACAGGCAATTTCAATGGAAAGGAGGCGGTCAGATTCATGGCCAAATCCTATTCAGTGCATCTACGGGCGTCATCAATTCCAGTCCGGACTTCTGATCAACACCTTTAATGTACCCCAGGTTGAAGGTCACGATTCCAGCGACACGGCCATTCACTGCGGCGTCAAGAACCGTTCACTCGCTTTGAGTGCCATTGTCTACGCAAATGTAGGCAACGCGCAATTGCTTAGTCGCTTAGCAATCCGCAGCCAAAAGGAAGGGCCGACAGATGGTTTAGACATTCGATTCTCTCACCGGGCTTCCTTGCTAAAGTCAAAGTCGTGTTGCGTAACAGGGCATTCCCGATGAGCGTGTACCGAATGCTGCTTGGAGCGGCGATTGCGATCGGTATCGGCCAAGCATCCATGCCTGACGGGCTTCGCCGAGATCCCGGAAGTGATTGATCGCAACTGAAGGCGTCGATGCCGCGCTGGGAATCGGTTCGCGCCTTGATCGATCTGCGGTGCGTTACGACCTGCTTGGATGCAGGCCAAAAAAAGGTGATTGCGAGACCAGAACTTTCCGCACGCAGGGTCATGCCTCCGGGCTCAGGGTTTCATCGAGACTTGCCGGGCATCTCGGGATTCGATCCCGTTCACCTGAAGCAGCCCGACGCAAGGGGTCGCCAGATCCTTCGTGCGGCGTGCCCGGCAGGTCAGACTACGATGTGTCCCTACGATGCGCTCACTTGGATCGCCACCGCAAGCCAGCACGCGCATTCGCTGACTTTCTGGATCGCACCGAGGAGGTCTCCGGTCTGGCCGCCGATCTGCCGCCTCGCGAGCGGGACCACAAGCGCCGCAATCAAGGCCGTGGGAAGGATCACAACAGGTATCGTCAAGAACGCGACACAGGCGGCGAATGCGATCGCAATCCAGAAGCGCCAGCCGAGTGCCAGCACCGCTGCATGCCCGAGGCCATCCGAACGCGCGGGCTGCAGCAGTGCCATGGGAATGACCATTGCGGCACGGCTGCAGGCGCCGATGGCTGCGAACCAGACTAGGGTACGCATCTCGGCTGGCGCGGTCGCCATGGCACTGGCTGTAAGGCCGAGTGTCGCAACCAGCGCGACCACGCCGAAGCTGCCAACCTGGCTGTCGCGCATGATCCGAAGCTTGTCGTTCCGCGACGAGCCGCCGCCAAATCCGTCCGCCACGTCGGCAAGTCCGTCCTCGTGAAGCGCTCCAGTTGCCAGAATGGCCGCAATCATTGCGAGAATCGCCGACGGCAGGGCAGGGAGCATCAAGGTCGCGGCAAGATAGATCGATCCGGAAATGAGCCCCACGGCGATGCCGACAAGCGGGAAGGCCCATGCGGCGTTGCCGATTTGCACTTGTTCGCCTGGCTCCGGACCGCATGGCAATCGGGTCAGGACGGCAAAGGCAAGCTTGATCTCGACCCATCTCGTACGGGCCAAATTCATGCCCCGGCCACTCCCGCCTCCGCGAAAGTCGCCATTCCGTTGTGGCAGGCCAGCGCGCTTCTGAGGATGCCAAGGGCCAGTGCCGCGCCCGTTCCCTCGCCAAGCCTCATGGAGAAGTCGAGGACGGGATCCTTGCCCATGGCATCTATGAGCCGGCGATGTCCGGGTTCGGAACTCCGATGCCCGATCAGGCAATGGGCCAGCAGTTCCGGGTCGACCGCGTGGAGCGGTGCTGTCGCTGCGGTGCAGATATAGCCGTCCAGGATGACAGGGAGTCTGGCTTCCCGGGAGGCAAGTACCGCACCGCAGATGGCCGCCTGCTCCCGTCCGCCCAATGCGGCCAGCTTGTCGAGCGGCGCCTCATTGCCATGACGCCCCAAGCCTTCCTCGACCACGCGTATCTTTCGGGCAATGCCGTCCGCATCCGAACCGGTCCCCGGACCAACCCAATCCCGAGCGTCGCCGCCAAAGATCGCGGTGGAGAGCGCGGCGGCAACCGTTGAGTTGCCGATGCCCATTTCGCCGAGAATCAGGATGTCGGCGGTGTCGTCCACGGCCTCGGCGCCCCGTTTCACGGCGTCGAGGCAGTCCGACTCGGTCATGGCAGGATCTTGCGTGAAGTCCTCGGTGGGCCGATCCAGATCAAGGGCGATGACCGACAGGTCTGCGCCGTTCGCCTTGCAGAGCTGGTTGATCGCGGCGCCACCGGCTTCGAAGTTGGCAACCATCTGCGCGGTGACCGATTGCGGAAACGGGTTGATGCCCTGGGCGCATATGCCGTGGTTGCCCGCGAAGACGAGGGCCTGTGCGATCCTGATCTCGGGCCGGGGAGACCTCTGCCAACCGGCCATGAAGACCGCTAGGTCCTCCAGCTTTCCCAAGGCGCCGGGAGGCTTGGTAAGCTGGTCTTGCCGATCCCGCGCGGCTTCGGCGCTGTCCTTGTCGAATTTGGGAAGTTCCTGCACCAGGCCGGCGATCTGGTGCAGCGCTGTTACGCTAGCCAGTGGCATTGGGCTTGACCTTCAATGGATGTCCGGCCACGGCCAGATACACCTCGTCAGAAGCAACGGCAATGGCCTGATTCACGAGGCCCAAAGCGTCCCGGAAGTCGCGGGCTAGAGGGCTCTCAGGCACGATTCCCGACCCCACTTCGTCGGAGACAAGTATGACTGGAGACGCCTGGCGATGAAGCGTTCGCACGAGGTCTTCGACGGACACTTGCCAATCGTGTCCGTCCTCCATCAGGTTTGCCAGCCAAAGCGTCAGGCTGTCGACGAGTCGCGTTCCCTCGCCATCGGTGCTGTCAAGCACGCCGACAAGATCAACCGGTTCCTCCAGGGTCTTCCATTCCGGACCGCGCCTGGCCCGGTGTTCGGCGATGCGAGCCTCCATCTCGACATCTTTGGCTCGGCAGGTGGCAATGTAGATCGCGGCGCCGCCCCGCGTGGCCCAGCCTTCGGCAAGCCGGCTCTTTCCCGAACGTGCGCCGCCGGTAATGAGTATCGACATTCCCATGGCGGCATGACATTGCAGAAATCCGTTGTGAAGAAAAGCGAGCGGGCGGCGTGTTTTCCTCCACCGATCTGGTCCTGATCCGCCATGCCGATGCCGACACCCGGGGACGCCTGTGCGGTCGCACGGATGTCGGGCTGGCGGATGCCGCAACCAAGGCCATGGCCGCACTCGCTCAATTGCTCCCTTCGTTCGACGAGATCTGGACCAGCCCGGCGCTGCGTTGCCGCCTGACTGCATCGCACCTGTGGCCAAGGGCACGCCTGCGCGAAGACGAACGGCTCTGGGAACAGGACTTCGGGGCATGGGAGGGAATGGCGCATGAGGACACTCCGGACCTGGGGGACCTTTCACGCGCGGAGATTGTCAGCCTGCGGCCGGAAGGAGGCGAGAGTTTCGGCGACCTCTGCGATCGCGCCAGTCCCGCCCTGTGCGCCCTGGCCGAGAAGACCGAATCCGGGCCGGTTGTCGCGATAACGCATGCAGGCGTCGTTCGCGCCGCGCTGTCGATGGTCCTGGGTGAGCAGACCGCTGGGCTTGCCTTTGAAATACTTCCGCTCTCGATCACGCGATTTCGCTGTGCGCGGGGTGTGCCGCTTTCGGTGGCAGAGGTGAACTGGAGGCCTGCGTGAGACCTTTGCATCGCGTCACCGGGCATTTCGGAGAGTGGCTGCAAGGCCGGCTCGGATCAGGAGGTCCGGTCGTGCTCGTGACGCTGCCGTGCGAGACGCTCGGCGCCAGCGTTTCCTTGATGAGGTCCAGCGGGAGGCGTCCGGACATTCCATCGCCGCTGCCTCCGACCGTGGTTGGCGCGTTCCTGCAGGCCTTGGATCTCGAACCACCAAGGGCGGACATTGAAGTGATCGCGGACGCGAGGTCGGGCGCAGGAGCCGGAATGTCGACGGCCATGCTTCTGGCACTTGCAAGGGCGATGGGCATTGGCGCTTCGCCGGAGGCTCTGGCGAACGCGTGTCTTGAGGCCGAGGGTGCCGTCGACCCGCTGATGATGGACAGGCCGGAAACGCTTCTTTGGGCATCGCGGGAAGCGCGAGCGGTGCGTTCGTTGCCGCAACCGCCGGCGCTTGCGGTGGTTGGCGGGTTTCTTGGACCGCCGATTCAGACGGTGCCGGACGACTCGCGCTTTGCCGACATTTCGGATCTTGTCCCGAACTGGATTGCGGCTGCAGAGGCGGGAGACAGAATTGAGCTTGCCCGCATTGCCACGGTTTCGGCCGAGAGGACAACCGCCTTGAGAGGTCCAGCGGACGACGGCACGGCGACCTTGGCGCAGGACTTCAATGCGCTCGGATGGTGCCGAGCGCATACGGGGTCCGCCAGGGGCCTCCTGTTCGAGCCTGGCCACGTACCGGCGGGAGTAGAAGATCGATTGCAGGCCGAGGGTTACGCCGACGTGCTGCGCTTTGCCACGAAAGGCGCCGCATGAGCGCGGCTGCAATGCTCATCGCGCTTGCGCTGGATGCTGCGATCGGTTGGCCAGACTGGCTCTATCGCCGGATCGGGCACCCTGTTGGCTGGATGGGGCGGTTGATTGCCGAGGCAGACCTTCGTTTCAATCGGAGCGAATTGCCGGACGCCGTGCGCAAGCGGAACGGCATCACGGTGGCACTTGCCGTGATTGCCACCACGGGCGGCATTGCATGGTGCATCACCATGGTGCTGCCGGGAGGGTTCTTGGGCATGGCGATTGCGGGCGTGCTGGCCTGGCCTTTCCTGGCCGCACGATCGCTTGACGAGCATGTACGGGCAGTCGCGGAACCGCTTGCGGAAGGTGACGTCTCCGGTGCGCGGGAGGCGGTCTCGAAGATTGTCGGTCGGGATCCGGCGATCCTGGATTCGCCCGCCATGGCGAGGGCGTCACTGGAAAGTCTTGCCGAAAACTCCTCCGATGGTGTCGTGGCTCCTCTATTCTGGGGAACCCTCTTTGGGTTGCCGGGCATCGCCGCATACAAGGCGGTCAACACGCTCGACTCGATGTTAGGACACCGAACTGTTCGGCACGAGGCGTTTGGCTGGGCTTCCGCACGGATCGACGACCTCGCTAACCTTGTACCGGCGCGGTTGACCGCGGTTCTGCTTGCCGGTGTTTCCGGTGCGCCTCGCCGTGTTCTCCGGATCGTGTTTCGGGACGCCCGTCGCCACCGTTCGCCCAATGCAGGATGGCCCGAAGCCGCGATGGCCGGTGCGCTGCGAGTGAAGCTCTCCGGGCCGCGAATTTATGCAGGTCATGCGGGTCTGAGCAGCGATCCCTTCGTGAACCCGGATGGCAGCGAACCGGGCCCAGAGGACATCGAGGCCGGAATTCGTGTTTATCGCAAGGCAATGATTTTGGCTGCCGTGCTTTTGGTCCTGCTGGCGGTGCTGTAGATTCCGCCCATGCGCGATCACGGGGGCAATCTCGATACGGCCATGGCCAGGTGGGGCGGCGGGCCCGAGGAATGGATCGATCTCTCTACTGGCATCAATTTGAGCCCCTATCCGTTGCCCGAGTTCGATGATCGAGCCTGGACTGACCTGCCGATGCGTTCCAACATGGAATTGCTGCGCGAAACGGCCCGCATGGCATATGGCTGTGTGACAGGGGTGCTGCCCGTCGCCGGGGCACAGGCCGCAATCCAGATGATTCCCGTGTCCAGCAAGCCCGGATTGGTCCGGGTGCTCGGCCCGACTTACAACGAGCATGCAGCGAGCTTCGCGCGAAGCGGTTGGACGGTCGAGACCGTTGAGCGTCCGACTGCACTCGCAGGAGCGGACGCGGCCGTCGTGGTCAATCCGAACAATCCGGATGGGCGAACCTTGGCGCCAGAGCAGTTGCGAGCCATCGCAACGCAGGTCGGGATTCTCGTCGTGGACGAAAGTTTCGTCGACCCGCGCCCGGATATTTCCTTGGCCCGGGAAATCCCCGACAACACGCTCGTGCTACGTTCCTTCGGCAAGTTCTATGGGCTCGCCGGCCTTCGCTTGGGATTTGTTCTCGGTAGCGAGGCCCGTCTTGCGGCCTTGGCCGAACTGGTAGGACCTTGGCCGGTTTCGGGAGTCGCGATTCGAGCGGGGCAGGCTGCGCTGGCCGATACGGCGTGGCGCAAGGCGGCGGCAGCAAGACTTGCAAGGGATGCGGCGAGACTTGACGATCTAGCCCAGACGGGTGGTTGGGAATTCGTCGGCGGAAGCGAGCTGTTCCGGCTTTACCGGGTGCCGGATGCCGAAGACGCACAGGTGCATCTTGCAACGGAGCGGATCTGGAGCAGGACGTTTCCCTACTCGACGAACTGGCTTCGGCTGGGCATTCCCGGGCCGGATCACTGGCCGCGCGTGGAAGCGGCGCTCCTTTGAGGAAAATGACTGATCGCGTGGTCGTGGTGCCTATTGGGCGAGCTCCAGGAGAGCGTCTAGGTCGAGATGCGTTTCCATGTGTCGGGCGAGCTCCTCAAGTGTGCCATCCACGGCGGCGACATAGGAGAACCCCGATGGTTCCTGCCCAAGGCTTCTGAGAAACGCACCGCGGAAACCGTCGTCCCGAAACATGCCGTGGAAATAGCTTCCAGAGACCTTCCCGTCCGCGCTGGTGGCCCCGTCCGGTCCGCTTGCTGCGACGGCGTACGGGCGATCGGTGTCGGGGCCTGTGGTGCGACCCATGTGAATTTCGTATCCGAGAAAGGGCGCATTCGTCGCAACATGCCGAGCGGGCGTTTCGGTGAGGCGCTTTTGCGCCGTCATTTCGGTTTCGACATCGAGCAGGCCGAGACCAGGAGTTGAGCCCGGCGCGCCCTCGATTCCATCGGGGTCTTTGATGGTTCGGCCCAGCATTTGGTAACCGCCGCAGATCCCGAGAACCCGGCCGCCCCGCCGTGAATGCGCGAGGAGATCGATGTCCCAGCCTTGATCCCTCAGGAATGCGAGATCACCGCGTGTTGACTTGCTTCCTGGCAGGATCACGAGATCTGCGTCGCCAGGAATAGCCTGGCCTGCGCCGAGCATGGAGAGGCGCACCGATGCCTCCTGCGCGAGGGGGTCAAGGTCGTCGAAATTCGCGATTCGGTCGAAGCGCAGGCAAACAACGTGAAAGTCGCCTTCCTCGGTCCCACTGATGTCGAGTGCGTCCTCGGCTGGTAGCTTCCACGCGTTCTGAAACCACGGCAGGATGCCGAAGCCGCGCCAGCCGGCCTTGTCTTCGGCGATCCTGTAGCCGTCCGCGAACAGGGCCGGATCACCTCGGAACTTGTTGACAATAAATCCTTTTATCCGTTCCGCATCCGCGGGATCAAGGATGGCCCGGGTGCCGACAAGCTGCGCGATGACTCCGCCACGGTCTATGTCGCCAATGAGAACGACCGGAACATCGGCCGATTGCGCGAAACCCATGTTGGCAATGTCCCCCTCGCGCAGGTTTACCTCGGCGGGAGATCCTGCACCTTCCACAAGGACAAGATCATGGGACGATCGGAGTCTCCGGTAGCTCTCGAAAACTGGGATCAGAAGATCTGCCTTCAGGTCCCCGTATTCCCGAGCCTTGACGGTTGAGTGCCGCTTGCCCTGAACGACAACCTGGGCGCCGGTTTCGGACTCCGGCTTCAGCAAGACCGGATTCATGTCGGTGTGAGGTTGGAGACCAGCCGCGAGGGCTTGAAGCGCCTGGGCGCGCCCAATCTCGCCGCCATCCACGGTGACAGCGGCATTGTTCGACATGTTCTGCGGCTTGAATGGGGTTACGGAGATGCCCCTGTTCCGGGCGGCGCGTGCCAGGCCTGCGACAAGGATGGACTTTCCGACATTTGAGCCGGTGCCTTGCAGCATGAGGGCTCCGGTCATGTCCCGAACGGTCGCGACGCGGGTTTACCGCGCATGATTTCCATCATGGTTGGGCATGATGATGCAAGGCGCGATGTGCGGACCGGGTTCGCTTTCAAATTCTGCGCGGTGCAATGCTGCAAGATCAAAACTCGATTCCTTTCTGGGCCTTGATGCCGTCCCGGAAGGGGTGCTTGACGAGCTTCATATTGGTCACGAGATCGGCGCGTTCGACGAGCTTGTCGTGGGCATTGCGGCCAGTGAGCACGACATGGGTCATCTCCGGCTTTTCGGTGAGAAGGAACTCAACGACCTCGTCTATGTCGAGATACTCGTACCGGAGCGCGATGTTGATTTCGTCCAGAAGCACGAAGCGAATTTCCGGGTCGCGGATCAGGGCCTTGGCCTTGTTCCAGCCTGCCTGGGCCGCAGCAATGTCGCGTTCGCGATCCTGGGTTTCCCACGTGAAGCCTTCTCCGCTGGTCACCCAAGTTACCTTGTCGGCGAAATGCTCGGCGAAAAAGTCACGTTCTCCCGTGCCCCAGGCGCCCTTGATGAACTGAACTACCGCAGCGGGCATGCCATGCGCAATGCAGCGGACGAGCATGCCGAACGCGGAGGACGACTTTCCCTTGCCCGGCCCCGTATGAATGACGATCAGGCCCTTTTCCTCGGTCTTCGTTTCCATCATCCGGTCGCGCGCCGCCTTGATCTTTTTCATTTTGTCGCGGTGACGTGTCGCCTTGTCACTCATGGACGCCCTCCCTGCTATCCTGACTCATTGCCAAGCTGTGGGACTGGATCTCCTCAGCTGGATGGGTTTTGGCTGGGGCAACCTTTTGACTGGTGCGGCCTCAAATTTCCAGACAAATGAAGCACGCTACAGGCCCCGAAATTCGAGATTGCTGTAGCAGAAGTTCCGTGTTCCTAAAATTACGACTTGACTGGCACCTTCGAAATACTTGATTGCCGTGTCGCCGATGGAGCTTTTGAGGCGGCTAATTTACCGTATCGTGACGCAATGATTCTTGTGCACGTGCGTCTACAGCAAGAGTCACGGCGAAGGCGCGCGGAGACCCAGCTGCCCCACAGAAACGCCGCAGGTCAGGAATTCGAGGCCTCGTAGATTGACGAGATCGTCTCCGCCAGAGTGACGTTGAATTCGTCGTCTGACTGGGAATCGGACAGCCCTTCGGTCAGGGCACGGCTGAAACTCGCGATCATTCCGGAATTTTCCGCAAGGCGTTGGTTCGCTTCCTCCCTGGAATAGCCGCCCGACAGCGCGACCACGCGCATGCAGTTCGGGTGCGCGATGCAGGGCGCGTAGAAGTCGTTCTCACTGGGCAGCGACAGCTTCAGCATGACCTCCTGATCGAGCGCATCAAGACCCTTCATTATCTCGTCGCGCAGGATTTCCTCGGCAGCGGCCTTGTCCTCAATCGTGATGGTGACTTCCGGCTCGATGATCGGGACCAGCCCGTGGTCGAGAATCCGGCGACCGACCTCAAACTGCTGCGCCGCTATGGCCTCGATACCGCCTGGATTTGCCGAATTTATCACGGAGCGCATCTTCGTGCCGAAGATTCCCTTTGCATTGGCACGCGAGAGGAGGCCGTCAAGATCACCCATGTCCTTCATGAGCTGAACGCCATCAACTTCGTTCTCGAGCCCCTGGTCGCACTTGAGAAAAGGCACCACGCGCTTCGTTTCCCAGAGGTACGTGGCCGCAGGAGTGCCGTCAAAATCCCGGTCCATTGTTTGCTCGAACAGGATGGCGCCGATGACCCTGTCGCCCGAAAACGCAGATGCGCGCACGATGCGCGACCGCATCTCGTGGATCAGGTCAAACATCTCGTCTTCGGAACCGAATCGATCAGCTTCGATGCCGTAGAGGCGAAGCGCCTTGGGCGTCGACCCGCCGGACTGGTCAAGCGCGGCAACAAAGCCCTTGCCGGTCCGCATTTGCTCAGACTGTGTCACTTCAGGCATCGGATCCCCTGTTCTTATGGCATTGCGCCCCTCTTAGGGCCGTCTTCCGGCGAGTCAATGGCGCGCAAGCGGACCCGATCCGATTCAACCCTGTTCTAGGGCGGCCACTCCCGGCAACGTCTTGCCTTCCATCCATTCGAGGAACGCGCCGCCTGCGGTCGAGACGTAGGAAAAGTCGTCCATGACCCCGGCCTTGTTCAATGCCGCCACCGTGTCGCCGCCACCAGCGACCGAACTCAGCCTGCCTGATTGCGTCAACTCGGCGACCTTGCGGGCGGCGGCAACCGTGGCCGCTCCAAACGGGTCGGTCTCGAAGACGCCAAGCGGGCCGTTCCAGATGACGGTCCTTGCGGATGCGAATGCATCGTTGATCTGCGCAACGGTTCGAGGTCCCACGTCAAGGATCATGAAGTCCGGCGGGCAGGCGTCTGCATCTACCGTGACCGCCTCGATGCCGGCTGCAAGCTCCGTCGCACAGACGATGTCCGTTGGCAGGAGGATCTCGCAGGCGACTTCTTCGGCCCTGGCCATGATGCCGTGGGCGATTCCGGCCATCTCGTGCTCGGCCAGCGACTTGCCGACATCGACGCCCTTTGCCACGAGAAAAGTGTTGGCCATGCCGCCCCCGATCACGACCGTGTTCACCTTGCGGACGAGGTTCTCGAGCAATTCGAGCTTCGTCGAGACCTTCGCGCCCCCCACGACGGCAACGAGCGGCCGGTCGGGGTCGGCCAGGGCGGATTCCAGCGCGTTCAGTTCCGCTTCCATCAAGCGCCCGGCCGCGGACGGCAGGAGCCGAGCCAGGCCTTCGGTCGAGGCGTGGGCCCTGTGTGCGGCCGAGAACGCGTCATTGACGAAGGCGTCGCCAAGCTTGGCAAGCGCGGTCGCGAACGGCGGGTCGTTGGCTTCCTCTCCCGCGTGAAACCGCGTGTTCTCCAGCATGAGCACCGCGCCGCCGCCCAGCCCTGCGACCGCTGACTCCGCGAGGCCGGCGACGCAGTCTTCCGCAAATTTCACGGGCAGGCCAAGCACGCGTGCGACATCTTCCCGGATCTGACCGAGAGACATTTCGGGCACGCGCCGGCCCTTTGGGCGCGCAAAGTGGGCCAGGAGGACGGGCTTGCCGCCCATGGCGAGAATGTCGTGGACCGTCGGCGCGATGCGTTCGATCCGGGTCGCATCGGTTACCGATCCGTTCTTGACGGGAACGTTCAGGTCCACGCGTGTCAGAACGACCTTGCCGGCAAGGTCCATGTCGTCCAGCGTCTTCCAAGCCATGCCGTGTCTCCGGGATGCAACTTTGCTGCCCTGAGTAACCGCCCGCTTTCCGACGTCAACCGGACTTGCCGTCGCAAGCGGAATCTCCTTGTTGCAAGACGACCGTGCTTGGACAGGCCAGCTTTGGCTTCCGCATGCCTGTGCGATCCCCTGTCGAATTGCCGCATCCTGAAGCACGGAGCGGACAGGAGAGTCCGGGACTGCGGACACGGCTGCGAAGGAAGGGAAGGCCGCCGGACCGGCTTCGCGACCGGGGCGCGAACTCAAGGAAGTGCCGGTGATCGCGATTTCTGCTGTGTCTCGTGATGGCCCGACTTGGCCTTCGCGTTTCGGCTTGCCTCGTTGATGGCGAATTCCGCCTGGCACGTCGGAATCCGCTCTTGAAGGCAAGAGTGTTCCTGAAACGCCCAATCTGCGTCGCAAACTGGAAAGACATGTCGGACTCCGTTCATCTACGGGCGAGTTCAGGCACGTCCAGGGGAGCTGTTGGCGATGTCCGATCGGTCAAAGGAAATCAGCATCTCCTGCGCGATCCTCGCGTCCGTCGCCTTTTCCCTTAATGACGCCTCGGTGAAATGGCTCAGCGGCGACTATCCCTTGCACCAGTTGATCCTGATGCGATCAATTGTCGCGCTGTCGATCACGCTTGCAGTCGTGGTGCCGCTGGAAGGCGGCTGGTCGAGACTTCGGACAAGGCGACCCATGATGCACGTTCTCAGGGGATTTTGCGTGGTGCTGGCCAACCTTGCCTTTTTCAGTGGAATCGCGGTTATCCCGCTGGCCGAGGCAACGGCCGTGTTCTTCGTGGCGCCGCTTCTTGTCACGGGTTTTTCGGCACTGTTTCTGAAAGAGCGGGTCGGTGCCAGGCGCTGGTCGGCGCTGGCGGCCGGATTCATCGGGGTACTGGTGATCGTTCAGCCCGGTGCCGTGGAGTTCCGCTGGGCCGTGCTGCTGCCGATTGCGGCCGCCATCGGCTATGCCGCGTTGCACACGATGACCCGAAACATGGGGCTGACGGAACGTGCCTCGACCATGGCGCTCTACATCCAGCTGACCTTCATCGCCGTGTGCACGGTGATGGGCCTGGTCTTTGGCAACGGTCGATTTGCGGGGACAGGAAACCCTGCAATCGACTTTCTGTTGCGGGAGTGGACATGGCCGCCAACGGAGGACCTGGCGGTCATCGTCGGTCTGGGCGTGTGCAGCGCCGCGGGCGGCTACCTGATCTCACAGGCATACCGGATGGGCGAGGCCGGGTTGGTAGCGCCATTCGAATATGGCACGCTGGTCCTGGCAATCGTCTGGGGCTACCTCATCTGGAACGAACTTCCGGGGATGTTGTCCGCGCTGGGAATCCTCCTCATTCTCGGGTCAGGCATTTTCGTGGCCATTCGTGAGACGAAATTCGGGGCCTTGCCGGGAGCCAAGCGGATTTCGGGGCGCCGTTAACTGCCAATGGTTCCAGGAAGATCAACGCTGGCCGGGACTTCGGGTTGCAATCTGGCCGGAAGGCTGCGCCCGGCCCGAGCCATTTGTCGCGGGCTTTTCCTTTTGGCCCACGCAGACTAGTGTCCGCGCGATTCCTGGACGAACGGAGGGTTCATTGGCAGATTTTGAGGATCCCGAAAACACGATCCTGATCGAGTTGAAGCTGGGAACGGTCGCAATCCGGCTGATGCCGGATGTCGCGCCGGCTCATTCGGAACGGATGAAGGAACTGGCGCGCCTAGGCGCCTATGACGGCGTGATCTTCCACAGGGTGATCGACGGCTTCATGGCGCAGACCGGCGATGTCGAGCACGGATGCCACGGCGACGGCCTGGATCTGCGGAAGGCGGGCACGGGCGGATCGAGCCTGCCGGACCTGCCCGCCGAATTCAGCCGCATTCCCCATGATCGGGGCACGCTTGGTGCGGCGCGAAGCCAGAACCCGAACTCGGCCAACAGCCAGTTCTTCATCAATTTCAGCGACAACCACTTTCTCGATGGCCAGTACACCGTCTATGGCCGCGTGATCGAGGGCATGGAATTCGTGGATGCGATTCCCCGGGGCGAGCCTCCGGCGAAGCCGGACCGAATGATCAGCGTGAAGGTGGCCGCCGATGCTTAGGCTCCTGCTTGCCGCCGCGATTTCGGTCTCTCCCTCCCTTGCCGCGGGTGACGGGCCTGGACCCAATCTCGTCATAGACATCGAGGGCGAGGCGAATGGCCGCGTCGTCATCGACCTGTTCGAGGACGTGGCGCCTGCCCATGCGGAGCAAATTGCAGCGCTCGCGGAATCGGGTGCCTATGACGGCGTGTTCTTTCACCGCGTGATCGACGGATTCATGGCGCAGACCGGGGACGTGGAGTTCGCCAGATCCGAAGGGGACATGCGCCGGGCCGGCACAGGCGGTTCGAGCAGGCCCGATCTTCCGGCGGAATTCAGCGACATTCCGTTTGATCGCGGAATTGTCGGAATGGCGCGTGCCCAAGATCCCAATTCGGCCAACAGCCAGTTCTTCATCATGTTTCGGGACGTCCATTTCCTCAACGGCCACTACACGGTTGTCGGTCGCGTCATTGAAGGCATGGACGTGGTTGACGCCATCAAGCGCGGCACTGGACCTAACGGTGCCGTGACGGGTGTCCCGGATGTCATGCTTGACGTATCGATCGAGCGCTAGCTTCAGGCGAGGGGTTGCGGCCTTGCGGTTCCGTGCCGCCCGGGACGCGCATTGTCACGCCGCTGCCTGTGCATGTGCGCGCGGCCGGTAGATGCGGCACGGCACATCCGGTACTTGGGCGATCCTGCTGACCGTCATTGCCATGGCGTGCTTTGCGGTCGTTGACGCACTCGTCAAGCTTGTCATCGAATCCCAGGGCTCCGGACAGGTCATCTTCATCAGTTCGCTGGCAACATTCGGCCTGTTCTGGATTGCAATGTGGCGGTCCCGTGAGCGGCTCTGGGTGACCGATGCCCTCAACCCTGCGCTCCTGGTTCGGACCGCGGGCGAGGTCGTGGGGAGCATCGGCATCGTCGTGGCGCTAGGCCTGGCGCCGCTTTCCTCCGTGAGCGCGCTTGCGCAAGCTCAGCCACTCGCGGTTGTCTTGGGCGCGGCACTTTTTCTCAAGGAGGACGTCGGATGGCGCCGCTGGGCGGCGGTCGTGCTGGCGTTGATCGGTTTCCTGATGATTCTTCGCCCGGGCTTCAGTGCATTTGACACCAACCTCCTTTGGGTTCTCGTCTACGTCTTTGGTCTTGCGGCACGCGACCTTGCAAGCCGTCGATTGCCGACAAGGATCTCGACATCGTTCGCCGTGGCCTGGTCCATGGCTCCGATGGCGCTCGCGGGGGCGCTCATGATGCACTTTCAGGGAGGCTGGCAGCCAGTGAGCGTTGAGACAGCAGGCTGGTATCTTGGCATGATCCTGGCGATCGCGGCAGCGTTGTGGACGCTGACCACGGCGCTGCGGACCGCAGACGTTTCGTCCGTGGCGCCGTTTCGATATTCGCGGATATTGTTCGCGCTCATCATTGCATACCTTGTATTCGGCGAAATCCCCGACCTGATGACTTGGGCTGGTGTCACGCTGATCGTCGGTTCGGGCCTTTATGCCTTCTGGCGCGAGCGTCGAGTCGCGGAGGCCGGACAGAACTGACAGACGTGACGGAACGTGCCGGTGCCGACAGCCATGCGCTGGAGTAATTTGCGTGGTGATGGCTGGGGGATGACTGCCGCGCGAGGGGGTGACGACCGTGTTGCGGGCGTGCGCGCCTGCCCGGCATTTCCATTGTCGCGCACGACTGCTATGGACCCCGCGAGTTGTTCAAGGGAGCTTGGGATGAGCGTGATCATCGACGTATTCGCCCGCGAGATTCTCGACAGTCGAGGCAATCCCACCATCGAGGTCGACGTGACCCTGGGAGGCGGCCAGCAAGGCCGGGCTGCCGTGCCGTCGGGCGCGTCCACGGGTGCGCATGAGGCGGTGGAAAGGCGCGACGGCGACAAGAAGCGGTACCTGGGCAAGGGGGTGCTGGATGCCGTTGACTCCGTGAACGTCGAGATCGCCGACGCGCTTGTGGGTCTGGACGTGACCGAGCAGATGACCATCGACGAGATCATGGTCGAACTCGATGGCACGGCAAACAAGAAGCGTCTCGGGGCGAACGCGATTCTCGGAGTGTCCCTAGCCGCCGCGAAGGCCGCCGCCATGGTCACCGGTCAGCCGCTCTTCCGATACGTGGGCGGCACGGCGGCGCACGTCCTGCCGGTTCCAATGATGAACATCATCAACGGCGGCGAGCACGCCGACAATCCGATCGACATCCAGGAATTCATGATCATGCCAGTCTCGGCCACATCGATGCGCGATGCCGTTCGCATGGGATCCGAGATCTTCCACACCCTTAAGGGGGAACTCCAGTCGGCGGGGCTTTCGACCGGCATCGGGGATGAGGGCGGCTTTGCCCCGGACATCTCGAGTGCCCGGGACGCGCTTGATTTCATCATGAAGTCCGTCGAGAAGGCCGGCTACAAGCCGGGCGCCGATATCATGCTTGCGCTTGACTGCGCCTCCACCGAGTACTTCAAGGACGGCGCATACGTCATGGAAGGCGAAGGAAAGTCCCTGAGTCCGGACGAGAACGTTGCTTACCTGAATGCGCTGGTCTCGGACTATCCCGTGTTCTCGATCGAGGACGGCTGCAGCGAGGATGACTGGGAAGGGTGGAAGGCGCTGACCGCGGAACTCGGCGACAAGGTGCAGCTCGTGGGTGATGATCTCTTCGTGACGAATCCTGAGCGTCTTGCCCGCGGCATCGAGGAACGGGCCGCCAACTCGCTGCTTGTCAAGGTCAACCAGATCGGGACGCTTTCCCAGACACTCGGGGCCGTGGACATGGCCCATCGTGCAGGGTTCACGACGGTCATGTCGCATCGATCGGGCGAGACCGAGGATACCACCATCGCCGACCTTGCCGTGGCAACGAACTGCGGGCAGATCAAGACAGGCTCGCTTTCGCGGTCTGATCGCCTGGCAAAGTACAACCAGCTCATTCGAATCGAGGAAATCCTTGACGAGACTGCCGTCTATGCAGGCAGGTCCATATTGAATTGACCTGAGGCACTTCCGGGCAGCGACGGGGTGCAAGGCGCTCGCGAAGACAGGTTGTGCAGTTTGGCAATCCCGCTTGCACGAACGGTGTCTCGGCGCTAGATCACGGTTTCGGCGGGTGATTAGCTCAGTGGTAGAGCGCTTCGTTCACATCGAAGATGTCGGGAGTTCAAATCTCTCATCACCCACCAACTCTCCTGAATCCGCGTGCACGGTGGCGATCAAGTGCATTGCAGGCCGGAATCCGCGTCATGCTGCGCGCAAAACCCTCTGCCGCCGAGCCCTTTCCTGCGGCGACTTGGGCTTCGGTCGATTGACGGATTACGCGAGAAAGCTTGCCGGACACTTTCGAGTTGGCTAGAGGAGGTGCGTGCGGGCGATTAGCTCAGTTGGTAGAGCGCTTCGTTTACACCGAAGATGTCGGGAGTTCGAGTCTCTCATCGCCCACCACCCCCCCCCACAAACCAACCCCTCGAACGGCGCCAAGATGCGCGGCCTCCAACGGAGATGCGCTGTCCGATCCTGGACAGGGCCGGGACGTCCGGATTCGCCAGATCCGGGCCGCGTCACGCGAGATCCGGCCCGCATGGTTCCAAACGTCGTTGACAGGGACACGCAATTCTTCTTGACGGCACGCAACGGCTTCACTAAGTGACGGCCACCGTGCGGTTGTAGCTCAGTGGTTAGAGTACTGGCCTGTCACGCCAGGGGTCGCGGGTTCGAGTCCCGTCAACCGCGCCATTCCCATTTGCACCTTTGGCGGCATGACGTGTCTCCGAACAGGGGGCGAGTGCATGCCGACAGCGGTCGTGGAAGACGGCATCTCCATTGCCTATGACGAGGTTGGGTCAGGGTGCCCGTTGCTGTTGCTGCACGGGTTTCCCCAGACTCGCGCGATGTGGACCGAGGTCGCGCCCTTGCTGGCGGAACGCTTTCGCGTCGTGACGGCCGATCTTCGGGGTTACGGCGCGTCGTCAAAGCCGACTGCGACCGCAGATCTTGCAAATTACAGCTTTCGCGCGATGGGTGCCGACATGGTCAGGCTGATGTCGTCCCTTGGGCATGAAAGATTCCATCTCGCAGGTCATGACAGGGGCGCACGGGCAGCCTATCGGCTAGCGCAGGACGCACCCGGCAGGGTGATGAGCCTGACACTCATGGACATAGTTCCGACCGACCACCTGGTGGAGGCTTGGAACTACGAATTGTCAAAGGCGTATTTCCACTGGAGCTTTCTTGCCCAGCCCGCGCCCTTGCCGGAGCGCATGATCGAGGCCGATCCCGATCACTTTTTCGAGGCCTGCCTAGCTGGCTGGGGCGGCGCGGCGCAGCAGGCATTCGCTCAGATTGATGCCTATCGTGCGGCGTGGCGGGATCCTGCCACAATTGCAGGCATGACGAACGACTACCGGGCCGCTGTCAGTGCGGATCTGGAACTGGATGCAGCGAGCAAGGGCCAGGTGCTTGAATGCCCCGCTCTGGTTCTCTGGGGTGCAGACGGTGTCATGGCAAGGCATTTCGACGCCCGGCAAGTCTGGTCACCCCGGCTCTCGAACCTGGACGTCGGGCTGTTGCCGGGCGGGCACTTCTTCGTCGACCAATCGCCCGGGGAAACCGCCGAGGCTCTCCGCGGGTTCCTGTTGGCCCTGGACGCTTGAATGCAGTCGGCGTCCGCAGGACGCGTCCCGCCTCGGACGGGCCAAGGCGGGCGTTTCGCCGCGAGGGGCGCGGTTTGCCTTGAACGTCTCAGGGGGTCAGCGCGTCGAGCACCCGGACCCAGCTCCTTATTCCCTTGTGGAAAGAGCGAAGGTCGTACTTCTCGTTCGGCGAGTGGATCTGGTCGTCGTCAAGTCCGAAGCCGATCAGCATGGACGGAAGACCGAGGATCTCCTGGAAGTATCCGGCAATCGGGATCGACCCGCCCGAACCCACAAATGCGGCGTCGTTGGGCCATTCGTCCGAGAGCGCCCGCCGGGCCGCCTCGAAAGCAGGGTCGTCTGTGGACATGACCGAGGCCGGACCCGCGCCATGGCCCGCGAATTCCACGCTGCAGTCGGGTGGAAGCGCGTCGCGCACCATGGTGCGGAAGCTCTTCCTGATCGCGAACGGATCCTGGTCGCCGACAAGCCGGAAGCTGATCTTGGCCGAAGCCCTGGACGGCAGCACGGTCTTGAAGCCGTCTCCGGTGTAGCCGCCACTGACCCCGTTCACTTCGCAGGTGGGCCTGGCCCAGATCATTTCGAGCACGCTGCGTCCGGATTCCCCTGCCGGCTCCGAAAGGTCTGCGGCTCTCAGGAAGCCGCTCGCGTCAAATTCCAGCCCTTCCCATTGCGCCCTGACGGTTTCCGGCAGTTCATTTACGCCATCATAGAATCCCGGGACGGTGATGCGGCCGCTCTCGTCGTGCAGGGACGCGATGATGCGCGCGAGCACGCGAATCGGATTGATCGCCGCACCTCCATACATGCCGGAGTGCAGGTCCTTGTCAGGCCCCGTGATCGTGACCTCTTCGCCGAGCAGCCCGCGGAGCATGGTCGTGATGGCCGGAGTATCGCGGTCAAAGAGCCCCGTGTCGCAGATCAGTGCCAGATCGGGCCGCCTCAACTCCTCGGAATGCGTCTCGAGGAACGGTACAAGCGAAGGGGACCCTGACTCCTCCTCCCCCTCGAAGATGAACGAGAGTTTGCATGGCCAGCTTCCCTTGACGGCCTTCCAGGCCCGACACGCCTCCATGAAGGTCATGAGCTGCCCCTTGTCGTCGGATGATCCCCGTGCGCGGATCACCTTGCCTCCAGGCCTGTCCTCGACAATCGGATCGAACGGGTCATGGTGCCAAAGTTCCAGCGGGTCGACCGGTTGAACATCATAATGGCCGTAGAACATCAGGTGCGGTCGGCCGTCGCCCGCATGCCCCACCACCATCGGATGGCCTGGCGTTTGGCGAGCCTCCGCCTCGACCCCGAGGGATGCGAGGTCTGCAACCAGCCAGTTTGCTGCCGCCTGGCAGTCGTCCTTGAAGGCAGGGTCGGTCGAGATTGACGGGATGCGGACTAGGGCCTTCAGGCGCTCCAGTGCTGCATCAAGGTTGTCGTCGACATGAGCGAGTACGGCGTTGATGGTCATGTTGCCTCCCTTGGATGCCGGTGACGTTAGCCAAGTTCGGGGCGGCGTCCAGAGCCTTTGGCCGCTGGCAGGGCTTGCAGTTGCGACATTTTTCGGCGATTTGGGCCGCGTCAATTTGTTATCTGTGCCCTTTGACATTAAACTCGTATTCGCAGAATTGACCAAACCCGCCTAAGGGAGACGGAAGTGAACTACTCCGCGTGCCTTGATGACGCGATTCGGCGACTTCACGACGAAGGCCGTTACCGGACGTTCATCGACATCGTGAGAAATCGGGGCCAGTTCCCAAATGCGACCTGGCGACGTCCGGACGGGACGGAGCGCCCGGTCAAGGTCTGGTGCGGCAACGACTATCTTGGCATGGGCCAGCATCCCGACGTGCTGTCCGCCATGCATGATGCGATCGACGATGCCGGGGCGGGCTCCGGCGGTACGCGCAACATCTCCGGCACGACGCTCTATCACAAGAGCCTCGAGGCCGAACTGGCAGACCTTCATGGCAAGGAGGCCGCGCTCCTGTTCACGAGCGCCTACATTGCCAATGACGCGACGCTTTCCACGCTGCCAAGAATCTTCCCGGGCCTGATCATCTATTCGGACGAGTTGAATCACGCGTCGATGATCGAGGGCATCCGCCGGAATGGCGGATCCAAGCGCGTGTTTCGCCACAACGACCTTGCGCATTTGCGCGAATTGCTGGAATCGGACGACCGCTCGGCACCCAAGCTGATCGCGATTGAGTCGCTGTATTCCATGGATGGAGATTTCGGTCCGATCGAGGGACTCTGCGATCTGGCCGAGGAATTCGATGCCATCACCTATGTTGACGAAGTCCATGCCGTGGGCATGTACGGACAGCGCGGCGGCGGCGTGGCCCAGCGGGACTGGCAGGCTCACCGGGTGGACGTCATCAATGGCACGCTCGCGAAGGCCTTCGGAGTCATGGGCGGCTATGTGGCTGCAAGCGCCAGGATGTGCGATGCACTCAGGTCCTACGCGCCGGGGTTCATATTCACGACGTCGCTGGCGCCGGCCATTGCAGCCGGGGCCACGGCTTCGGTCCGGATCCTGAAATCGGATCAGGCCAGGCGAGACAAGCTGAATGAACAGGCGAACATCCTGAAGACGCGGCTCAGGGCGCTTGGCCTTCCGCTGATCGACCATGGCAGTCATATCGTGCCGGTCATCGTCGGGGATCCCGTGCATACCAAGCTTCTTTCCGACATGTTGCTCGAAGATCACGGGATCTACGTGCAGCCGATCAATTACCCGACCGTGCCGCGCGGCCCGGAACGACTGCGCTTCACTCCGTCACCGGTGCATGGCCCGGATGACATGGAGCATCTGATCAGGGCGATGGACGCGCTTTGGTCCCGTTGCGAACTCAATCGATCCGATCTGTCGGCCTAGCAGATCGGGCGATGAACGCCCTATCTTGTGTTTGGCAGTTGTAGATACACAGCGATCTTGGTAATTTTGTCGCATTGCACTATACTTGATGAAGTCAGTTACGTCCGGATAGCGCATGGTCGCGGAGATGCAGGTACCAGCCGACGCTGCAAGCCCCTCGAAGCTCAGGGGTTTTGACGACTTTGAAACGCGTCTGGGCGATATCCTGCGAGGCGAGAGAGCGACCAAGGGAAAGTCGCTGCTCGACGTCCAGAACGAGCTCAGGATCAAGGCGGAATACATTTCCGCGATAGAGTCGTCGGATCCGTCCGTGATTGACGTGCCGAGTTTCGTGGCGGGCTACGTTCGCTCATACGCAACTTATCTGGGCGTTGATCCGGACTGGGCGTTCGAGACCTTTTGCAAGGAAAGCGGGTTTTCCGTCGCGACCGGCCAAAGTTCGCAGATGCGGCACAACCTGAAGCATTCCGCCAGGAAGGACGAGTTGAACCCACTGGCCGGGCAGACGCCGCGTTTCAGGCATCCCGTTGCGAGCCGTTACTTCGGATACCTGGTGGACCGGGAATCGCCGATGTCGAGTTTCGAACCGAGGGCGTTGGGGTCAATTTCCCTGTTGTTCATGCTTCTGGCCGGAATCGGCTACGGCGGCTGGATCGTCTTGCAGGAAGTTCAGAAGGTGCGACTCGCGCCGGTGGACCAGACACCGCAGGTCATTGTCGATCTTGATCCGGTCAATTCCGCGTTTCCTCTGGAAGAGGACGGAGGGGAGCAAGGCGACATTTTGGCCGCCGCCGTGTCGGGCAGGATTGACGGGTTGGCCCGGCCGGAACTGGTGGATGCTCCCGCGATCGTTGCGCGGGACGGCCCGATCGCTGCAATTGATCCAGACAAGTTCGGGGCATTGGCTCCGGAATCCATCGAGCGGGACTTGCTCGATGTCGTGGCGCTGTACGGCCGCTCAACGATTGCGGGCATGGACGCCGAAAGCGATCTGGCGCGTGCCGACCCGATGACTTTCTTTCCGCCGGTTTTGGCGGTCACTCCGCCGGTTCCGGAAATCGAGCCGAGTGCGCCTTCCGTGGAACTTCTGGCGGTGCGTCCGTGCTGGGTGCGCGTGCGCGGCCCGGACGGAACGGTGATACTCGAGAAAATCCTTGATGCCGGCGAGAGGTTTGACGTGCCCCTCACGGACGTACCGGCACGCCTGCGTGCCGGCAATGCCGGCTCGCTCTACTTCGAGGTGAATGGCCAGCTGCACGGCCCGGCCGGCAACGGGCAGACCGTGGTGCGTGACATCGTGCTTTCCCCCGACGCGCTTGCAGAGAACTATGGCGCAGCCGACGTCGCGTCGGATTCCGAATTGGCCCGCTATATCTCGGTGGCCGAGGCCGCGGGCGGCGAATGATGGCGCTCGAGCGTCTGCCTGCCCGTGAATTTGGCCATGCAGTGGGAGTATCCCTGAAATGTCGCTGAACAGCGTTCGTCCGTGGCGCAACATCTATCGCAGGAAGTCACGGCAAATCCATGTGGGCCCTGTGCCGGTAGGAGGTGATGCGCCGATTACCGTTCAGACGATGACGAACACTGACACCAAGGATGTTTCCGCGACCGTTGCGCAAGTCCAGACGGTTGCGGAGGCGGGGGCCGACATCGTGCGCGTTTCGGTCCCGGACGAGCCGAGTTCCCGGGCGCTGAAGGAGATTGTTGCGGAAAGCCCGGTCCCGATCGTGGCCGACATCCATTTCCACTACAAGCGCGCTGTCGAGTCTGCAGAAGCCGGCGCTGCGTGCCTTCGCATCAATCCGGGCAACATTGGTTCGGAGGATCGCGTTCGTGAAGTCATCCGCGCGGCCAAGGATCATGGATGCTCGATCCGGATCGGCGTGAACGCGGGCAGTCTCGAGAAGCACTTGCTCGAAAAATACGCCGAACCCTGTCCCGAGGCGATGGTCGAAAGCGGGCTGAACCACATCAGAATTCTGGAAGACAACGACTTCCTCGAATTCAAGATCAGCTGCAAGGCATCTGACGTTTTTCTTGCGGCCGCGGCCTACCAGGAATTGGCCGAGGCCACCGATGCGCCGATCCATCTCGGAATCACCGAGGCGGGCGGACGTGTCCCCGGCACGATCAAGTCTGCGATCGGACTTGGGAACCTGCTCTGGATGGGCATCGGCGACACGATCCGGGTGTCGCTGAGCGCCGATCCCGTAGAGGAGGTGAAGGCCGGAAGCGAGATCCTGAAGTCGCTCGGGCTAAGGCATCGAGGCGTCAACATCATCGCCTGTCCTTCCTGCGCGCGTCAGGGCTTTGATGTGATCAGGACCGTCGAAATCCTTGAGAAGAGGCTTGAGCACGTGAAGACGCCCATGAGCCTTTCGATCATCGGCTGCGTCGTGAACGGTCCCGGCGAGGCTCTGATGACGGATGTCGGATTCACGGGAGGTGGTGCCGGATCGGGAATGGTCTACCTGGCGGGAAAGCAGGCCCACAAGATGTCAAACGACGAAATGATTGACCATATCGTCAATCAGGTCGAAAGGCGCGCAACCGAGATCGAAGCCGACTCGTAGGCAGCGGCTCTTGTGCGTCTTCGTTCCAGGCGAAGCGCCTGCCGAATTTTGGTTTGGCGCGCCTATCCCCGGCTCTCACGGATGTCCGCCACGATCTCGCGCATCTGCTCGAGTTCCAGGAAGCCGCGAAGGATGATGTCTCCAAGGATGAATCCGGGAGTTCCCTGAACATTCAGGGCTTTGGCCAGCGCATGGGTCTTGCCAATTGCCAGTGCGACTTCTTCGCTGCCCATCGCTTCAGTGATGGCATCATGGTCGAGTCCGAGTTCGCGGGAGGTTCGGGCCAGGAAGCCCTCGGTCACCGTGCCGTCATGCAGCATGAGAATGTCGTGAACGCTTTTGTAGTCTGCGTCGCCGGCGACGAGCTTGGCGGAAATTGCGTACTGCGCAGCCAGGGTCGACTGTTCGCCGAGAATGGGAAACTCCTTGACGATGTAGCGAATGTTGCCGTCGCTCGCGACCAGTTCTTCCACCGCCGGGTATGCGCGCTTGCAGAATCCGCAGCGGTAGTCCAGGAACTCGACCAGCGTGACGTCCCCGTTCGGGTCGCCGCCTACATAGCTGAAACCGTCGTTGAAAATTTCTTCGCGGAGGCGGTCGATCAGTTCGCCGTCCCGGGCCACGGCTTCCCTTTCGCGGCGTGCCTCGAGGACCGAGATGGCTTCCATCAGGACTTCCGGATTTTCTAGCAGGTAGTCGCGAACTTCGGACCGAAACGCCGCGCGTTCGCCCTCCGACATGGATTCGATGTCGAATGCAGCGGCCATCGGGGCCGCCAGCGCCAGGAACAGTATGCCTAAGATCGTGGATCGCATTGCCGATCTCCAAGATTTGCTGACCGAGCATCTGCAGATTTCGGGGCGAACGCAAGGGCCTCACCAATTGGAAATAATATACGAAGGTCACATCGTGGCTTCGCATTGATTTCACGGGTCGTCGAAGTGGCCAACGCCAACGCTTCTCGCCGTGCAGATGCGCCAATCCCGGACGCCGCGTCATGTTTGCCCCTTCAGCGGGGCGGTTCAGCAGGGCCGTGGCCCTCAAATTCTGTTGCCGAGATCGGAAAGGTAATGCCTCGCCCTCGTGCACGGTCTTCTTGCCAAGTCTCCACTGTGAGTGCAACGCCAGAATCAAGCCAAGTGACTTTCGTACATGATTCCCAACCGTTTCATGACGTCGTGAAATGATGCTGGCGGTTCGATGTTTGTTTCCTGGCTTTGCGGCAGGTTCGGGCACCGGTCCGCACCGGTCGGATGAGATTTGTCCGGGGCAACGCTCGCTGCGGACTCTTGCGGCGTTGCGCCTCGAAACTTCAGAGGCGAGAGCGCACTTCCTGCCGCATGCTTTATTGACGCGGTACGCCAACTTTGGCAGAGGACATTTCATCACCAAGGACAGTTTAATGCGCCTTTCCCGTCGGTCCGAAATAGACCCGTTCATTGTCATGGACGTCATGGATGCGGCCGCGCGGGCCGAGGCTGAAGGCCGGCACATCATACACATGGAAGTCGGGCAGCCCGGTACGCCCGCGCCGAAGAAAGCTCGGCAGGCGCTCGCGGATGCAATGGAGAAGAGCGCTCTTGGATACACCTTGGCGCTTGGCATCCCTGCGCTGAGAGAGAGGATCGCCTCGCTCTACCGGTCTCGATACGGTGTCGACCTTTCGCCCGATCGGGTCATCGTCACGGCTGGATCGTCTGGCGCGTTTCTG
Source organism: Silicimonas sp. (assembly GCA_022819605.1). GTDB lineage: Bacteria > Pseudomonadota > Alphaproteobacteria > Rhodobacterales > Rhodobacteraceae > JAJEFO01. The sequence continues at coordinate 27,437 of JAJEGW010000056.1, read as the reverse complement.
CTCGCCTTCACCGCGCTCTTCGAGTCGGGCGACCGCGTGGCGCTCGGAGCTCCCGGATATCCCTCATACCGCCAGATCCTGCGAGCGCTCAGCCTGGTCCCGGCCGATATCGAAACCCGTGCCGAGGATCGGTTCCAGCCCGTGCCGGATCTGCTGCCGGACGACATCAGGGGCCTGATCGTGGCGTCGCCGGCAAATCCGACGGGAACGATGCTGGATCGACCGGCATTGACGGCACTGGTTGATGCGGCGGCCGAGCGAGACGCTCATTTCATCTCGGACGAGATCTATCACGGGCTCGAATACGAGCGTCCGGCGGTCACTGCACTCGAAGTCTCTGACGATGCCTATGTGATAAATTCCTTTTCCAAGTACTTTTCCATGACGGGATGGAGAGTCGGCTGGATGGTCGTCCCGGAGACACACGTGCGCACGATCGAACGACTCGCCCAGAACATGTTCATCTGTGCGCCGCATGCAAGTCAGGTTGCTGCGCTTGCCGCGATGGACTGTGATGACGAGCTAGAACGGAACGTGGCAATCTACCGGGCCAACCGTGACCTGATGATCGAGGGCCTAGCAGCATGCGGATTTGACCGGATCGCTCCGCCGGATGGCGCGTTCTACGTGTATGCCGATGTCGCACGCTTTGCCGATGACAGCAGAGAATTCGCGCGAGAGATACTCGGCAAGGCGGGCGTCGCGGTAACGCCCGGTGTGGATTTCGACAAGGCGAGAGGCGCACGCACGATCAGGTTCTCTTACGCCCGCTCGACTCAAGACATCGAGGAGGGACTGGCGCGCCTCAATCGCTTCATGGAGGCCCGGCATGCCGGCGCGTAGGGTCGAACCGCCGCTGCAGCCCGCCTTGCGAGCGGGCGAGGACGGGATGGATGAAGCCGGCTTGAAGGCAATGCGGTCTCAGCCAGAGAGATCCCGGTCTGCCCGGAAATCCCGGCTAGGCCCTTTCCTTTTGTCGATGAAGGCATCATATAGGTTGATCCAGGCAATGGCAGGAAGGGGCGTGATCCGGTTCATCCTCTTGTTTGCAGGCGCGGCGTTCAGCATGCTGACGCTTGGCCTTCTGGCGTTTTTGCTGCTGGCCTGGATGGTGTTCGCCGCCCACGAGGAGGGGTTGCCGGACGTTTCGTCCCTCGCGAACTATCAGCCGCCAACCCTGACCAGGATCTATTCGCCGGAAGGGCGGATCATCGACGAGTATGCCCAGCAACGGCGCATCTACATACCCTTTGACGAGATTCCAGATCTCGTGAAGCAGGCCTTCATATCTGCCGAGGACAAGAACTTCTACGCGCATGCGGGGTTCGACGTTCGAGGGATCGCCGCTGCTCTCTACGAGGCCTTGCAGTCCAGAGGCCAGTCGCTCAGGGGAGCCTCGACCATCCCGCAGCAGGTGGCCAAGATCATCTATTTCGGCAGCGAGCGAGCGATCGAGCGAAAGATCAAGGAATTGATTCAGGCAAACCGGATGGTTGCATCGATCGGACGCGAAAAGATCCTGGAAATCTACCTCAACGAGATATTCCTCGGCCAAAATGCATACGGTGTGGCCGCCGCCGCCCAGACCTATTTCAACAAGACCATGTCGGAACTGGAGCCTCAGGACGCTGCCTACCTGGCTGCATTGCCGAAGGCGCCGTCGACCTATCATCCGGTTCGCGAGACCGAGCGCGCGATAGCGCGGAGGAATTTCGTGCTCCGGGAGATGTGGCAGAACGGTCACCTGGATAGGGACGCCTATAACGCCGCCGTGGCCGCTCCGTTGCTGACAGTCCAGTCGGGGGACAGGGAGTCCTTCGCAACGAGGCTGCCGTCGCGAGACTATTTCACCGAGGAGATCAGGCGGCAGCTCAGCCGGGACTTCGGTGATGACGGGTTCAAGTCGGCGGGTCTCACGATCCGCGCGACGGTCGATCCCGAAATGCAGAAGAATGCGGCACGGGCGCTTCGGCAAGCCCTGGAAGAATATGATCGTGCGCGGGGCAAGTGGCGCGGGCCGGCCGCCTCGATTGCGACCGAGACGCTGGACGCCGACTGGCGTGCGGCACTCGCGGAGCTTCCAAAGCTTGCACGAGACGTGGAAGACTGGTCGCCTGCCGTGGTGCTCGGGATTGATGGCAATGCGGCCCGCATTGGCGTCGAGGGATGGGAAGGAGACGAATTCCTCCTGACGACCGAAGACGTCGAGTGGGTCGGCAACGCGAAGAAAGCTGGTGACGTCCTGAACGCCGGTGACGTGATCTATGTGCGGCACGAAGGTGACACGTCATCCGGTCCGGACTTCTCGCTGCGACAGATTCCAGGCGTGCAGGGAGCCTTCATGGCGATGGACGTGAACACCGGTCGGGTGCTCGCGATTCAGGGCGGATTTTCCTATCAGGAATCTAACTTCAATCGCGCGACACAGGGCCTCCGCCAGCCGGGATCCTCCTTCAAGCCATTCGTGTACGCAGCGGCTCTTGATTCCGGATTCACGCCTGCGACGATCATCATAGATGCTCCGATCGAGGTGGAGATGGCCGACGAAACCGTCTGGAGTCCCAAGAACGCGACAGACAAGTTCTATGGTCCGGCACCCTTGAGAACCGCCATTGAGCAGTCCCGCAACTTGATGACGGTGCGCTTGGCCCAGGAGGTCGGAATGCCGGTGGTGGCGGGCTACGCGGAGCGATCCGGCGTCTACGACAGGATGGAGCCTTATCTGGCCAATGCCCTTGGAGCTCAGGAGACCACGCTCTATCGAATGGTCTCTGCCTATGCGATGTTTGCCAACGGGGGCGAAAGGGTGACCCCGACTCTTGTCGACAGGGTTCAGGACCGCTGGGGCACGACGATCTATCGCCACGACCGCAGAAACTGCGTCGAATGCGGCCTGAGAGACCTTCCGAAGGATCGCGTGCCTGAAATCACGACCAACCGGGAACGCGCGTTCGATCCCATAACCGCGTACCAGCTCACGTCCATGATGGAGGGCGTGATCGAGCGCGGCACGGCCGCGGGCGCGGTCAGTCTGGACGTTCCGGTTGCCGGTAAGACGGGCACGACAAACGAAGCGCGCGACGTTTGGTTCATAGGATTCACGTCGACCATCGCGGCCGGCTGCTACATCGGGTACGACCAGCCGGAGCCGCTGGGTCGAAGCGCGTCGGGCGGTCGGATGTGCGCGCCAGTTTTTCAGAAGTTCATGGAAGAGGCCGTGAAGCAATATGGCGGCGGACGCTTTGTCGTGCCGCCGGGCGGAAAGTTCATAAACATCGACCGTCACAATGGCGCGCGCCTTCCTGACGACGCGGATGGCGACAACGTGGTGGCCGAGTATTTTCGAGATGGCGAAGAGCCGGTCTTTGGCGTTGCCTTTGACGGCGGATTTGCACTCGGCGCAAACTTGCCGAACCTGGATGATTTGGAAGAGACCGAAGAGGTGCAGGATCCTGCGTTCCTGGAGGCCGGGGGCGATGCGCCGCCGGCCTCGGACTTGCCGAACCAGGCGACGGAAGGCGAAATCTCGGCAGGTGGGCTCTATTGACGGTGCCGGCACGAATCTGAGGCGTGCGCATGCCGCACTTCCTGCACAAGTGCAGGCAATCTCATTCAGGGCCGGAGGTTCCGCTAGCCCGCCCGTGCTTCGTTCCGCTTCTTTCCTGCGACGCCGAGCGCCAGCGTTTCGGCCATGAACGCATCAAGATCGCCGTCCAGAACGCCTGCCGTGTCAGATGTCTCGTGCCCGGTGCGAAGGTCCTTCACCATCTGGTAGGGCTGCAGGACGTAGGACCGGATCTGATTGCCCCAACCGGCGTCTCCCTTGCCTTCATGGGCTTCGGCGATCGCGGCGCTTCGCCTTTCCAGTTCCAGCTGGTACAGCCGTGACTTCAGGGTTTTCATGGCGATTTCGCGGTTCTGGTGCTGGGATTTTTCGGACGAGGTGACCACGATGCCGGTCGGGATATGTGTCATCCTGACGGCGGAGTCCGTGGTGTTCACGTGCTGCCCGCCAGCCCCGGAAGATCGATAGGTGTCGATGCGGACGTCCGACGGATTCACTTCGATCTCGATATTGTCGTCGACGACAGGATAGACCCAGACGGAGGAGAAGGACGTGTGCCGCCGCGCTGCGCTGTCGTAGGGAGAAATGCGAACCAGCCGGTGCACGCCGCTTTCGGTCTTCAGCCACCCGTATGCGTTTGGACCCATGATCTTGAAGCATACAGACTTGAGTCCGGCCTCTTCGCCTGGTTGCTGGGACTGGACTTGCACGTCATAGCCATGGGCTTCCGCCCAGCGTTCGTACATGCGCGCCAGCATTTTCACCCAGTCGCAACTCTCCGTGCCGCCGGCACCCGCATTGATCTCGAGATAGGTGTCGTTGCCATCGGCTTCGCCATCCAGAAGCGCCTCGATTTCGGCCTGGGCTGCGCGTTCGGCGAGAGAGTTCAGCGCCGCCTTCACGTCCTCCAGGACTTCAGTATCGTTTTCCTGCTCGCCGAGCCCGATCAGTTCAACGTTGTCCGAGAGTTCCTGGCGCATGGACGTGAGGCGCTCCATCGCGTCGACGAGCTGCTGCCGCTCGCGCATGAGTGCCTGCGCGCGTCCGGGATTGTCCCAGAGATTTGGGTTTTCGACCATCGCGTTGAACTCTTCCAGGCGATGTTCTGCCGTGTCCCAGTCCATGCGCTGGGCCAGCAGGTCGAGCGATTTCTCGATGGCGGCGACCGTGCTTTCCGCCTCGGCACGCATGACAGTTCTCCATGGGCAGTCTTTGGCTGGCGGGTGATAGCAACGCGCGTTGCAGGCTTCAAGGCAGCCGCTTGCAGGTGCCAAGGAGACACGGCAAATTGATGCCGCAAGAGCAAGACCAGAACTCCTTAAGGCGCGAGGCAATGAATCAGGGTATTCAGAGCGAGTCTGCTGCCAGCCCGGTTCCGGAAATTGCGGACGTCACGCTGGCCGAACTGTTCGTGTCGATCAAGGCTGGCATCCACGACTTCCGGAGAGCGCCTCTGTACGGATTCCTGTTCGGTGGCGTCTATGTCGTTTCGGGGTGGCTGCTTGTCTGGATCGGCGCCGGCACCTTCTTCTGGACTCTCGCATTTGCGCTCGGTTTCCCGCTGGTTGCTCCCTTTGCCGCCGTCGGGCTCTATGAGATAAGTCGCCGGATCGAGGCAAGGGAGCCGCTGGAATGGGCCGGAATACTCACGGTGGTCTGGAGGGAGCGGGGACGGCAGTTGCCTTGGGTCGGGGCAATTCTCGCTTTCGTGTTCCTGTTCTGGAGCATTATCGCCCACATGAGTTTCGCGCTGTTTCTCGGTCCCGCGGCCATGACCAATGTCCTGACCTCGTGGGACGTGTACCTGACGCCAACCGGCTTCTCGATGCTGGCGTTCCAAGTTGCCATTGGCGGCGCAGTGGCATTCCTGACATTCGCTTTGACGGTCGTGTCGCTGCCGTTGCTGGTGGACAAGGAGATCGACTTCGTGACCGCAATGCTGATCAGCGTCAGGACTGTCGCCAGGAACAAGCTGGTCATGTGCATTTGGGCCGCGATCATTGCCGTCAGCCTGCTTGTCGCGATGCTGCCCCTGTTCTTGGGGCTGCTCGTGGCGTTGCCTGTCCTCGGACATGCAACCTGGCACATCTACAGACGCGCACTTTACATTCCGCTGACGTGATTTTGGCACCGCAGCGGGCGAGACCGGCTTGCATGGGCTCAGCGTCGTCCGAATGCGCTACAACTCACGCCCGGAAGCTGAGCAATGGGCCTGCAGGATGCACCAGTCTACTTTCTGTCCGGGCAAACGGCCTTTTGGCCAAATGCCCCGACTGAGGCAGGCGCTCCGCGAATGAACGCGATCGGGCGTGCCAGCCAACGCAATGCCCCTCCCGCAAGGGCCAACGAAGTGTCAATCGTCGTCGTCATCCGGTTCCGGGATGGCCACGAATTCCGGATACGCCTCGATGCCGAGTTCCACGACATCCTGACCCAGCTGCTCCGCGCTTGGGGAAACACGCAGGCCAATGAGCCGGTCGATCAGCATCCAGACCGCGGTCGAGACGGCAAAGACAAAGATGCCTATCGCAACGATGCCAGTCAGCTGCACGAACAGGTTTCCGCCAGCGGCGATGCAAACGGCCAGCGTGCCCCAGATGCCGGCAAACAGGTGGGCCGGTATCGCGCCCACGACGTCATCGACGCGAACCGTCTCCAGCAGCTTGGTTCCGGCAACCGTCACGGCGCCGCCAACCCCGCCAATCAGGATCGCCCACTGGTGGTCGACGAGATCCGGCCCGGCAGTAATTGCCACGAGCCCGGCGATTGCTCCGTTCAGCGTTGCGAGAAGGTCCATGCGCCCCAGGATTGGTTTGGACAGGACCAGGGCCGCAACCACGCCCGCCGCGGCGGCGATGTTGGTGTTGGCGAATATGTTGCTCAGCGCCAGCGCGTCCGTTGCCGAGCTAAGTGCCAGTTGGGAACCACCGTTGAATCCGAACCAGCCCAACCAAAGGATGAACACGCCCAGCGTGACGATGGGCACGTTCGAGGGCGGCAACTGCCGAATGGTGCCATCCTTGCGGAACCGTCCGCGTCGCGCGCCGAGCAGCATGGCACCGGACAGCGCGGCCCACCCACCGGTCGAGTGCACGATCGTGGATCCTGCAAAGTCCTGGAAGCCCATTTCGGCCAGCCAGCCGCCGCCCCAGGTCCACGCGCCCACGATCGGATAGATGCAGGCGGTTAGTATCGCCACGAACAGGAAGAACGACCACAGTCGTACGCGCTCGGCAAGGGTGCCGGAGATGATTGACGCCGTTGTCGCGACAAAGACCATCTGGAAGAACCAGTCCGACATCGTGGCATAACCGTCAGATTCCGCCAGCAATGTCTCGCGGGCCTGGTCGATCATCTCTGGAGCGGCGCTCAGGAACGCGATCTCGCTGGCCGAATTTCCGCGGAAGAGCGAAATGGAACCGAAGAACCCGCCGTCAACATCGACATACATGATGTTGTATCCGATGACGTAGTAGGCCAACCCGGCAATCGAGTAGAGCCCGATGTTCTTCATGCAGATGACGGAGGCGTTCTTTGTGCGCACCGAACCGGCTTCAAGCATCGTGAATCCGGCGCACATCAACATGACCAGTGCACCCCAGATAAGAAATCCAAACGTGTTGAGGACGAATCCGGTTTCCGTGCTGGCCTGCGCCATGGCCGAGGCCGGCAAGAGACTCAGAAACGTTGCGAGTCCCAGAATTCCAAACAGCTTTTGCATGATGATCGTGTCCCTGTCCTTCGTGAACGCACTGAGGCATGTCACGGCTGGGCTAAAAAATCAACGCTGAACCGACGAGGACAATTTCAATTGTGCCCTTGACACCGCGATGCATCGTCGGCAGACAATTGTCGGAAATTAAGAGCAGAAAGCCTTGTCTGCCGATTTCATGGCGAAACCATGGCTGGGCAGGTCTTGGGTAAGGAGATTGAGATGGATTGCAGGGCCTCGAGGGACGGACACTCTGTGGTAGTCGAAGTCGAAGGGCGCATTGATGGCGCCACGGCCGGGGCATTGGAGAATTCGATGATGGCCGAAGTCCAGGAAACGGACAACGTCGTGGTCTGTGACCTCAGTGGTGTTTCCTATGTCAGCAGTGCCGGACTTCGCGCGATTCTCGTCGTCGCCAAGCGGCTCTCCAAGCAGTCGGTGGCATTCTCGATCTGTGGGCTGACCGGCCCCGTGGCTGAAGTGTTCCACATTTCCGGATTTGACAGAATTTTCCAGGTTTACGAAAAGCGTGAAGAGGCGCTGGCCGAAACGGCCGCTAATTCAGGACGGGCCTGACATGTCCAAGGTTGAGCGCCTTGAAATTGACAGCCAGACCAAAAACCTCTCCAAGATCGAAGCCTGGATAGATTCATTCTGCGAATCTCACTTCCCGGCGGTCGAATTCCGGCACAAGATGCATCTTGTCGTCGAGGAACTGTTCATGAACTCCGTCATGCATGGCTACGGAGGTGTCCGCGACGACGGTCCGATCTGGCTGACCCTGCATCCGTTGCCGGAAGGTGCGGCCCTCGTAATTGAAGATGACGCTCCGCCGTTCGATGTCTTGAAGGACAGTCCTGTGCCGGATACGCGGTCTGGCGTGGAAGACCGGCAAATCGGCGGGCTTGGCATCATGCTGGTTCGAAACATGGCCGACCATGTGAGCTACGACTACGACCAGCGAAATCGGATCACTACTGTCTTTGGGCGGGAATCGCCGCTCGACGACGGCACGGAAATGGACGCGGAAGGATCGGCAGGGGCTGCACCGCAGGAGTCGTCGCCGTTGAAGTCCGGCGAGGCAAGGCAGTCGACCGATGCGACCCGGTAGGCTGACGATCGAGTTCATCTTCGTTCTGTGCCTGTTGCCGATCATCGGGCTGTCGGCTGCGGCTTTCCTGAACTACCTGAAATTCGAGCGATTGCTCACCTCGAGCGCTGCGGCCCGCTACGATGCCGTGCTGCGCGACCTGGTCCTGGCCATCGAAAACAGCCTCGAAGAGGGACTTACCTTGGGAACGACCAGATCGACCGAACAGTTGATCCAGCGCTCAGTCAGCCAATTTGAAGGCGCGTTCGACATCTTCGTGACGGACGGTGACGGTGTGCTCCTGTACACGACTCGTCCATCCCCAGAGGAACCGGAAAGCGAGGAACAGGAGAGCGCCGAGCTTGACGAAGGGGTCACGGAACTTGTGATCCCAGCGCCAGGCGACGTTCTGCACACTTTCGATCCCGGGCGGGAGTTCACGGCCCGGACGGCGGTCATGCAGAACGGCATCCCCGTCGGGATGCTGGTGCTGTCCCATGATGGTGGCGATGTCGCGAGAGATCTGGAGGAGACCCCGTCGCACTTGGCTTTTGCCCTGTTCGGTTCGCTGCTGCCGGTCATTCCGCTGCTGATTCTCGGAACCGTGGCGGTCCTGGGACGAATAGAGGGGCAGATCGCGAAGCGAAGCGAAACCGTACAGCGGGCGAGCGATCCCCAAGCCCCGGAGCCTGAGTCCTCTGATCCGCTTGTTCAGGCGGTGTGGAGGATCGGGCAGGAGACGGTCAAGCCAGGGAGGGCAGGCTGACATGAAGTCCCGTCTCCCCGCCTTCTTCATGCTGACCCTGGTCCTGCTGACGCTGATACCGTTCCTGCTGTTCGGAATCCTGTCGATTCGCATATTTGAAGCCCGCCTCCTGCCTGAAGTGGAAAGCCAGACAATCAATTCCGGCCTGGGTCTCCAGCGACGACTCAATCTCGCCATTGCGTTCTCAGGCGGCGTGGAATCGCTGCGAGGTGTCGAAGAGACACTTGACGCGACGCGATCGTTTTCGGAGGGCATGGAGTTTCTGGCTCTGACGGATCCGGACGGGGAAATTCTCCACCTTTCCGCGAACGATCCTGACAGCGTCGCCGAGACGCTTTCCAAGCTGTCCGATCCGGTCACGGAGACGATGGCCGACCGGATCTCTGAATCTTGGGAGATGGTCACGGGCAGGCCGCTCTATTCTCCCATCGAGATGTCCGGTCGCCGGGTGGGCAATCTGCTTTTGTCCAGCCTGCCGCTTGGGCGCGATCCCGGCAATCCCGACGGCTTCCTGCATGCAGGCGTCAATATCGAGGTGATCGATGCGCTGACGCGAGACATCTGGTTTGACATCGTAACCGTGGTGATCGCGGTCGCGCTCGTGTCCATCGAGATCCTGATCCTCATCTACGCTGCCTTGATCGTCCGCCCGCTCTGGATGATCGAATTCCTCACGAAGAGGCTATCGGCCATGGACCTGCGTTTCGTGCCCCATTCCCTTTGGGGCGGCGGCATGCAGGAACTGGTTCGTCGGATCAACGAGGTGATCTGGAAGGGCATTGACGTCGTCGGAAGCCGCGCGGCCGAAATCGGGCTGCTGCTGCCCGGTGCCGACGGCCCGCGACCGATTCGGTCCCCTGCGGTCTCGTACATTCGTCTACCTCTCTTCATGTTCTTCCTTTCGGAGGCAATCCTGCGACCGATCCTGCCCCAGTTCCTCGGGCAGTTTGCACCGCCTGACACCGACCCGGGGCTGCGGATCGGCCAGATAATGGCCGGATTCATGGCGGCCTCGCTGGTTTCGGTGCTTGTCGGCTCGATCCTCGCGGAGCGATTCGGTGTCCGGCGGATATTCTTCTGGGGTGCCATCCTGAGCGCCGTCGGCATAGCGGGCCACCTTGCCGCACAGGGCTTTGCAACGATCCTGCTTTCAAGGTCGCTGACTGGATTCGGCTACGGGCTGGTCTACGCGGCGGCGCAGATCTACATCAACCAGCATTCAAAGCTTGACCGCAGAAGCTCCGGGTTTTCCGTGTTCTTCGCGGTGGTTGTCTCCGCCGAAATCTGCGGCCCGGCCCTGGGCGGCGTGCTGGCGGACAGGCTTGGCCTGGGCTCTGCATTGGTGGCGGCCACCGCTGTTGCCGCGATTGCTGCGGTACTTTGCATGCTGTTCATTTCGCGTTTGGTGCCGGAATTGACGGATGCATCGGGCACGCCGAAGCGCGCGGCCGACGAAGGTGCCGAAGACCAGGTCGAGGGGCATGCACCCGGCCTGCGATGGGATGCGTTCCGGACGGTCCTGCTGAATCCGAGATTCATGGTGGCGATGGTCTGCTTCGCGATTCCGTCCAAGGCACTCCTGACCGGGGGCCTGTTCCTCCTGATGCCGCTTGCCGTTGTGGGATCAGGAGGCAGTGCCTCAGACAGCGCCCGGGTGATCATGGCCTATGGCATCGCCATCCTTCTGCTCGCGCCGATCATGTCGCCGCTCGCCGATCGCTGGCGCAAGTTCCATCTTTGGGTGGCTGTTGGCTGCTGCATCGCGGGGATAGGGCTCGTCCTGCCCCACACATGGGACACGCTCGGCCAGGGAGGTTTGATCGTGCTCATGGTAGCCACGCTGCTTTTTGGTGTCGGTCAGACCTTGTCCATTCCGGCTCAGATCAGCTATCTCATGCAAGTGTCAGAGAAGAGAGCCTCGGAGACCAGTGCAGGCGCGGTGCTTGGCACCTTTCGCTTCATCGAGCGCCTGGGCTCGCTCTTCGGCCCACTGGTTGCCAGCGGCTTGCTGCTTGCGTCAACGCCGGAGCAGGCACTCATGTTAATGGGCATTGCAGCCGTGCTGCTGATGGCCTGCGGACTGAGCTGGTACCTGGCATTCGGAGATGAGGAGGAGGGAGATGCGATTCGTGCCTTGCTTTTCGAGACGTAAGCTTCTTGCCGGGCCGCTTGCCCTGGGATTGGTCGGTTCGATGCCCGGACACCTCCGTGCGAGCGCGGAGGGCAAGTCCGTGTTCATGGTTCTTTGGCGAGGCGAAACCGAAGTCGAGGAGGGCTTTCGTGCACATTTCGAAGAAGCCGACTGCCCGATCGACATCACGGTTCGTTCCCTTGACCGGGACGTGAGCAAGCTCCCGTCCATCATCGCGGAGATTGAGCGCGCCCAGCCCGATCTCGTTTACACTTGGGGCACGTCGGTCACTCTGGGCATTGCCGGACGGGATCCGGAACTGGCCGAAGGTCCGGACGACTACCCGCCCATGATTCTTGATCGGCCAATCCTGTTCACGATGGTGTCGCAGCCCGTTCGCTCTCGCATCATTGAGGAGTTCGGCCCGACGGGGCGAAACGTGACCGGCGTCAGTCACATCGTGCCGGTGGAAACGCAGCTCAAGGCGATGCTCGCCTACATGCCGGTGGACCGCATCGCGGTCATCTTCACCCCCACGGAGACGAACTCGGTGCTGGCGGTCGAACAGCTCGTTGCCGTGGGTGATCGTGACGGCATCCGGGTCGACGAGTTTCCGGTGCCGCTGGATTCCGATGGCAATCCCAGTCGGCAAGCCCTGCCGGAGCTCATTGAAGAGGCCGCGGATGGCGGGCCGCAATTTCTGTATTTGGGACCTGACAGCTTCATCGGCGAGCACGCGAAGTACATTACCGGACTTGCAAATGACAAGCGGCTCCCCTCCTTTGCCTCGACCGAGCGGATGCTTGCCGCGTCGGACGCGCTATATGGATTGGTGGCACCCTACCGGAAAGTCGGGCGCTTCACGGCCACGAAGGCAGAACGCATACTTTGCGGCGAGGAAGCCGTGTCAGACATTCCTGTCGAGGTGATGCCGGAATTCTCGTACCAGATCCGGGCAGATGTCGCGCAGTCCCTGAACATCCTGCCCAATCTTTCGCTTCTCGACTACGCGGAAATCATTGGCCAATGACCGCGAACCCCCTCCCAGCGGGCCCTGGCAGCAGTGCGGGGAGGGACAGGTTGCACGACGTCGCCAATTCCTGCTTTGATGACCTGCAGGCAAGTGACAAGCCAGCCGGAACCAATCTGCGACTTGCTGCCATGACGGACATTCCGGCGCTTATCGAGATCACCGAGTGGGCGACAAGGCAAACGGATCGGGAGGGCCTGTTCCTGCGCATGTCCGAAGCATTGCTGACCGACTTTGTAAGGGATGGGATCGTGCTTCTTCCGGTCTTGAACAGCAAGATTCTCGGATACAGCAACGCAATGCCGGCAAACGGCAACCATGCGCCCTTCCTCGACGGGTCGTACCGCCAGGCACCGGGCCTGCTCTTTGGCACTGTGCTCGGCCCCGAGGCGCGCGCCCAAGGCTGGCACGGCAGGCTGATTCGCATCCGTATGGACATCTTTCGCAAGGCCGGGTTTGCTTCCGTGCAATGCACGGTATCACCCTACAATCGGATTTCCCTCGGCAACCTGCTGGCTGCCGAGTTCCGCGCTTACGGATTGAAGGACATGCTGGACGGACATCCTCGCTTTCTGCTTCGGCACGACTTTGAGCAGAAGGCGCTGTCGGGCCCGTTCCGCAAGCTGGAACTGCCGGTGTCAGGAAGCGTGGCGGACCACGAGGCAATGCTGGCAGACGGCTATGTCGGGGTTAGCCTGGAACGGGGAGAAACCAGCGCCCTGTGCTATGCGGCTGGCACCGGGTAGGGTCGCGGGGGCAAACGGTTCGGAAAAATGACGGCAAGCTCCACAAAGCACGGTACCCGAAAGGGACGAAGCCTGCGGCGCGGCATCACCTTGATTGCGGCGGCGGCCCTGTTGGCAGTGTCGGGGATCATTTTTGCTTATTCGGAATTTCGCCAAGATCTTGTGAGCCGGAGATACGAGTCAGCTTCGATCGAGGTGCAGTCGGGCTTGCTTGACACGATGCTGGCCCTTTATCGGGGGCGATTGCGGGACATTGCCAGGACAATTGTCCTGGATGCCGAGATTGACACGGCAATTGACAACGGTGGATCGGATGATCTCAGCAGGTTGCTCGAGCGCGCCAGGAACACGCTGCTCGCACGGCCCTCATTTGCCGTGATTTCTGCATCGGGGGAAGTTCTGGCCACCACCGGCGACGAAGTGGGGCTGGTCGAATCGGGAGCGGTGCAGGGAAGAGCCGCAGAGGCCATCCGAAACCGCATCTTTGTTTCTTCGAATGGTGTTCCGTACCTGGTACATTACGCCCCGGTGCGACGCGGCGACCTTGTCGTGGCGCAAGTCGTGGCGTTTCTCGAGATCAGCAACGGGATCTCAGTCTTTTTCCCTGATCTTGTCGGGACGGCATTTGCGCAGCGTGCCGACGGGCTGGTCAGGCTGTCGGGAGACGTGCCGGCTTTCGAATCCGCCTTTCCGAGTCCCGACGGACAGGCGCGACTTCAGGTCCAGGCCAGCATTGATGGCAGGCGTTTCGAAGTGGTGACCCTGCCGCTCAGGGACGAAGACGGTAACTTCTCCGGCGACGTCATCCTCCTCAAGGACATCTCGAAAGCTCTGGAGCGCGAGGAAGTGCTGGCAACGCTGGCGTTCGCGTCCGTGCTGGTCATCGTCCTTCTTTCGCTTGGGTTGCTCGCGCGGGCGCTTCGGCTCGGTTTCCGGCCCTTGGGGGCGGTCGTGTATCTGCTCGATGCCATGGCGCGGGGAGAAACCGGCCTGCGCATGCGTGATGCGGCACCGCGTCCGGAGCCCGAGAGTCAAGTCGAGGGGGTGCCTGCGCGTTTCGCGTTTCATAGTGTCGCGAGGCAAAGTCAGCAATCCGAGAGTTCGGAGTCGACGAGTGTCACCCGGCGGACGGTTGCGGAAATCGACACGCTTCTTGACACGGTGGAGCGGTTCCGCGCCAGCATCGAGGCCCGGAATGCCCTGATCGCCGTGCAGGAGCAGCTCGAGAGTGCAAGGCGGATCCAGCATTCGCTGCTTCCGGTGGATTTCGACCTGCATCCCGGTCTCGAGATCGGCGCGCGGATGCGTGCTGCCCAGGATGTCGGGGGGGACTTTTTCGACGCGTTTCCAGTGGACGACGGACGTGTGGCGGCGGTAATCGCGGACGTGTCCGGCAAGGGTATCGCCGCGGCGCTCTTTGCTGCGCAGGCAAGCGTCGTTCTGCGATCGCATTGCCAAACGCCCGAAAACCTGCCCGAGCAGATAAAGGCGGCGAACAACGCGCTTTGCCAGCGCAACCCTGAAGAGATGTTCCTTACCGCGATCGTGGCCTTCGTCACGCCGCGAACGGGTGAGGTCGCGTTCGTCAATGCGGGCCATTGCCCACCAATGATCGCTGGTCCTGGCGGAGAGGTCAGGCTGGAAATGAGGCCACCCAATCTCGTGCTCGGTGTCCTCCCGGACGTGGACTGGTCGCTGCATCACCTGACCTTGAAGCCTGGGGAGAGCCTGCTTTTCCACAGTGACGGATTCGACGAGGCGCAGACAAAGGAAGGCGAAATTCTGGGTCGGGACAACGCCATAGAGATGTTCAGCAAGGTGATTCGCGAGGCGGAAAGTCCGGATTGCGCGGATGCCTCTGACCGCATTCTGGACGAGATAGACCAGTTTGCGGGGGATGCGCCGCAGGCCGACGACATCACGCTGATAACGATGAGACGGATTGTCTGAGCACCCGTGCATTGGCGCTCCTTGTCATCTTGGCTGCGGCGGCGTCCGGGGCGGTGAAGCGCTGCCGGTCGGCTGAACCGGATTTCGCGCATGAACCGTTCTGCGGGCACGTGGCGTCACGACGTCATGCGCACGGAAGAGCTTGCAGAAATCGAAACGAATCCGGATCGGACTTTCGATCTGCAGCCATGAACACTCGCCTGACCAACGGCACAACCGTTGTCATTGTGGTCATGTCGCGTCCGCTGGCGTGATTGGAAAGAGAAGGGGGAACCACCGCTCGGCTGCATCGATTGGAAAGGCAAGACGCAGAGGTGCGCGGTGGTTGGCTGCAACGAGCATGCCGCGCTTGGTGAGCGCGGCTGTAACCTTGCGGGCGGCACGTTCCTTGTAGCCTGTCAGCATTGGGACCTTCGCGCGTTCAACCTGTCCAGCGAGTACCGCTACCCGCAGCACCAAGTAGCTGCCTTTCTCGAGGCGCTTGGCGCGCACTTCTACTTCAACGTGGATCTCGATGCGACGATGGAGTTCTGCGGAATCCAGCAGGCTTTCCATGAACGCTACCTGATCGATCGAACGCTCGAGAAAGAACTTGCAAAACGAAAGAAGGCCGGATTGGGTGAGCTTTCCGCGCCCGTCACGATCTCCGTGGCGGGGATGATCCGCTGCAGCGAGGCGGGACTTGTACTCCGTTTCTTCGCGTGCGAGCCCACGAGAAACAGACCAGAGGCTTGTCCCGATTCCGAGTCTCTTGAGGAGAGCGTGGGACATCAAGCGTGCGACGCGGCCGTTGCCATCCAAAAAAGGATGGATCCACAAGAAACGATGGTGAACCGCCCCGACAGACTGAATCTGGCTCAGTCGGCTTAGTGGAGGCGACGTGTACGCCTGATCAAAGCGCGCCAGAAAGCGCGGCAGGTAAGCATGAGGCGGTGGCACATGCCTGCCAACCGTCACGTCAACACGTCGCAGTTGGCCGGGAACAACTTCATGGCGCTCGCCCATGTCCCTTGACCGGCCCTTCCAGCCTGGACAAACGTATGCAGACGAGAGTCCTTTCGGCCGAGCATGGATCAAGTTGCGTTCCACGAACAGCCGGAATCGGCCCCTATGGCGCGGCTTCCCGCCAGTTTCACGGGCACATTGGAGAAGACCATGGTGCAGGAAGATCATTGCGCCTCGTTCTGCGTTTGGGTAATTCGGCGCGAACACGACATGCGATGGTCAATTGGCCGCGTTTTCGTGGTGGATTCCGGAGCCTCGACGTGCCGAAAGAACAGGGACCAAAGCTGATCGCACTTGCACCCGACAACTTGCGGACCAGGGTTGCGGGGTCTGTGCCACTCTACTAGTTCAACAAAGGAGAAAGCCCAACATGAAGTATTTCTTAGCCGCTGCGGCGGCAATGACCTTGGCCATAGGCGCACAGGCCGCCATCGCTGCGTGCGACAACGGCGAGACCGTCGTCAAGTTCAGCCACGTCACCAACACCGACAAGCACCCAAAGGGGATTGCCGCGACGCTGCTTGCCCAGCGCGTAAACGATGAAATGAACGGGAAGATGTGCATGGAAGTCTTCCCGAATTCCACGCTCTACAACGACGACAAGGTGCTCGAGGCGCTTCTCCAAGGCGACGTACAGCTTGCAGCGCCCTCTCTGTCGAAGTTCGAGAACTTCACGCGCCAATTCAGGCTGTTCGACCTGCCGTTCATGTTCAAGAACGTCGGGGCCGTGGATGCGTTCCAGGCATCCGCAACAGGACAGGCGATGAAGGACTCGATGCAGCGCCGAGGTCTTCAGGGACTGGAATTCTGGCACAACGGAATGAAGCAGATGTCGGCCAACGTGCCGCTGCTTTCTCCTTCCGATGCCCAAGGGCTCAAGTTCCGGATTCAGGCGAGCGACGTCCTGCAGGCGCAGTTCGAGGCCTTGGGCGCGAACCCGCAGAAGATGGCCTTCTCGGAAGTCTACGGAGCTCTGCAGCAGGGAGTCGTAGACGGGCAGGAGAACACCTGGTCGAACATCTACGGCCGAAAATTCTTCGAGGTCCAGGACGGCGTTACCGAGACCAATCACGGCATCATCGACTATCTGGTGGTCGCCTCGACGGATTGGCTTGACGGCCTGGATTCGAACGTTCGCGACCAGTTTCTCGGTATCCTGCGGGAAGTCACCGAGAGCCGGAACGGCGAGGCGTTTGCGGTCAACCAGCAGGCTCGCCAGGCAATCCTGGACGCCGGCGGGACCATCCGCGAACTGACGCCGGAGCAGCGCGCCGCCTGGGTGGATGCAATGCGTCCGGTCTGGAACAAGTTCTCGGATGATGTTCCGGCTGCGCTGATCGACGCCGCCCAAGACATCAACATGAGCATGTAGAGCCCGATGCGGGCGTGCTTCCGAGTTCGCCCGCAATTCCGTCAAGGAGGAATCCGAGCACGAGTTCCTGGAACGATTTGCATCTCACAAGTGCATCCTCGGGCTGAAGCTGCGACCTCGATCCATGTCCGTGCATTCACGCAATTCGCGCCTAGACCGTTCGCGGTTTCGGACGTCGGTGTGACGCCCTAACGCATGACGCATGACACATGACGCATGTAGCCGGCGGCGCGCTCGTCGCTTCAACCTTCTCGCGTTTGAGGAGGTTTGCCTTGCAAGGTGCAATGGAGGCCCGGTTCGGGTAGTGAACGTGGCAGAACGGGGACATTGGCAATGCGTGCGAACTGGACGGATGCGATCGAGGAAACGCTGATTGCGGCGCTTCTGGGGCTGATGACCCTATTGACCTTTGCGAACGTCATCGCCCGCTACGTTTTCAATTCGAACATACTCTGGGCACTTGAACTTACAGTCTTTGCCTTCGGCTGGCTCGTGCTTCTTGGCGCGTCTTACGCGGTCAAGAAGGGCATGCACCTGGGCGTCGACCTGATCATCAATGCAGTGCAGCCGCGGGCACGCCGCGTACTTGGCCTGGTTTCGGTCGCTTGCTGCATCGCGTTCTCATTCCTGCTCCTGAAAGGCGGATACGATTACTGGGCGGTCTTTGCAGACTTGCCTCCAACGGAGGGGCGCTGGTTTCCCCTGGGCTTCCGCGACACCTTCCGAAGCCAGTCATTTTATGAGGTCAACGACATTCCACTGCCAGGCTTCCTGAGATTCATCGAGGGCTGGCTGCTGTATCCGGGCGACCCGCCCTTCGAAAAAGTCCCGAAGGCAATCCCCTACATTGTGCTGCCCGTATCCGCGGCGCTCCTGTTCTTCCGGTTCCTGCAGGCGGCATGGCGCATCTTGCAGGGCACGTCCGACCGGCTGGTTGTCAGTCACGAGGTCGACGACGAGTTGGCGGAGATCAGGACAGGCGAGGGGGAGCAGCGGTAGTGGAGGTCGTCCTTCTGTTCTCGACGGTGATCGGGCTCCTCTTGCTAGGTGTTCCGATCGCAGTTGCGCTCGGGCTGTCCTCAACGCTGTTCCTTCTGGTTTTCTCGGAGAGTTCGCTTGCCTCCGTGGCGGGTACGCTCTTCGAGGCTTTCGAGGGGCACTTCACGCTGCTTGCGATTCCATTTTTCATTCTGGCATCGGCTTTCATGACGACGGGTGGCGTTGCGCGCCGGATCATCCGGTTTTCGGTCGCTTGCGTCGGGCACTTGCCGGGCGGCCTGGCCATCGCCGGCGTCTTCGCCTGCATGCTCTTTGCGGCCCTGTCGGGGTCTTCTCCCGCCACGGTCGTCGCGATCGGCACGATCGTGGTGGCCGGCATGCGTCAAGTTGGATACTCGAAGGAATTCGCGGCGGGAGTCATCTGCAACGCCGGCACGCTCGGCATCCTGATTCCGCCCTCCATTGTCATGGTTGTCTACGCAGCGGCGGTCGAGGTTTCGGTGGGACGGATGTTTCTCGCCGGCGTCATTCCCGGCATTGTCGCAGGTCTCATGCTGATGATCACGATTTACGTGATAGCCAGGGTCCGCAACCTGCCACGAGGTGAATGGAAGGGCTTTCGGGAAATATTCGAGAGCGGACGTGAGGCCGGCTGGGGCCTTTTTCTCATACTCATCATACTTGGCGGCATCTATGGCGGGGTATTCACGCCAACCGAGGCCGCCGCGGTTGCAGCGGTCTACGCTTTCATTGTTGCCTGCTTTGTCTATCGCGACATGGGCCCGCTCGCGACGGCCTCGGATGCGGCAAACCTGCCGCTGTATCGCAAGCCACAGGCCTTGATCACGTCGTTCGTTCATCCGGACACCCGGCACACGCTCCTGGAAGCCGGGAAACTGACGATCACGCTTCTGTTCGTCATTGCGAACGCACTTCTCTTGAAGCACGTGCTGACCGACGAACAGATTCCCCAGGCCATTGCCGCCGCGATGCTGGAAGTTGGCTACGGGCCTGTCGCGTTCCTGATCGTCGTGAACGTCATCCTGTTGATCGGCGGGCAGTTCATGGAGCCATCAGGGCTGCTCGTGATCGTTGCCCCGCTGATCTTCCCGATCGCAGTCGAGCTTGGAATCGATCCGATTCACTTGGGCATCATCATGGTGGTCAACATGGAAATCGGCATGATCACTCCGCCCGTGGGGCTGAATCTCTTCGTGACGTCTGGCGTTGCAGGCATGCCGATGATGGCCGTCGTGCGCGCCGCATTGCCGTTCCTGGCGGTCCTGGTAGTGTTCCTGATCCTGGTCACCTACGTGCCCTGGCTCAGCACCTTCCTGCCAAACTCGGTCATGGGTCCCGAAATCATTACGAGGTAGTGAACCTTCCGATCGTTCGTTCGTCCCGGAAGCGGGCGTCACCCATCCATTTCGACGCACAGCTTCCCTTCCACGATCGTGCGCGTGAACACTTCTCTCACCGCCTTTGCGGTTACCTCCATATGAGCCACAAGCGTGTCGAAGTCCGGAAAGTCGACACATCCGAGCATCAGTTCCCGGAACGCGCGGGGCGCGGTTTCCGGGTCGAACCGTTCCTCGAGACAAAGGCGAATGACTTGCTGGATCTGGGTATAGAGATGCAGGGCAGCGACGAGTGTCGCCGTCTCGTTCGCGCCGATCATCACCGGTCCAAGCGCTTCGAGCGTCGACCGAGTTTCGGCTCCCGGTGCCGGGACGTCGTCAAGAACATGCCCGGCATGCAGCCGCAGGAACTGTGCAATGAACTCGATGTCGATCAGGCCGCCCGGGACAAGCTTCAGGTCCCAGACATTCGAAGGAGGCTTCTCGTCCGCGATGCGCTGCCGCATCTCCGACATGTTCTTTGCGGACTTCTTCACGTCTCGGGCGGTGAAGAGAACGTCGTCAAGCACTTCCCAGACGTCAAGGGCAAGCGTCTGGTCGCCGGCAACGACGCGCGCGCGCGTCAGCGCCATGTGTTCCCAAGTCCATGCCTCCTCGCGCTGGTACCTGCTGAAGGCCCTGATGTTGGTAGCGACCGGGCCCTTGTTGCCGGAGGGCCGAAGGCGCATGTCAACCTCGTAGAGCACGCCCTCTGCGGTCGGGGCGGACAGGGCGGCGATCAGGCGTCGCGTCAGCCGGGTGTAGTAGCGAACCGGGTCGATCGGATTGCCGCCATCGGATTCCGAGCAGTCGGGGTCGTGCGTGTAGAGCAGGATGATGTCGACGTCGGAATCTGCCGTCATCTCCAGGCTGCCGAGTTTTCCGAAGCCGACGATCGTCGCTTTGCCGCCAGCGACGCGACCATGTGCGGCCTCCATTTCCCGAGTGACTGCAGCGAGCGCGGCCTGCATCGTCAGATCGGCAATGTCCGTAAATGCCC
The DNA here is from genome assembly GCA_022819605.1 of Silicimonas sp. GTDB lineage: Bacteria > Pseudomonadota > Alphaproteobacteria > Rhodobacterales > Rhodobacteraceae > JAJEFO01. Next base: position 6,674 of record JAJEGW010000056.1, on the reverse strand, counting down.
AAGCCGCGCGCTCGCCACTGATCGCGCCGGTCAGGAGCCGCACGCCGACGAGGAATTTCTGCTCGGCGGCGAAGATGCGCAGGCGGTTGAGAATTTCCTCGTGGGCGAACTCTCCGCTGAGGAAGGCGTCAAGGCGGTCTGACAGCACGCGGCGCACCGGCAGTTCCGACAGCAATGCCGGATCCAGCATGCCATCGAAAATGTTCGGCTTGCGGCTTATGACCGCAGCGAGCTTAGGGGCCGCTCCGAGGATGTTCACCAGCAGAGACATCAGACCGGAATTGCTGCCGAGGACGGAGAACAGCTGAATGCCAGCCGGCAATCCCGAGAGAAACGTGTCAAACTTCACGAGCGTCTCGTCAGGTTGCCCGGTATCGGCAAATGTCTGCAGAAGCCGAGGCATGAGGTCGAGAAGGCGATGGCGAGCCGCGTCGGTCTGGGTTGCACGATAGCGCCCGGATTGCCACGTTCGGACAATTGAGGACACTTCGGACGGGCGCTTGAACCCCATCCTGTCAAGCGTTTCAAGAGTGTCCGGATCGTCGTCGTCGCCGGCGAAGACAAAGCTGCCCTCCTCGACGGGGTGTTCCTTGTCCTGTTCGAAGAGCCGGTCATAGTGGCTCTCGACCAGTTCCAGCGTTTCCCGGAACGTGTCGGCAAAGGCTTCGGCGCTCTCAAATCCCATCATCAGGGCAAGTTCGCCGAGCTCTTCGTCGTTGTCGGGCAGCAAGTGCGTCTGTTCGTCGCGGCGCATCTGGATCCGGTGCTCGACATCGCGCAGGAACCAGTAGGCGTCCCGGAGCAGGATCTCGGTCTTGCGGTCGATCCATCCTTCTTCGGCCAGCGCCGCGAGCGTCCTCTCCGTGGGACGCGTGCGAAGCGCCGGCATGCGTCCGCCTGCTATCAGTTGCTGGGTCTGGGCAAAAAACTCGATCTCCCGGATGCCGCCCCGTCCTAGCTTGACGTTGTGACCAAGCACGGTGATTTCGCCGAATCCCTTGTGCGCATGGATCTGCCGCTTGATCGAATGGATGTCCGCAATGGCAACGTAGTCGAGGTATTTGCGGAAAATGAACGGTGTCATTTCCTGGCAAAAGGCGCTGCCGGTCTGCAGATCGCCGGCCACGACGCCAGCCTTGATGTAGGCAGCGCGCTCCCAGGTCTGGCCTCTGTCTTCGTAGTAGCGCATCGCAATTTCGTAAGGCAGGGCAAGCGCCGTGGAGCCGGGATCCGGCCGAAGGCGCAGGTCGGTCCGGAAGACGTAACCGTCTCCAGTGCGTTCCTGCATGATCTTGATGAGACGGCGGATCATGCGGGAGAAGATGCGCGTAGCCTCTCCTTCATCCCTCACGATTCCCGCCTTCAGGTCGTAGATCACGACGAGATCGATGTCGGAGGAATAGTTCAGTTCGCCCGAACCGAGCTTGCCCATGCCGATGACGGCAAGCCCCGACGACCTGCTTGGCTCCTCTTCGTTGTTCAGGACCAGCTTGCCGGAATTGTGCGCGGCCTTCAGCACTTGATTGACCGCCGACGATGTTGCAGCTCGCGCGAAGGCGCTGAGCCAGGAGGTGACCCGTCGTGTTTCGAGGATCCGCCTGAGGTCATAGAGCGCCAGCGAGAAGGCAAGCTGGCGCTTGAGTTCGCGCAGGCGCTGCATGAGGTCCGCTTCGGAAGGGTGGGTTCGCCACGCTTCCCTTGCATCCTCGACCAAGCGATCAAGCAACTCGTCCGGCGCTTCGAAAAACGTCGGCAGGATGCATTCCGGGTGAGTGGTCGCGATGCTGCGAAGATGCGGCGAAAGTGCAATCGAGGCCAAAAGAAGGTCCCGGTTCCGCGACTCCCTGTTCAGGAACGCGATCAGCTCGGGATGGCCGGATCCGGCTTCGCGAAGATCGTTCAGAACCTCCCCCGCGATTTCGTCTGGCACGGACCTTATCGGCCTGCAAATTCCTGCAAGGGAAACGTCGTCGGTTGAGTCGATGATCGTCGAATCCTGACGCGGCATGTCAAATGCCTTTCTTCGAACGCTGCCGCCACATTGCTTGTCCTGTTCTCGATTGACAAGTTCCCGGCCTAGCCGTGCGGACATCGGGCGCCACCGGGGCGGGTCCGGGAATTGCCTGATTCAAAGGCTGACTGTGGCGGATGCGCATGAAGAACCAGGGTGCCGCAGTCACGGCCCCCCGGTTCAATTGCATGCGGTTCAGGTCTTGATCGATGCGGGCTGCGCCTGGGTCCCGGGCTGCGTCTGGGTTCCAGGCTGCGGCGATCCAGAAGGCTTGGGTGCATTGTTGCCGGGCTTGACGCTGGGCGGATCCTTTTGCCGCTGAACCGATCCGTCAAAATGCGCACCAGACTCGATTGCAATCGTCTTGTGGATGATGTCGCCCTCGACGCGCGCGTTGGAAGTGAGACGTACCTTGAGTCCTCGCACCTTGCCGATGACACGTCCATGCACGACCACATCGTCAGCGTTGCATTCGCCCTTGATGGTCGCGCTTTCCCCGACGGTGAGGAGATGAGCGTGAATGTTGCCCTCCACCTCGCCTTCGATGTTGATGTCGCCGGATGTCTTGATGTTGCCGATGACCTTGAGGTCGGATGCCAGCACCGAGGGTGGCGGCTTGGCCTTCGTGGAACGTGCAGGCACCTCGCTTACGGTCGGAACGTCTTCGCCGGCGCTGGACTTGAAAGCCTCGCCGGGATTCGGTTTTGCGTCGGGTTCGTTTGTCTTGCTCTTAGAAAACATCTCTCGCTGCCTTGATGTAAATCAGTGGGTTGATCGCTTTCCCATGCGTGCGGATTTCGTAGTGCAGATGGGTCCCCGTCGAGTTTCCAGTGTTCCCCATATCACCGATTCTCTCTCCGCGCGAGACTCTTTGCCCTTCTTTCACCCGGAATCTCGAAAGATGTGCATATCGGGTCTCGAAGCCGAAATCGTGCTTGATTTTGATCATCTTTCCGTACCCTGTATGCCGTCTCGCAAAGGTCACGACGCCGTCCCCGGTTGCAAGAATCGGGGTTCCGGTCGGTCCCGCCCAGTCATGGCCCCGGTGCATTTTGCCCCAACGCATTCCGAAGCCGCTGGTCGAACGATGTACGCCTCGAATTGGATAGCCGAAGGGCAAGCTCTGCACGGCGACTCGAAAGAGTTCGGCTTCACGAAGCTGTTCCAGGACTTCACCGGCTCGGAGCAATTGGGGATCTTCCTCGGTTTCGCCGGACGTCGAAAGGACCACCGGCGACAGCAGGCCGCCTTGGCCGGAATATCGCCGGCGCACTTGCTCGATGATGCTGTCGGTGGGCAGGCCGACTGCAGCGAACATGTCCTTGATTGGCGCCAGCGAGGTCTCGATGGCATCTTCGATCTGGCGGAAAACCCGTTCGTTTCGTTCGACCTCGAGTCTTTTCTCGAACGCGACCTCGTCGAGGCGATCCTCCGCCGCGTCAAAGGTTCTTTGCAATTCGTCCCTTTCCTGCGCAACGCCGGCCAGCGCTGCAGTCAGGAATCCAAGTGTTGCGGCAAGCTCTTCTTCTGTAGTCTCGGCACCAAGCCCCTTGGCGTTATCGTTCAGCTTGGCAAGCAAGGCTTCGGATTGCGAGCGCGCTTCGTCACGCTCATTCATTGACTTGCGAAGCGTGCCGGCCATCACGTCGACTCCGGCCTCCAGTTCGCGGCGGCGATCTTCGGAACGGAGCAGCTGGGCCTGGATCGTCGATATCTCTTCCAGGGCAGCGGCAAGTCGTTCGTAGGCGTCGGCCGCCTCCTTGGCGCGCACATTGCGCTCGACCGCCAGCTTGTTGAGGCGCGATTCATAAATGGCCTGATCGCGGAGCGCCTGTTCGTAGAGAGTGCCGGAACCGAAACCGTGCATCACCACCATGGCAGACGACACGATTGTCCAGCAGAGGACCAGCGCGCAGCCGGAAATTCCGGCGACTTGGACGAAGGGCGTGAGCCGAATGAACCTTGTTTCGCCATCCGATCGAAGGAAAAGCGTTTTCTCTGGAAAGGCGCGTGCGAGCGTTGACCGGAATGTCGTGGCAAACAGATTCACGTGGAGTCGTCCCTCCTTTCGCAGGAAAAGGGGTCAAGGATTCATCCCTTAACGGCACGCGTCGTGTCAAGGCCCGCACCGTGCTCGTTTGGAGTCGATCACGTTACGGGACCCGCGACAGGCCAAATTGGGCGGAAACTTGCCGAAATTGGGCTCATGAGACTCGGGAAGCGGCGCTCTCAGGATGGGGGCACCGGGGCTCTGGACCGGCCCTCAGGCGTGTGCCGCATCGGCGATCCCGTCTGCGAGGAAATCGAGGCAGCGTCGCGCGAGCGGCTTGCGGCGCCCCCTTTCGGTGAGCACGCCGCAAAAGGTGCGGTCGAAACCGACGAACCTGTCGCCGAGCGCGACCAGCGTGCCGACCTCCAGGAACCGTTCGACGAAATGGCGCCAGCCGAGCGCGACTCCGCGACCGGCGACGGCGGCTTCCAGCACATCGACGTAGCTGCCGAATTCGATGCGGCGCGGCGGCCAGTCCGGCCGTCCGGTGACCGAGAACCAGTCCTCCCAGGTCGCCCATCCCGCATTGGTCTGCATCAGATCAAGGAGCGTCAGCTCGCTCCAGCCAGCGGCGGGACCGGCAAGGGTCTCCGCGTGCGCGGCGGCGTATGCGGGCGAGCAGACCGGCCTCACCTCCTCACCGAAAATCACCGCGCGGTCCTCCGACCTGGTGCCTGCCGGGTCCCAGGTCAGCCGTATGTCGGCGGTCGGGTCGGTGGGCAGGTCCCGGACGGAGTGATGGCAGGTCAGCACGCGGATGCCGATGTCCTCGCCGAGCGCGTGGCGCAGGTCTGCGTAGTGCGGCATGACCAGAAAATGAGACGCCTCGTGGGAACAGGCGACGGTCACTTGCCGGTCCTCCGCAAGGCTCTCCGCTGCGCGCGCGGCCGCGGCGATGCGGTCCATGCCGAGGACGACGGCGAGATGGTAGGCCTCCCCCGCCGGCGTAAGACTTGCAATGCGGCCTCTGCGTTCGAGCAGCCGGGCATCGAGGCCGCGCTCCAGTTCCGCGATGTAGCGACTGACGGCGGGCTGCCGGATTCCCAGTTCCTCGGCAGCGAGGGTGAAGCTCGCATGGCGCACCACGGCGTCAAATGCGCGAAGGGCAGCCATCCGGGGCAGGGATCCGTCGGGTCTGTTCGGCATGGCGGATTCGGCGTCGGCTTGCAGACAGTCTTGCATGTCGCGGGCGGGGCAGGCGTTGTCAAGCCGTGCGCGGTCCGCCGCCCGCCAGGGCGCGGAACGCGGCAAGACACTGGCGGGCGGCTGGGCGTCCGCGGCCATGCTCGGTGAGCCTGACGGCAAATGGCCGGTCGGTCTCAAGAAATTCACCTGCGGCCACGACCAGCGATCCGTTGTCGAGCAGGCGGTCGATGAAGTTCCGCCAGCCGAGCGCAAGACCCTGCCCTGTGACGGCCTCGCCGATCATGTACGCGTAGTCGTCGTAATTTTCGTAGTGGGGCGGGGGCTTCGGACGCCCGACCGTTTCGAACCAGTCGTCCCAGGTCGCCCAGCCGAGGGACGGCCGCGCGAAGCGGAGAAACGGCAGCGCCCCCCAATTCGCCACCGGCCCTCTCAGCACGTCCGCATGGTCGGAAGCGAACCCGCGCGAGCACACCGGCACCATCGCCTCGGGAAAGACCGCCACCTCGTCGTCGGGCACGCCGTCGACGTCACGGTAGCTCGCGACGAGGTCGATCCTGTCGGCGTTCGTCACGTTCGGGAGGTTCAGGTAGTCGTCCTCGCAATGCAGGAGACGGACGGTCGCGTCCTCGCCGAGGCCGTGCTGCAGGTGCCTCAGCCTCGGCCTGAGGAACATCTCCGAGGTGGAGCCCCCGCAGGCGATCGTCACCCGCCCGTCCTTCGCGAGGTCTGAGACCAAGTCTCTGGCCGCGGCGATGCGCTCCAGGCCGACGGCGACTCCGCGATGGTAGGCATCTCCAGCTGGCGTGAGGCTGACAGCGCGGCCGGTGCGCGCGAACAGCCGGATTCCGATTTCGCGCTCCAGGTTCGCGACAAGGCGGCTGACGGCGGACTGCCTGAGTCCCAGCTCCTTGGCGGCGCGGGCAATGCTCTCGTGGCGCGCCGCGGCCTCGAAGGCGCGCAGGGCATTCATTCTGGGCAGGGGTCCGTCAAGGTTTCTGAGCATAACAGGATTGGTATTAATTCTGCATAAATTTGTATTTCACGATCAGCGCTGCCCTTGTCAAGACGTGCGTGTCCCGCGATTTTGCGGTCGTGCGGCTTCGCCCGTCGCGATCAAGGAAGCCCGGTCCGCGCCGAACGCCTGGGCCTGGCGGGACGGCCGGTGGCCTGCCATCGCGACTCGCATGCGGATCTTGGACACGCTGCAGGCGGGCACGGACGACACCGCAAAGCATTGCCGTGCGCCCGGAACAGCGGTCAGGGAGCAGGTACCAGGATTGGCAACTGCTGATGTTGCTTTTCGGTGCATTGCAATTGCTGATAGGTTCGTAAGCGTTCGGTCCTAGAGTGATGGCAGCCGTCGGGCGCATTTTTCGCTGGTAACAATTTCGCGCATGCGCTAACGTCTGGCGCATGACCGTCCTCGACGCGGATTTCGACTTCGACCTGACGCCTGCCGAGGGCGAC
>JAJEGW010000027.1 GCA_022819605.1 Silicimonas sp. | reverse complement strand
CAGTGCCGCCGTCGGCTATTCCCATTTCGGCAGAGCCCGAGAGCGTCACGCCCTGGGCATAGGCCGCGCCCGACATCGTCACGAGTGCCGTGGTAGCAAGAAGTGCTTTCTTCATAATCGTTTCCTCTTTCTGATCTTTAGTTTGAGTTCAGTCGGGCCGTGCAAAACTTAAGTCGACGTTGGCCCGCACGACACTGATATGAAATTCGATGCAGATATAAAGTTCGCGGGCACGGTGCATCAACTATGGTGGTACAGGAGTTGCAAAACGGCAACAACTGTCTGCTGTTCGCCCTGCAGTGTTTCGGGTCGCAAGGTCGAGTGCCTTTTCTGATTGTTTAGGCCAAGCTCTAAAGCTTCTACCGCGCACATGGGTTTGTCAACGCCAAGCTGGCGGAGCGGCTGGATTTTCCGAAGATGATCTCCAATCCCTCGGGACGACGCCCTTGGCAACGCCCACGCGCACAAGCTCTTCGGCGGTATCAAAGTGCATCACTGGACAGGCGATGCCCTGATTGCGCTGGGCGACCCCCGCGCTCAAAACTTGCCGCCGGCGCGCGCATTCGCGGACTGCGAAATCGAGCTGGACAGGACGGAACTGCCTCCGGGCATCGAGTTCATTGAACTCTCTTGAGGAAATTGCCGTTCAGCCCTGCAGAACTTGCTGTGCTGTCCGCGCCGTCATGCGCTGATGGTCTTGGAACGGGAACAGGTCAAGAACAGGTTCATCGCCAAGGGGCGCACGACGCATGCGTGCGTATACACTGCCGGGCTCGAGACCCAGCCGGAAATCCGCACGCACCGCGGAAAGGAAATCCATTCGGGCATGCGCGATCCTCACCGGATGGCGGATGTCGTGGAACCGTACGGCATGCCTCCCTGTCCGTTGGTGAACAGTCCCGAGGAGTATAAGAGCCATTGCACGAACGGGATTCAACCCTGTTCGCAGGCGTCGTGCATCGAGAACATGTTCGCTTGCGGCGATTTCGAAGCCGCGCTGTCAATCGGCCGGATCCGGAGACACGTCGGAGTGAAAGCGCCGCTGAATACGCCTTGTGTCACGTTCGAGGGAGGGTGATCGGCAGCACGCATTCCCGCAATGTACGGACTTCGAAGTACCGTTTCCAGGTCCTCGAAATTGAGGGTCCTTTGCGGCACTCGGCGCCATTGGCGATGCTTGTCGGGAGCCTTCTTGAGTTGCAATTCACGAGCGAAATCGTGGACGCGACCACTTCAGCCCTGAACGGGGCGGGCCCTGACAAGAACTTGCGTAGAGGCAATCCCTGCACGAGCCAAAGCGTCCGCATGTCTGCACGTCGGACTGGCAAACCATTGGCAAGCAGCTGGCAAACAAGTTGCGTCGGATCCGAGGCGCTTCAGGTCACGTTGCGTCGTGGCAGCATCCATGCGGCACAAGGAAAAAAAGCTCCTTTGCGACGTTTCATCTCGCAATCACGAGCATCGCGGAAGTGGAGTCTGCCTAAAGAACAGAAAGAGGAAACGATTATGAAGAAAGCACTTCTTGCGACCACGGCACTCGTGACGATGTCGGGCGCGGCTTATGCCCAGGGCGTGACGCTTTCGGGCTTTGCCGAAGCGGGAATCGCAGACGGCGGCAGTGGCGACGCTGAGTTTCATCAGGACGTTGACGTCACCTTCAAGATGGAGTCCATGACAGACGCCGGCCTGACTTTCGGAACTGCGGTTGATCTCGACGAGGATGCCGGTTCCGTGGGCTCCGACGACGGCGGTGTTGCGGCTTACATCAAGGGTCCCTTCGGAAACGTCACTCTGGGTGACACCGACGGCGGCTTCGACTGGGCGCTTTCTGAGGTCGGCGGTGCCGGCGCGATCGCCGACAACCATACGGGTCACGCGGGTTACAATGGCAATGCCGGCCTCGACGGCAGCAACGACGGCCAGATCCTGCGTTACGACAACACTTTCGGGGATCTTGGAATTGCCCTCTCGTTCGAGCAGGACGCAGGCGGTGCCGGCATGGGCGACGTCATCGGCGTCGGCGCCAAGGGCGGCTTCGGCGATTTCGGGATCGGCGTCGGCTTCCAGCAGCATGACAGCGCCAGCGTCTCCGGCGTGAGCGTCACGGCTGCCTTCGGAGAGATCAGCGGCGCGCTGAACTACTCCCAGACGAGCAATGACGGGGCTGAAGACACGTCGCATGTCGGTCTTGGCGCGACATACTCGTCAGGCGCCACGACGGTAAACGTCAACTTCGGCCGGAACGAAAAGGGCGGTGCGGACAATACCGGCTTCGGTGTAGCGGCCACGTACGCTCTGGGCGGCGGAGCCACGCTCCAGTTCGGGTACGGCAATTCCGAGTTTGGTTACGCGACCAAGGACGACGCGGCAGGAACGGAGAAGGACACCTGGTCTCTCGGCCTGGTGATGAGCTTCTAGTCAACCCTTCAACCTTCATGCGGGCCTCGGTCCGCAAACCAACAAACGCTTAGCAAGGAGCAAAGCACATGAACTCGAACTTGAAACTATTGCCGGCTGCCCTGCTTGTGGCA
>JAJEGW010000009.1 GCA_022819605.1 Silicimonas sp. | reverse complement strand
TCCCATGGAACGGAGACGGTGTCAACCCCCTCGGAAGAAAAAATCGATGAAGGCGCAAATCATCATGAAAACAACGCCGCGCGATCGCGAAAGAAAATCCGCTCAGGCCCTGCGCTCAAACAAAATGCCATTGGCTGATCGGTCCTGCGCCGGGCGTGCGCAACTACTGGTGCTGCTGCGGCACGCAGATCGGCATCGGATGGGGACCCGGCCTGTCCCGGGAACTGGCGCGATGGATGGTCCACGGTGCGGCGGACATCTCGATGCGCGAATTCGATCCTCGCCGATTCGGCCCCTACGCGACGAAGAGCTGGCAGGTGACGAAGGCGCACGAGGATTATTGCCTGCGCCACGAAATCCCGTTTCCGGATTTCAATCGCCTCGCAGGCCGACCGGTCAAGCCCTCGCCCATCCATGACCTGCTCCATGCAAAAGGGGCCGTGCACGAGGAGGTATTCGGTTTTGAACGCCCGCGCTGGTTTGCAAAGAACGGCGTCGCGCAGCGCGACCACTACTCCTTCCGCCGGAACGTCGTCCACGACATGATTGGCGAGGAGGTGCGGGCGGTCCGTGAACGGGTCGGCATCATGGACATCACGGCGTTCGCTAAAGTCGAGGTCGCCGGACCCCAGGCGCGCGATTTCCTGGATCGTCTGGTCGCGAACCGATTGCCGTCCAAGAACGGATCGGTGGCGCTCACCCACATGCTGAACCGGAGCGGACGGATCGAGCTCGAAACCACGGTTACGCGCTTGAATTCCGAGCGCTACTACCTTGTCTGCGCTGCGTTTTTCGAGAACGTACTGATAGACCACCTGCGCAACAACCTTGCCGGGGAGGACGCAAGAATCACCTCGCACTCCGAAGCCTGGTCGGCGCTGGCCTTGAGCGGCCCGCGCGCACGGGACGTGTTGAATGCGTGCGCAGATGCCGACCTTTCCAACGCGGGCTTCCGCTGGCTTTCGGCGCAAGACATCACGGTTGCCGGCCGCCCGCTGCTTGCCCTCCGAATGTCCTATGCGGGCGAGCTTGGCTGGGAACTTCACATGCCGAAAGACGCCTGTCGGACGGTGTACGAAGCGCTCTGGGCAGCTGGAACTCCACATGGCATCGCGGACTACGGCAGTTTTGCAATGAACGCTCTCCGGATGGAAAAGGCGTTCAAGGGTGCGCGTGAGCTGACGAACGAAGTGACGCTTCCCGAGGCCGACGTCATGCCGTTCGTCAGCATCGAGAAGGAGTTTCTCGGCGCAGACGCAACGAGACGCAGCGCCAGGGCTGCATCGGAGGGTGCCTTGCCCTGGATCTGCGCCTATCTCGAAGTCGAGCCAGATGGCGTCAATGATGGGCATGGCGGCGAGGCCGTCCTGCGGGACAGACAGGTCATCGGCGCCACGACTTCCGTCGCCTACGGCCACAGCGTCGGCAAGATCCTGGCATTCGCGTATATTGACCAGGCCGCGCACGTTCCCGGTGCGGAGATCGAGGTGGCAATTGCCGGTACGCCTCGCCGGGGACGAATTCTGTCTGAAGCCGCCCATGACCCGACCTCGAACTTGCCACGAACCGACGGATGAAGGGCTTCGCGAGGCTTGCTGGACCAGAATCTGTCTCAACGCGATTCAGCACGTGATTTTTGTTGACGGAAATGCCGTTTCTTTCCAACTTCGGAACATGTGGAAGAACAAGGCTCGTGACGAAATGCCGGCCATAAGGTGCATAGCGACGCTTCGCAGGTCGACCGGTTGCGATCTCGTGGCCCGATGGCTGCTCCCATGGCAGCAGCCACCGACCCGACCAGATCAGCAACCCGACCATTCGGAACCCGCTCCATGCCTTCGCCACGCGCCCTGCGCCTTGCCATTGATATCGGAGGAACCTTTACGGACACCGTACTTGTCGACGGTGACGGGCGAATCCTGGCAACGACCAAGACCGCGACAACTCCTGCAGAGCCGGCGCTCGGTGCCCTTGAGGGCGCTCGTATTGCACTGACTGCGGCCTCGGCGGCCTGGGACGAAATCGGCGGCTTCATCCACGGCACCACGCTCGCCACAAATGCGCTGATCGAACGCCGAGGCGCGAAGGTCGGCACGATCACGACCGAAGGCTTCCGCGACATCCTCGAAATTGCCTATGAACGGCGCTACAGCCAGTATGCGATCAATCTCGAAAAGCCTGACCTGATCGTGCCTCGAACGCGGACATTCACCGTGGGCGGGCGGATGAATGCACGTGGCGAAGAACTCGTTCCGTTCGACGAAGACGCGGTGGCGGCCTTGGCTGGGCGGCTTGAAGCCGAAGGAATCCACGCGGTCGCAATCTGCCTGCTTCATTCCTACGCGAACCCGACCCACGAATTGCGTCTCCGCGAGATGCTCCGCGCAAGGCTGCCAGACCTGGTGATTTCGGTCAGCCACGAGGTCAGCCCCGAAGCGCGCGAGTTTGACCGGCTGTGCACCACGGTCGCCAATGCCTACATCCAGCCGCTCATGTCGCGTTATCTCGCGGACTTCGAGGCGCGCTTCCGAGCGGCGGGGCTGGCCTGTCCCATCCTGATGATGACCGCGAGCGGCGGCATGACGACTCTTGAGACCGCCTCGCGCCTTCCGGTGCGGCTGGTTGAATCCGGCCCGGCCGGAGGCGCGATCCTGGCCGCACGGCTCGCCCGCGAGTCCGGCAAGAGCAAGGTGATTTCTTTTGACATGGGTGGCACGACGGCCAAGCTCTGCCTGATCGACGGCTTCCGGCCCCAGACCGCCAGGAAATTCGAAATCGCACGCGCGGAACGGTTCATCAGGGGTTCGGGCATGCCGGTACGCATTCCGGTCATCGAGATGATCGAAATCGGTGCCGGCGGCGGCTCCATCGCCAGCGTTGACCGGCTCGGGCGGATTCGCGTCGGACCGCAAAGCGCGGGGGCAGACCCGGGGCCGGCCGCCTTCGGGAACGGCGGCAAGCAGCCAACGGTCACGGATGCCGACATCGTGCAGGGACTCATTGCACCGGACGGCTTCGCCAAGTCGCGCATCAACGTGAATCCAAGTGCTGCAAGGGCGGTGCTGAAAAGGAAGGTCGGTGATGCCCTTGGCCTCGATCCCGACCGCGCGGCTCTCGCGGTGACCGAGATCGCGGACGAGAACATGGCGAGCGCCGGGCGGATGCACGCGGTGGAATCCGGCAGAAACCTTGACGACCACGCCATGATCGCCATCGGCGGCAACGGTCCGCTTCATGCCACCCGCCTCGCGCGGCGAACCCGTGTCCGCACGGTAGTCGTTCCAAGGAACCCCGGTGTCGGTTCCGCCGTGGGATTCCTTCACGCACCGGTTTCCTACGAAATCGTCCGATCAAGATACACGACGCTCGAATCTCTCGACGTCGACGCTATCAACAGGTTCTTCAAGGACATGGCCAACGAAGCGCGCACTGTTGTCAGGGCCGGCGCACCGGACGGGCCATTGACCGAGCGCCGCGTGGCCTTCATGCGATATCATGGACAGGGCCACGAGATCGAGGTCACCGTCCCTCCCCGCGACCTGGAGACGTCCGATGCGGAAAGTCTGCGCAGCGCCTTCGGGGCCGAGTACAGCCGACAGTTCAGCCGTACCGTTCCGGACATGAAGATCGAGATTCTGAACTGGGCGCTTCATCTCGCTTCGGAGGTTCCGGAATTCGGCCCGGCACCCTCCGCACCGGCTCGGTCCACCGCGAGTCCTGCCGGATCCCGCATGATCCTCTGCGACGTCACCGGGGAATGGCGCGAAGCTGCAGTCTACGACCGCGCGGACCTGCCGAACGGCGCTTGCCTGTCGGGGCCGGCACTGATTACGGAGCCGCAGACGACGACCTTGGTGAGCGCTGATTTCGACGCAAGGGTGGACGGGGCAGGGAACATCTGGATGACCTGGCAGGACGGAGCATTGCCATGACGGTGGACAACACGCGCCTTCAGGTCCTCTGGGACAGGCTGCTCGCCGTGGTCGAGGAGCAGGGCCAGGCCCTCATCCGCGCCGCCTTCAGCCCGATCGTGCGCGAATGCGGCGACATTTCGGCCGGAATCTTCGATGCCGAAGGCAGGATGCTCGCCCAGGCCGTGACCGGCACGCCCGGGCATGTCAACACGATGGCAATGGCCGTGGAATCTCTCCGTGCCCGCTTTTCGGCTCAGGACATGCGGCCCGGGGACATCTACATGACCAACGATCCATGGATCGCGTCCGGTCACCTGAACGATTTTCTCCTGATGATGCCGATCATGCATGAAGGCCGCCTCGTGGGCTTCACCTCCTGCACGTCGCACCTCGTGGATCTCGGCGGACAGGGCATGGGTCCCGAGGGATCGGACATCCACGACGAAGGTCTCATGATACCGCCATGCAAGCTGGTGGAGGCCGGCGAGGTGAACGGCCTCCTGCTCGACATCGTGAAGGCGAACTCGCGCGAACCGATCGCCAACGAGGGCGACATCTATGCGCTGATAGCGTGCTGCGAGGCCGGTGCCGCACGGGTGTGCCAGACAATGGATGAATTCGGCCTCGCCGACCTCCGGGACCTGTCGCGCTACATCGTCGAGACCTCGCGCCGGGGTACGCGCGACATCATCGCGGAGCTGCCGAAGGGGACCTGGAAATGCACAATGACCGTGGACGGGTATGACAGCCCGCTGGCGCTGCGCGCCGCCCTCACCATTGCGGAGGACCATGTGCTGGTCGACTTTGCCGGCACCGACCCGTGCATCCCGAAAGGCATCAACGTGCCGCTGAACTATGCCGCCGCATACACGGTCTTCGCCCTTCGCTGCATCATTGGCCCCGACATCCCCAACAATGCCGGCTCGCTCGAGCCCTTTCATGTCACGGGACCGCCCGGCTGCATACTGAATGCCAGGCCGCCGTCCCCGGTCGCGATGCGCCATACGCTTGGGCAGATGACGCCTGACCTTGTCTTCGGATGCCTGGCGCAGGCACTTCCCGACATGGTTCCTGCCGAAGGCGCGTCCTGCATGTACGACCTCCCGCTTCGACATGCACCCGAAGCGGTTGAAAGAGGGGACGTCCAGTTTGCCCTGGAGCTTGTCTTCAACGGCGGTACAGGCGCGCGGCCAGCACGTGACGGCCTGTCGGCCACGGCGTTTCCCAGCGGTGTCTGGGGCAGCCAGGTGGAAACCACGGAGGCGGTGGCACCGATCCTGTTTCACCGCCGCGAACTGCGCACGGATTCTGGCGGCCCCGGCCGGATGCGCGGCGGACTTGGGCAGCGAATCGAGATCAGCCCGGCGCTGGACCAGGACATGCTCCTGTTCCTCTCCGTCGAACGTGTCAGGAACCCGGCACGTGGTCGCGGCGAAGGCCTGGACGGCGCGCCGGGGCGCATCCGGATCGGCGAGGAGGGTCCGGATCTGTCGGGCAAGGGCGAGGTTCGCATAAGGTCTGGCGAGCGCCTGATCTTCGAAACCCCGGGCGGGGGCGGGTTCGGGGCTCCCGCGCAGCGCCCGCCCGCCATGCTCGAAAGCGACGTGCAGGCCGGATTTGTCAGTCCGGATGCCGCGCGACATGTCTATGGGCGGTCTCCATGACTCGTGCACGGAAGCATGTCGCGGCGATGGCGCCCTACGCACTCGCCGGTCTTGGGGGCGCGGACGGCCACCCTGCACCTTCACTGGCGCAAAACGAGAGCTTCCGTCCGCCCTGCCCCGGCGCTTTCGACGCTGCCGTGGCGGCCATGACCGATGCGGCGCTGTACCCGGACCCTGACTGGACCGAGCTGCGTTCGATGATTGCAACGCGGCACGACGTAGATCCAGATACGATCCTTTGCGGCAGCGGATCACTCGAACTGATCGGCTGCCTGGCACGCGCGTTTGCCGGTCCGCACCGTTCGGTTCTCGCACCGGAACACGCCTACCCGTATTTTCGCAGCGCCGCGCAGGCAAGCGAGGCCCGGTTCGACACGGCACCCGAGTCCGACTGCACGGTGTCGGCAGATGCCCTTCTCGAAGCCGTTCGGCCGGATACCGGCTGCGTCTTCCTCGCCAATCCCGGCAACCCGACCGGAACCCGCATCCCGACAGGCGAGATCCGCCGTCTCCGCGACGGTCTCCGCGAGGACATCCTGCTCGTCATAGACGAGGCCTACGGCGAATTCGCCGATCATCTTGATGCGCCCGTATTCGACATGGTCGCAACAGGGAACACGGTGATCCTGCGCACGTTTTCCAAGGCATACGGGTTGGCGGGCTGCCGCGTGGGATGGGGCACGTTTCCGACGGGAGTTGCGGCCGAGGTCCGAAAGGTCCTGAACCCCAACAACGTCTCCGCCATCTCGCAGGCAGCCGCGCGTGCCGTGCTGCGGGACGATGCATACATGCGCGAGACCTGCGCGATGACTGCGGAACGACTAGACCAGGCGGCAGCGAAACTGGCTGCGCTGGGCATGCGCTGTCCTTCCAGCTGCACCAACTTCCTGCTTCTGGATCTTGAAACGCAGGAACGTGCGCGTTCCGCCGAGGCACGGCTCCGTTCCGGAGGTGCCGTCCTGCGTGCGCAGGGTGCAGCAGGCCTTCCCCACTGCCTTCGCATGACGATCGGTCCGGAAAGGGAACTGGACAATGCCATCTGCCTACTTGAGACATGGATCGGGGAAAATTTGCCATGACACGAACCCGCGGACGAGCCCGGCTGGGCCTGCTCGTCCCTTTCACGAACACGAATCTCGAGCCGGACATGACGCTCATGAGCCCTCCGGGCATCTCCGTCCACGCCGCCCGCCTTGGTGGATATGACGCGGATCTGATACCGGACGATTCCCAGATGCATGGGCTCGGCGCATCGGACATCGACGAGCCACTCCGCCTGCTCATGGGTGTCAGACCCGACATCATCCTCTACGGCTGCACTTCGGCGACGCTTGCACACGGTCCCGACTTTGACAGGAAGCTCGCGGCCCGCGCCAAGTCCGTGAGCGGCGCGGAAACGGTGACCGCGGCAGGCGCCCTCGTCTCCGCGCTTCAGGTGCTGGGTGCAAAAAGGGTCGGACTTTCCTCGCCCTATGTTCCGGCAATCAACGACCTGGCCGTCGAGTTCCTTGCAGAGGCAGGCATCGAAACCGTCCGGCGATCAGAAGTCACGGAGCCGCTCAGCAACGAGGAACAGGGCGCGATGACTCCCGACGAGGTCCTTGCCTCCGGGATCTGCGCCGACCATGACGATGCAGATGCCGTCGTTCTCTCCTGCACGGACATGCGCAGCGTCGAAACCCTCGCATGTCTCGAACAGGCCATTAGCAAGCCCGCGATTTGTTCAAACCAGGCAATGATGCACGAGGCGCTTCGCCGCCTTGGAATCGATGATCCCGTTCCGGGATTCGGCACGCTACTTGAAAGGCCCCGCACATGATCATCGATGATCTCGCAGAGTTCGTGCTTGGCACGCCCGACGTGCCGGAAAGCGCACTCGACTTCACGGCCACGCTGCTCGTTGACACGCTCGGCGTCACGGCGGGTTCCGCGCGTCTTGACGCCGGCCGGATCGCCCGCAATCACGCGGTGCGGTTTCATGCGGCGAGCACCCCCGCCGAGACGGCCACCCTCCTCTTCGACGGCCGGACGGCCTCGATTCCGGGAGCCGCCTTCGCGGCAGCGACGCAGACCGACAATCTTGACGCTCATGACGGCTTCAATCCGACCAAGGGCCATATCGGGTGCGCCGTCGTGCCGGCGCTCTGCGCCCTGGCCGAGAACGAACCGGCACTTTCGGCGCGCGACGCACTCGCCGCACTTGCAATTTCCTACGAGATCGCCGCCCGCGCCGCGCTGTCGCTCCATGCGACGGTCAGCGACTACCACACGTCCGGGGCCTGGAACGCGCTTGGTGTCGCGGCGCTCGGCGCACGACTGCGGCACCTTGACGCTGATCGGCTCCGGCAGGCGCTTGGCATCGCCGAATACCATGGGCCGCGCAGCCAGATGATGCGCGAAATCGCAAACCCGACCATGCTGCATGACGGCTCCGGCATGGGCGCGTTCACGGGCCTCATGGCGGTGCTGCTGGCAGAGGAAGGGTTCGAGGGAGCCCCGGCTGCAACCATCGAAGCCGAAGAAGTCGCGGAACGCTGGGGCGATCTCGGCCAGCACTGGACGGTCGAGCAGAATTACATAAAGCCCTATCCGATATGCCGATGGGCGCATGGCGCAATCGACGCCCTCGGCCAGCTCGTTGAGGAACACGGATTCGCCGCGCATGACGTATCCGCGATAGACGTGAACACGTTTGCCGAAGCCGCAGAGCTCTTTCCCGGCATGCCGGAAACCACGTCGCATGCCCAGTACTCCCTTGCCTTCGCGCTCGGCGCGCTGCTCGTTCACGGCAAGATCGGACCAGAGCAAGTGACCGGCAAGGCCCTGTCGGACCCTGAAATCGAGACCGTCGTTGGAAAGATCCGGGTTTCCGAGGATCGCCGTCACTCGGCGCGATTTCCGGAAGGCCGCTGGTCCGACGTCACGGTGCATCTGTCCGACGGTCGCACGATGTCTTCAGGAGACGTCAATGCGAAAGGAGGTCCGGAGGCACCCCTGCTGCACGATGCCGTCAAGGCGAAGTTCCTCGAAATGACGCGCTGCCTCGGCCACGACCGCGCAACTGCCATCTGGGAAATGCGCGACCGTCTGACAGTGCCCGGCACAAGGTTCGCCGATCTGTTGTGGCTTCTCCACGCGCGCCCCGCCTCATGACCCGAGCACACCGCGTTCTCCTGCACAATGATGCCACAGCAAGGCATGCGAACCGGCTGCGGTCCGCGTTTCCCCATTGCGACGTGGCGGAATGCACGACCTACGAGAACCTGCCGGACATGATCCGGGAGTTCAGGCCCGACATGGTCTTCACGATCCGTTTCGCAGGCACCCAGGGCTTTCCCCGCGAAGCCCTGCTCGCGCCGGGTGGTCCTCGATGGATCGCGAACGGCGGCGTGGGAACGGATCATTTCGGGCGATGGGATCCGGCCTGCACCACGATAACGAACGCCGCCGGAGTGGCCGCGGACATGATGGCGGAGTACGTCTTGGGCGGCTTCCTGCACTTCACGCTCGACATCGAGGGACTGCGTCAGGACAAGGCAGGTCGCGTCTGGCGTGCCCGCAACATGGCACCACTCAGGGGAAAGACGCTCTTGATCGTCGGTCTCGGGCATACGGGGCGTGCACTTGCCAAGAAGGCAAAGGCCTTCGGCATGCACGTCGTCGGCTTGCGCTCGCGGCCGCAATCCACCGAGTGGGCCGACATCGTGGGCGGTCCGGACGACCTCCGCGACTTTCTTGAAGACGCAGACTGCATCGCCGTTTGCGCTCCGCTCACGCCGGCAACCCGCGGCATGCTCGGACGGGCCGAGATTGCCGCAATGGCACCGGGCGTGCTTCTTGCCGATGTCTCACGTGGCGGCATCGTGGACCAGGCGGCTCTCGCAGAGGCCCTTGTCTCCGGCCATGTCGCCGGCGCCGCTCTTGACGTGTTCGAGACCGAGCCCCTTCCAACCGACAGTCCGCTCTGGGACATCGAAAACCTGATCATCTCGCCGCATTGCTCTTCGGTCTATGACGGCTGGGAAGACGCTTCCTTCGATCTCTTCCTTGACAACCTCGACAGATGGAGTGCCGGAAGCCCGCTCAGGAACGTCGTCGATCCGGGGCGAGGCTATTGACCCGCACCGCGCCCAGGCATCGGATCGCCATCGCCGGCGTCCAGCACGAAACCAACAGTTTCGGCTACGGAACGGCAGGCATGCCTGAATTCGAAATGGCAGATTCATGGCCAGCCCTCCTTGAAGGCGATGCCGTGCGCGACGAAACGCTCGGCCTCAATCTGCCGATCGCGGGATTCATCGAGGCGGCGGAGGCGTCCGCAAGGATCGATCTCCATCCCGTCCTTTGGTGCGCAGCAGAGCCTTCCGGTCCTGTCACCGACCACGCGTTCGAGACGATCTCGGCACGCATCCTCGAAAGCCTCGGCAAGGCCACGCCCCTCGATGGCCTGTATCTTGATCTCCATGGCGCGATGATCACCGCAAGCCACGATGACGGCGAAGGCGAACTGCTGCGTCGCATCCGTGCACGGCTTGGTCCCGACCTGCCGATTGCGGTCAGCCTCGACATGCATGCGAACGTCACGAACGACATGGTCCGCCACGCCAGTTCGATCAGCATCTATCGCACCTACCCCCACCTCGACATGGGTCAGACCGGTGCCCGGGCCATGTCCCGCCTGTTGCGTCTGCTCGATGGCGAGCGGCATGCAACAGCGTTTCGGCAAATGCCGTACATCATCCCCATGCATGCCCAGCATACAGGTTCCGAACCCATGCGCAGGCTCTACGGGCTTGCAGTCGAAATGTCTGGCGGAGATATGGATGTCGAGCTCGCGGTCGGATTCACCGGTGGTGACATCGCCGATTCTGGTCCCTCGATTCTTGCCAGCGCCGTCGATCAAGCGAAGGCGGATGCAGCAGCCGACGCTCTTCTCGAGGAGGCGCTCACTGCCGAAGCGGAGTTTGACTGCACGCTCCTCACGCCTGAGGAAGCCGTGGCAACTGCATTGGCCTTTCCCCCCGGCAAGCCCGTCACGATTGCCGACGTGCAGGACAACCCTGGCGGCGGCGCGTCATCGGACACGACCGGTCTCCTCAAGGCGCTCATGAACGCCCGGGCGAAACAGGTCATCATCGGCGTCATCCATGATCCCGCGGCGGCGGCCGAGGCGCACAGGCTTGGCATCGGACGCGAATTCCAGGCCAGTCTTGGCGGAAAGTCGGGAGTCAAGGGCGACACGCCGCTTGACGCACGCTTCCGTGTGGAAGCCCTGAGCAATGGCGAAGTCGCCTATCGAGGCGAAATGTACGGCGGCGGCACGGCCCAGATGGGTCCCACGGCGGTGCTTCGCCCGCTCGGGACGGATGCCAACGTCCGCATCGTGACCTCAAGCGTCCGCAACCAGTGTCTCGACCGGGCCTATTTCTCACACGCCGGCCTCGTTCCCGAGGACGCGGACATCATTGCCGTCAAGAGCACCGTGCATTACCGAGCCGAATTCGAGCCGATCAGCCAGACCGTGATCTCCTGTGGCGCACCTGGAGCGCTGCCTTGCGACATCAGCCTGATTCCCTATCGAAATCTTCGCCCCGGCGTCCGCCTGGGGCCGTGTGGGCCCGTGCACGGCGCACCCTGAAAATAAACGGTTGAATCGTCGTGAATTGCGGTCAGCATTGTCCTTGACGAAGAATCCGAGCCACCGGACCGAATCAAGTGCGGAGGAACACGATGTCATCGCTTGCGGGATCACGCGCATCGGCAAGCGTCAGCCGCCGCAGCGTCCTCAAGGGCGCAACGGCGCTTGGCACTGCCGCGCTTGTCACGCCCTGTGGCACGCCGCTCAAGGCGCAGCCCAAGCGCGGCGGCACGCTTCGTGTCGGCATGGCCCGTGGCTCGACGACCGACGCGATGGATCCAGGCAGCTGGGATGCCGACTTCATGATCTTCCAGGCGCATACCCGGAACAACTACCTGACCGAAATCGCCACGGACGGCTCTCTCCTGCCGGAACTGGCCGAAAGCTGGGAAGCCTCGCCGGATGCGAAGGTCTGGACATTCAAGATCCGAGAGGGCGTCGATTTTCATTCCGGGCACAGGCTTGTCGCGGAAGACGTGATCGCGTCGCTCAACCATCACCGAGGAGACGACTCCACCTCTGCCGCAAGACCGATCGTCGAGGACGTCGTGGACATGAAGGCCGACGGCATGAATGTCATCATCACGCTTGCCAACGGCAATGCCGACTTCCCGTTCGTCCTGTCCGACTATCACCTTCCAATCCTTCCGGCGCAGGGCGACAAGATCGATCCCGAGACACGTGACGGTTGCGGGCCGTTCCGGATCGTCGACCTCGAGTTCGGCGTAGGCGCGCGCTACGAGCGCCACGACGGCTACTGGAAGAGCGGACTGCCCTACATCGACGCCATTGAGCAGCTCGTCATACACGACGACGACGCGCGCCAAAGCGCCTTGATCTCGGGCGAGGTCAACTACATTGACACGGTGGATCTCAATGCCGTGTCGGAACTCGGAAGGACCGCCGGCATCGAGATCCTCTCGGTGACCGGCACGCAGCACTACGGGCTCCCGATGGACACCCGCGCGGCACCCTTCAGCGACGTGAACGTGAGGCTGGCACTCAAATACGCGATCAACCGCCAGCAGCTCGTGGACACGATCCTGAACGGCTACGGCTCGCTGGGCAACGACCATCCGATCGGCCCGGGCGCGCGCTTCTTCAACACGGATCTGCCGCAGAAGGAATTCGATCCCGACAAGTCGAAATTCCACCTCAAGCAAGCCGGCCTCGACAGCCTGAGCGTCGACATTCACCTCGCTGACGCTGCTTTCGCGGGCGCGATCGATGCGGGCGTCCTGTTCTCGGAGTCGGCGGCGGCGGCCGACATCTATCTCAATGTCGTGCGCGAGCCGAATGACGGCTACTGGAACAGTGTCTGGATGCAGAAGCCCTTTGTCGGCACGTACTGGGGCGGCCTCCCGACGGAGGACTGGATGTTCGCCCTGATCTATGCCGAGGGCGTTCCCTGGAACGAGACCTACTGGAGCCACGACCGATTCAACGAGCTTCTCATCCTGGCACGTTCCGAACTCGACGAGAACCTGCGTCGCGAGATGTATTTCGAGATGCAGCAGATCGTTTCGGACGAGGGCGGAATCATCATTCCGATGTTCGCAGCCTATGTCGGCGCCTACAGCGACGCCCTGGTCAAGCCAGACCAGGTCGCATCGAACTGGCGCAACGACGGGCATCGGATCGGCGAACGCTGGTGGATCGCCTGATCTGACCCGACTTGCCCCCGAGCGATCCCCGCGACCGCGTCGGAGGCATTTTCTTGCAACTGGCACGAGTTGATAGACGTGACAGCAAGGCGGGCCACGCCAACTGAAATCGAGTTGGGCTAAGTCACGCTTGCGGGGATGTCGATCCGGTATATTTGCCCGGATATAGTTTGGAGGCAATCCATGACCAATGCAGCACAGCAGAGAGCGACCAGAAACTACCGCGCGCGTCTGGCTGAACGTGGCATCAAACGGTTTGAGGTAATGGCTCTGGGATCCGACCGGGAACTGCTGCGCACCCTTGCGCACCGATTGACCGAAGACGGACCTAAAGCGGAACAGACACGGGCTGCGGTCAAAGCGCTGGTTGCGGATGAACAGGCAAAGCAGGGCGGCATTCTCGCGGCGCTGCGTCGTTCGCCGCTGGTCGGGATTGACTTCGATCTTGCAAGGCCGCGTGTCGAAGGGCGCAGTGTCGACCTTTGACGCGCTATCTCCTTGGCACAAATATCATCAGCAACGCACTCAAGCCGCAGCCATCCGCGTCCTTGATCGATTGGCTGGCCCGCCAGCGGGACGAAGACTTGTTCATCGCCTCTTTGACCATCGCCGAGATTCGGCGCGGCATTCTGGAACTGCCAAGTGGCAGGAGGAGGGATACCCTTGAAGCTTGGTTCGCGGGCAACGATGGACCGCAATCTCTGTTCGCGGGCCGAGTACTGTCGTTTGACGAGAGGGCCGGCCTGATCTGGGCCCGCTTGATGGCGGTGGGCAAAACCACGGGCCGCACGCGCAGCACCCTCGACATGATCCTTGCCGCGGTGGCGGAGGCGAACGACTGCATGATGGTGACGGACAACGAAACGGATTTCAGGGGGCTTCAGATCTTCAACCCCATGCGTCACGAAGCCGAGGAGGGAAAGCAGTGACGGAGAAATGTCGCCGCCGGCAACCTGACAACGCGTTGTCTTGACCGAAGCTGAACAGCGACATGCTCTCAACGTCGAAATGCGGGCACGGGAATCAGCAGCAAGTCACAGCCTTCTCAAGGAACATGGACTATCCCCATTGCTGCCGGCTTGATGGCCAAATTTCCGTCCTTCGCGGTTCGATCCGCCGAGTTCCAGCCGCTGAACGGCACTTCATCCCTGCCTGTCCGGATGAGCCTCGGCAAAGGCAGGCAGACGATCACAAGCCTCCCTGACGCCGCGAATCCTCGGCAGTTTGTCAAGCAACAGTCCCCAGCGATCGGCGTTGTAGAGTTGGGGAATCAGACACAGGTCGGCAAGCCCGGGACGGTCTCCGGCACAGAACGGAGCCTGTTCGAATCCACCCAGCATTGTCTCGAACGCTATGAGCCCCCTGCCGATGAATTCCCGCATCCAATCGGTTCGCGCCGGCTCTTCGCCTCCGGTCGCCCGGTTCGAGACGGAAAGATTGCAGACCGGATGCACGTCAACGGCTATCACCATGGCTAGCGCCCTAACGCGGGCACGCTTGACCGAATTGTCGGGAAGCAAGGAAAGTCCGCGAGTTGAATCGAGGTATTCGAGGATTGCCAATGACTGGGTGAATCGATGCCCGTCGATGTCCAGCACCGGCACGAATCCCTGCGGATTCCGCGCCAGATGTTCCGGCCATATCTGCTCACGTTCCAGCAGGTTCACCGTCACCCGTTCATAGCTCAGATCAGCCAAGTTCAGCGCAATCCGCACCCGGTAGCTCGCCGAACTCTTGGGATAGTCGTAGAGTACGATGTCGCTCACTTCGCTTCCTCGATGGCCGCTGCAAGTGTGGCTGGGTCACCTATCTGGTTGGCAAGAACAAGCACCAGTCGCGCGTTCAACTCCACGCTCTCCTTGTCGCTCAAGCCCTCATGGGCCTTCAGGAGAGCCTCGTAGAAGCCATCCGGATCGGACAGGTTCGGTTCCAGATTGAGTGTCATTCGCCCCCCTTTCCGACGGCGTTCCGGACGGACATTTGAACTCCATCCAGGTCGAGATCCCGCCACCTGGCAACGACATGCTGGTCAGGGCGAATGAGATACGCGGCGCTCGAGGCCTCTCCCAGGTACCTCTCCCCGAGCAAGTCGCCGATTGACATATCGTTCAATGCAAGACCTTCCACCGAAATTCCGTCCACCTGAGTCGCCTTGGGCACCTCGATACCAAGGCCAAGCAGCGTGAACTCTCCCCCGAGCAGGTCGAGCAGGTACCCGTCATTCACAGGCGCGTCGGGCGCTGGCGCTCCGGGCCGCGACCGCGCGGGCTGGCCAAGCATGTCGGGACCAAAACCCGGCAACCCGTCATACGTGCAGGGTACGCTCAGGCGGCCGGAGTTTACCAGCGGGCGCGCGAAGGAATGCCGTGCAGCCAAGGTCAGCACAGCGTCACGAAAGGTCCGCGAGATTTCGGACTTTGGCGTCAGGAAGTCCGTTGAGCGCGTCGAATTCAGGATGTTCTCATCCGCCGCCTGAATGCGTTCGGCATCGTAGCTGTCAAGGAAAGACTCAGGGGCCAGCCCTCGAAGCACGAAGTCCAGCTTCCATGCCAGGTTCTCGGCATCCTGCACTCCTGAATTCGCCCCGCGCGCGCCGTAGGGCGAAACCTGATGGGCGCTGTCGCCGGCAAACAGCACCCGGCCATGGCGAAACCTCTCCATCCGCCGGCACTGGAACGTGTAGATCGAACTCCAAACGAGTTCGTATTTCACGCCCTCGCCGAGCATGGAGTCGACGCGGGCAAGGATGTTCTCCTCCTTCAGTTCCTTGTCACGATCGATGTCCCATCCGATCTGGAAATCGATCCGCCAAATGTCGTCCGGCTGCTTGTGAAGAAGCGCCGAATCCCCCGACCGGAACCAGGGCTCGAACCAGAACCAGCGCTCGGTCGGAAAATCCGCCGTCATCCTGACGTCGGCGATGAGGAAATTGTCCTCGAACACGCGCCCCTTGAATCCAAGCCCGAGCATGTTGCGCAGGGGCGAGCGCGCACCGTCACAGGCGATCAACCAGTCCGCTTCCAGATTGTAGGCGCCCTCCGGCGTCATCACTTCGATCCGGATGCCGTCCGGCCTCGCCTCGATCGCATCGACCCGGTTGCCGCCGCGAATCTCGATCTCGACGCCTTCCGTCCGCGCATGTTCGATGGCTTCAAACAGGAACCTTTCGAACTGGACCTGGCTGAGATTGATGAAGGCGGGGTACCTGTGCCCTTCCTCCGGCAAGAGGTCGAAGCTGTAGATCTCGTCCCTGTCGCGGAACACCCGGCCCTTCTGCCAGATCACGCCCTCTTCCAGCATCCCGGGACCAGGACCCAGCCGGTGCGCGATCTCGAGAGTACGCTTTGAAAAGCAGATCGCGCGACTTCCCAAGCCCACACCTTCATGATCGTCCAGGACCACTACCGGATGCCCCTTCCGGCCCAGGTCGAGCGCCGCGGCGAGTCCGGTCGGACCGCCGCCCGCGATCACAACCGGGTGGCGCACGGGCGTGGCCGCGTCCTGATCGCCGGACCGGCGATAGGGATAGAGCCGGAGCGCAACCGGATACCGATCCTGAAGCGTCACGAAAGAAAATCCCGAATGCAATCCTGCGCGATCGGCGCACGCTCCCACTCAAGAAAGAAGTCGTCCAGCTGCGGCGGAGCGATCCCGGCGTCTCCCACCTGAACGTGAGCCTGCCCTCGGTGATGAATCTGGTGCTGGAACAGGTGCGGCAGAAGCGCTCCGATCCTCTCCTGGGTCTGAGCACCCGGGCGCTCGACGGCCATGCAGCGGTCGAGATCAATGTCGCCATTGCAGAAACTCACAAGGTCCATGTCCAGCCTGGACTGTTCCTCGGCGAGCGCGTTCACGTCCTCGATGTCAGGCAAGGCGTAGACGCCGCGGCCAATGTCGGTACCGTTCCACGCATCGAGGTAGAACGCATCCACCTTCCGAATGTGATTCAGGGTCTCTGACAATGAAGGAAAGAAGCCCGGCCATCTTTCAGTAAGCTTGGCTTGATCCATACCCGCGATCGCCTCGTAGAGCGTCCGGTTCGCGTAACAATTGTTGACCGCGAATTCGAAATAGGGACTCATCCCTGCAATGCCTCCCACATCTTCAGGTCACGCTCCGCAGTCCATATCCGCGGCGTGTCGATGTCGCGCGCCTCGTCATAGGCGCGCGATACGTTGAACGGCAGGCAATGCTCGTAGATCGCGTAGTCGCTGAATTTCGGATCGCATTCCGCGCGCACCGCATCCCAGGCATCCTTCAGGGAACCGCCACCCAGGGCAACCTTGGCGGCTGGCCCATAGGTGGAACGCAAGAAGTCCTTGGTAAGGTCGAGAGCCGAATTGACCATCTCCTTGCCGATCAGGGCATCCCCCCGACCCGGCGCGATCGCGTCCAGATCGAAGGACCGGACGGCCTCAAGCGTCCCCGGCCAATCGTGGAAGTGTCCGTCGCCGCAATAGCAGGCCGAGCGATATTCGACGATGTCGCCAGTGAACATGACGTTTTGGTCCGGCACATAGATCACGATGTCTCCGGCGGTGTGCGCACGACCGACCTGCATGATGTCCACGCGCCTGTTGCCGAGATAGGCCGACATGCGGCCGTGGAAGGTCGTGGTGGGCCAGGTGAGGCCCGGAATGCTCTCATGACCCTCGAACAGCCGGGGAAATCGCTGGAACTCGCTGTCCCAGTCCTCCTGCCCCCGCTCGGTAACCATGGCACGGGCCTTCTCGGACATGATGACCTGCCTAGCCTCGTAGGCTGACGCACCCAGCACCCGGACCGCGTGATAGTGGGTCAGGACGAGGTGCGTGATCGGCTTGTCGGTGACCTCCCTCACCTTCTCGATCACCTTTCCGGCCAGCCGTGGCGTCGCCTGCGCCTCGATGATCATCACCGAATCGTCGCCGATGATCACCCCGGAATTCGGATCCCCTTCCGCAGTGAAGGCGAACAGACCTTCTCCGATCTCGTCAAAGGTAATTTTCTTCTCGCCCAGGTCGCCCTGGCTCGCGAAGGCCTTGGCCATGCCGTTCTCCCTACCTTGCGTCAAGCATATGGATCTTCGAGTGCCGGCAACAGCTTGCCAGTGCAGTCCCCGAATCCGATTCGGTAACCTTCGCCTTGGGCAAATCCCCTGAGCGTCAGCCGATCACCGTCCTCGATGAAACTTCGCGTGCCTCCCTGCGCAAGCTCTAGGGGCTCCTTGCCTCCCCACGAGAGCTCAAGCAGCGAGCCGCGGTTCTCGCGTTCCGGCCCGGAAATCGTGCCGGTCCCAATGAGATCGCCCACGCGCATCGGGCAGCCGGACGTCGCGTGGTGGGCGAGTTGCTGCGCCGATGAATAGTAGAGTTCGCACGAGTTCGTTTTCGCGATGGTCTCCTCGGTTCCGCCGTCGGGCTCGATCGTCACCTCAAGCTCGATGTCATGGAGCATGGGCCCCACATCCTTCAGGTGGGGAAGGAGTTCGTTCTCACGCTGGGGCGGATCGCAGCGAAACGGCACCAGCGCTGACTTCGTCACGACCCATGGGCTAATCGTTGTGGCGGTCGCCTTCGCTTGGAAGGGGCCAAGCGGCTGGTATTCCCAAGCCTGGATGTCGCGGGCGGACCAGTCGTTGAGGAGGACATAACCGAAGATGTTCGCATCCGCCTCGGCTACTCCGAGCGGACCGTCGGATGGTTGCCCGACAATGGCTCCCATCTCCAGTTCGATGTCGAAGCGTCTGGAAGGCGCAAGCCGGGGGACTTCGTCAGCCGGTCCCTTCAACTGGCCCCAAGGCCTGCGCACGTCGGTACCGGAGATCACGACCGACGACGCCCGGCCGTTGTAGCCGATGGGCATGTGCAGCCAGTTTGGCGGCAAGGCGTTTTCCGGACCCCGGAACATGGTCCCGACATTGGAGGCGTGGTGCCGGCCGGCGTAGAAATCCGTGAATTCGCTGACGACGAACGGCAACTGCAAGGTCACCGCGGATTGCAGGTGAAGAGCTCCGTCGATGCGGCCCCGCTCCTCGGCACCCTCGGCAAGAATCCTTGTCAACGCGCTGCGGACCCGTTCCCAGCTTCCCGGACCTTCGGCCATGAAGTCATTGAGCGAGCCGTTGCGAAACCCGGCGGCAGGAATGATCCCCAGCTCTTCCAAGGCGGCAAGGTCGAGAACCATGTCGCCAAGGGCCGCACCTGCGCGCGGGCCCTTGCCGTCATCAAACACTCCGTAGGGCAGATTGTTCAGCGGAAACCACCCCTCGGGGTCGTTCGCGCTCTCCACCCAACTCTTCATCAATGCCAAGACCGCACTCCTTCAGACAGATTCAGAAATTGCCCTGCCCGAACGCAGGGCTTCGCGCCGGAATTGCCAGTTGGCGCTGGAACACGCAATGCCTCACTTCCGCCCGGGGCTCCCGTCGAATTTCTTTTCAAGCGAGGTCCAGCACTCGACATAGTCGTCCTGCAACGGCGCCTCCTTGGCGGCAAATTCGGTCAGATGCTGCGGGAACCTCGTCTCGAACATGAACGACATTGTGTTTTCTAGCCGGTCGGGACCGAGATTCGATTTGGTCGCCCCATCGAAGGCGTCCTGGTCAGGTCCATGGGGAAGCATCATGTTGTGGAGCGACATGCCGCCGGGAACGAAGCCTTCGGGCTTCGCGTCATACTGGCCGTAGATGTTGCCCATGAGCTCCGACATGACGTTTTTGTGGTACCATGGCGGACGGAACGTGTCCTCCGCAACCAGCCACCGCTCGCGGAACAGCACGAAGTCTATGTTCGCGACTCCTTCCACGCCGGAAGGTGCCGTCAGCACGGTGAAGATCGACGGATCCGGGTGATCGAAGAGCACCGCTCCCACCGGACAATAGGTCTTCATGTCGTACTTGCAGGGTGCGTAGTTGCCGTGCCACGCAACGATGTCGAGCGGACTGTGCCCTATCTCGGTCGCATGAAACTGCCCGCACCACTTGATCACGACCCTAGAGAGCGCTTCGCGATCCTCGAAGGCCGCGACCGGCGTCTTGAAATCCCGCGGATTGGCGAGGCAGTTCGCCCCGATCGGTCCTCGCCCGGGCAAGGCGAATTTCTGCCCGTAGTTCTCGCAGACAAAGCCGCGGGCCGGGCCTTCGAGCACCTCGACCCGGTAGACGAGCCCGCGAGGCAGAATCGCGATTTCCTGCGGCTCGACATCGATAACGCCGAGTTCCGTCGCGAAACGCAATCGGCCCCGCTGCGGCACGACCAGGAATTCGCTGTCAGCCGAATAGAAGTACTCGTCCCCCATTGAACATGTCACAAGATAGATGTGCGCCGCCATGCCCACCTGGGTGTTCACGTCTCCAGCCGTCGTCATCGTGCGCATGCCGGACAGCCAGGTCAGGTCTTCTTCGCCCGCCGGCACGGGATCCCAGCGGTACTGGCCAAGCGATGTGACGTCCTCGATCACGTTGGGAGCGCTCTTCCAATAAGGCAGCTCGATCCTGTCAAAACGGCCGACATGACGTACTGAGGGCCTGATTCTGTAGCACCAGGTCCTCTCAGGTCCAGGCGCGGTAAACGCTGTGCCCGAAAGCTGCTCGGCGTAAAGCCCGTAGTTCACCCGCTGCGGCGAGTTCATGCCCTGGGGCAACGCGCCTGGCAGCGCTTCGGTTTCAAAGTCGTTCCCGAAGCCCGGCATGTAGCCGGGCACTGTTCCGGCCGGGGTCTCGGCCTGCCTCAGGTTCAGGGGTACACGCGCATCATCCATTGCATCGCTCCTTCTATGCATTCACAACTATTGGTTGTAAATGTAACTAACAAGCCCTGGAGGACTCCCATGCGCCGCAACTCCGAATTCAATCCCCAGGATTTCCTGCCGTACCTGCTCAACCAGGCTGCCGAAGCCCTGAGCCTTGATTTCCAAAGGCATTACCGAGGGCAATACGGCATGCTTCGAACCGAGTGGAGGGTCCTGTTTCACCTCGGATGCTACGGCGACATGACGGCAAAGGAAATCTGCGACCGCGCACGCCTCCACAAAACCAAGGTGAGTCGCGCCGTCGCCGCCCTGCAAACGAAGCGCATTCTGACCAGACGCGAACTGGAGCGGGACCGCCGCCACGCCATCCTGCAACTGACCGCAAAGGGACAAAAGGTCTTCGCCGAACTGTCCCGTGCCGCACATGCATTCGATTCGGAGGTACACGCTTCCATGACGCCTGAAGAGGCCAAAGTCCTGCACCGCTGCCTGATCCGGATTGCCGGCTTCGAGATTGCGAAATGACCGGGCTGCGCCTTACAAAGCCGAATGGCAGCTACCGACGTTTATGACTGCCCCGCCATTTGTTCGGCCACGTGAAACTTGGGTCAGCGATCCTCCAAGAGAAGAGGCTGGATAGCCTCGTATATGCGCTGCGATGCGCCTCGGTGACTCGCGTGAAACGCCTCGACCGCCTTCGGTGAACTTTGCGCGATCGCCGCTCGAACCGCATCTGGCAATTCCTCCGGCGAACTGCAGACCGTCAACAAGCCTGCTGCCTCAGCCTCAACTGCCGGAAACTCGATCGTCCCGACGCTAGGTCCGGTGATTACAGGCTTTCCGAGCGCCAATGGTTCAATGATGTTGTGCGAGCCACGACGGCCAAATCCTCCACCCACTATCACGGCGTCAGCCGATGCAAGGTAGAATGTCATTTCTCCCAGCGAGTCCCCGACGAGAATCCGCGCGCTTCCAAGCTCTGAAAGGGGATTCAAGCCACTGTCGAAGAGCTGGCTGCGCCGTGCGATCTCGAAACCTGCCGATCGCAGGAATTCGCCCGACGCCTGGAATCGTTCAGGGGCACGCGGCACCCATATCACGAAGGGCGGCTCTGGATCCGAAAAGAGCTTGGCAAGTGCCTGGATGTAGACATCTTCCTCTCCCTCGACGACGCTCGCAATGGCTACGATCTTCTTACCTTGAAGGCTGGTCCCAAATGCCTTGCCTGCCTGGATCTGTGTCTCCTGCGGCACAATGTCGAACCTCGTCTCCCCGGCCGTGCGCACGTCGTATGCCCCTAGCACGCGAAACCGTCCGGCCTGTGTCTCGGACTTGGCGAATACCGCCGCCATGCGCGCCACCGGATGGCCGACGAGCGAAGCCAGACGCCTTGCCTTTGGCCAACTGCCCGCAGGTATCTGCGCATTGACGAGCACAAGCGGAACTCCCGCCTCGCGCGCCGCCTCGATCATCCAGGGCCAGAATTCCATTTCGACCACAAGGCCGATCCTTGGCGCGCAGGATGCAAAGAACCTTTGCCAGTATTCTGGACGATCAACGGGAGAAAATCGCGCAGCCAGCCGACCTGCGGCGACTTTGTCCGCGAATGCCTGTTCCACCTTGGCCCGACCCGCCGGCGTGGCATGTGTAGTCAGGACGCGATAACCGTCTTGAAGCGCCAGTCGAATGAGCGGTTCTGCGGAATTGACTTCACCAAGGGACACCGCATGCAGCCACAGGTCGGCCACGAACGGCGTGCCCTCCCCTTTTCGTTCTTCGAGATGAAGTCCGTAGCTGGCATCGCTTCTGGCTCGCTTTTGGAAGTATCGCCATACGACTGGCGTCAGCACCCGGAAAATGAGTGCATACAGGAAAAGAAAAATTCGATAGCGAAGTCCTGCAGGTTCGGACAAACAAAAACCAATCATGGCACAATCGCACCCTCAAATTGTGGTCTGCGCGACGGCTCCTCTTTGCGCGGGGATACGTCATGGATGAGTGGCCTGCAAGGGCGGCACGGCAGGGCACTTGCGTCAGATGAGATTGGACAAAGGGCACTTCGCAGCCCGATGAACCCATGTTTGCGGGCATTTTCGATGTGTGTGAAACGAAAGACATGGCATGGCACCGGCCAGACAAGTGAACGAATTCAGGGAGAAGGAGCAGCGGAGCACTCTCGCCATAAACGGCGAAAGCGGTTGAGTGGTCGGAAAATACCGCTCAAGATCAAGACAGTGGCACCGACTGAGCAAAGAGCGATCAATGCTGCCGCCGACATATGTCTGGAGGCGCCGTGGCCGCAGACTCAGGCTCTTAGAAACTCCGGCAGCGGCGGTCAATTGCCACGCTTCGACCACACTGAGGCGCTGGCACTCGTTCTCGACGGCTAGCGTCAGACATGACTTCACTCGCCGGCCGTCGTTCACTTCCTCCGCGCTTGGACGCAAGTTGGCAGGAGCATGACATGATGATCGATCTGGATCACTGTATGGCTCCGCAAAGAACCGACTACGCCGCAGCTGACTTGACGTGCACGCCACGGCACAACACAAAGCGGCACGAGTGATCAAACAAGGGAGCATCCATGTTTGGAGTCGACCCCGGATTCGGGCTTTTTCGGTGGTTTTCGGTGATCCCGATCCGGGTTTTCCACATTCCTGTCCACAGGCGGGCGCCTTGCGGGCATGCCAAGACAAGCCGGCCACGGTGTCGTGATCGGCGCGCCTGATTCGATTCTTGCCACGCGGACCGCCGCGAGACGCGGACCGCACGGGCGTCAGCTGGCGGCGGCCTCGGTCCGGTCCTCCCACGCGCGCCGGTCGCGCAGCAGGGCGTTC
>JAJEGW010000004.1 GCA_022819605.1 Silicimonas sp. | reverse complement strand
CCTTCGCCGCCGGTGCGCACCATGACCACGTACGCGTCCGAGTATCCTCCCCCGGAGATGAAGGCCTTTGTTCCGGCCAGTTGCCATCCTTCATTCGTGCGTTCGGCGCGAGCGCGAAGTGCGGCGGCGTCCGAGCCCGATCCGGGTTCAGTCAAACAGTAAGAGAGCACGATCTCCATCTTGATGACCGGATGAAGGACACGGTTCTTCAACTCTTCGCTGCCAAGGGCTTCGATCATCCGCGCACACATGTTGTGAATCGAGAGGAACGCGGCGACCGAAGCGCAGGCCCCGGAAAGTGCTTCGAACACGAGCGTTGAATCCAGACGGTTGAGTCCGGCGCCTCCTGCCTCGTCGCTGACGTTCAGCCCACCGAATCCCAACTCGCCGACTTCGAGCCATAGGCTTCGGGGGATGGTTCCATCCATCTCCCAGCCCAGCGCATTGGGCGCGATCCTGTCGCTGCCAAATGCTCGAGCCGTGTCGTAGATTGCCTGCTGTTCGTCGCTGAGCGCAAAGTCCATGGGGCGTCCTGCTGCATGGGGTGAACGCCCTTGCATTAGCCTGCCGGCCGTCGGAAGCGCAAGCCTGCGGCTGGCACGCAGGTATTCACGCATGTGCCCCCGTTTCCTGCCCTGCGGCGGAGCCGTTATGGATTGCTTTGGCATTGAGTTTCGTGCTCGTGCAATGCACTTTGCTTCAAACCGCATCCTCGAATTGCGTGACTGCACCTGAAGGGGACGGACATGGCACTCAACATGTGGCATGGAAAATAAAATCTGGGCAGGCATCGAAGACATGCAGATCTCTCTTCGGAGTTCTCCAAAAAGTGCCCGCGTGATTCAGTCATCCTTCACTTGCGCGATTCGTTCGCGCGCTCGGTGCCGGCGACAGTAGATCAGGGCATGCCGGCAGGCGAAGTGCCGGTCCAGCATTCGACTGCCTGTCAATACAATTTGCATTGGGACTTCACACAACTTCCTTGGCGGCTCCGCCGCGCCCCTCTCATGCGAGATGCCATGAACTGTCCGATTTGTGGGTGTGCTTGGCAGGGCCGTGTCGCACTGCCTATGGCTTTGGCGACTCCTTGAAACCTTCACCTGAAGCCCCTAACGTTACTACTGAGTAGTGTCGTCGTTCAGGAGATGCAATGTCTGTCAAGGCGTCGGTGTCGATCACGGATCGGCAGGATGTGTTCGCGCGCAGGCTTGTCAGCGAAGGACACTATTCGAGCCTGAGCGCCGTCGTGCAGCGGGGTCTTGAACTCGTGCGGTCCGAGACGGAACGCGAGGAAGCGGAACTTGCCGCTTTGCGGGCATTTTTCGAAGATCGTGCACGAGGCCCTTTCCTGTCAGGGGAAGAGGGTCGGCGACAGACGGAACGCATGATCGACAGAAAGCGCCGTGCCATTGGGCTTTGAGGTCGTTCGCAGTGCCCGTTGCGACGCTGACCTCGACCTGATCTTTGATCACCTGCAAAGCGCCTTTCGTGATTTCGGTGACGCACCGGATGTCGCTTTCAAACGTGCAGCGGAGCGAGTCCGTGGAATCGAGGATGACATGGCGAGCCTGGGCAATGTGCCGTTTCAGGGAACCTTGGAGCCATCGATCATGGAGGGCCAGCGCTACGTGGCAAAGGGACGGGCCGTGTTCTACTTTCTGATCGATGAGCGTCACCGTGAAGTCCGGGTGCTCAGCATCTCTTTCGGGGGGCAGGATCATCGGCGGCACATGCTTGAACGCATCAAGGCACTGGCGCGTGGACAGTCGGCGGAGGGGACGATCCCCGTGCCTGACTGACCTGACTGCATCCAGGGTCAGCATGGGGCCTTGGGGCAACGTCGACCCGCAATGGTGGGTCTGACCATCGAAAATGGTTGTTCATGCCAAACCAACCATGTCTGGATGGGCCTTGCGCGTCGCCGCTGACCGATTGTGAAAGGCAAAGGTTGCCCGAACTGGAAAACTGGCGCCGATACGCAGGTGCCTGCCACGATGGCTCTGGCCACGAGAATTGCCACGGAGCGATGGCCACTCGGTCGTGTGTTCCGTGTAGCTGGCGGTCAACTGGTCGCTCTTGGCCCACAACGGCAATCGAGTCGCGCACCAGCGCAGTGGTGCGTTTCGGACTGAAAACTGAGAGTCAGGGACCTGTCTGAATTCTGGCCTGCGGTCCCCACGACAGCGGCATTGGCAAATTGTGCTATTTGGGGAATTCCGCCATGACCAATCATGCTTGGCCAATGGCCCTGACGTCGAAGGCTGCGGCCATCAGTTGGCGCGTATAGTTGGTTTGCGGATTGTCAAAGACCTGCGCCGCTTCGCCATGTTCCACGACGTCGCCGCGCTTCATGACAATCACCTTGTGGCTCAAAGCACGCACGACCTTCAGGTCGTGGCTGATGAACAGATACGCCAGCTTGTGCCTCTTCTGCAGATTCCGGAGCAGTTCGACGATCTGGACCTGCACGGTCATGTCCAGGGCGGATGTGGGTTCGTCCAGCACCAAGAGCTTCGGCCTCAGGATCATTGCCCGCGCAATGGCGATCCGCTGCCTTTGGCCACCGGAAAACTCATGCGGATAGCGATGCATCGTCGCCGGATCCAGCCCCACTTCCGTCATGATTCCTCTCACCATTGAACCGTGATCGCGTTCGGAATCCACCGGGTGGATCGACAGGCCTTCCGCAATGATCTCCTCGACGGTCATTCGGGGCGAGAGCGATCCATAGGGATCCTGAAACACGATCTGCATTTCGGACCGCAATGGCCGCATTCTCTTCGAGTTTAGCTTCTGGATTTCCTGATTCATCAAGATGACAGGGCCTTCAGATGAAATCAGGCGCAGAATCGCCAGCGCCAGCGTTGTCTTCCCTGATCCGCTCTCGCCCACGATTCCCAGGGTCTCGCCGGCACGCACCGAAAGGGTCGCGGAATTCACCGCCTTGATGTGACCGACCGTGTGTCTCAGGAGTCCGCGCTTGATCGGAAACCAGATGCGCAGGCTGTCCGTTTCGACCACGGTCTTCGCACCCGCTGGCACAGGGTCGGGCACGCCTGCGGAAGTCGCCGACAGGAGTTCTCTCGTGTAGCGGTGTCTCGGGTTGTCGAACAGCTCACCGGTCTCGCCCTGCTCAACGATCTCGCCGTCCTTCATGACGTAGACCCTGTCGGCGAACCTGCGCACGATGCCAAGATCGTGGGTTATGAAGAGCATGGACATGCCTTCGTCGTCCTTGAGCTTGGCCAGCAATTCCAGGATCTGCGCCTGGATTGTCACGTCCAGGGCGGTGGTAGGCTCGTCGGCGATGAGGAGGTTCGGCCCGTTCGCGAGGGCCATGGCGATCATGACACGCTGACGCTGCCCGCCGGACAGCTCGTGCGGGTAGCTCTTCAGCCGTTCTTCCGGGTCCGGAATTCCCACCCTTTTGAGCAACTCTAGAATTCGGATTCGCACGGCCCGGCCCGTCAACCCCTGGTGCAATCGGATCGATTCCGTCAGCTGCTTCTCCAGCGTGTGCAAGGGGTTGAGCGATGTCATCGGCTCCTGGAAGATGAAGCTGATGTCATTGCCGCGGACCCGCCTCAGTTCCATCTCGCTGGCACCAGAAATCTGGGCGCCTTCGTACATGACGGAACCGGTGATTTCCGCACTCTCAGGCAGGAGCGAGACGGTCGACAAGGCGGTTACCGACTTTCCGGAGCCGCTTTCTCCAACCAGGGCCACGGTCTCGCCGCGCTGAATGTCCAAGCTGACATTCCGGACAGCGCGGGTTTCCGCGCCCTCCTGCCGGAAGGTCACGTTCAGGTTCCGCACCTGCATCACGGCACTCACGGGCACCCGCTCCCTAGGGGCCTCGTTGACGGCGGATGCAGAGGCAATCCGAGACCGATGCACGCGCCGGATACTGCAGCCAGCAAATGTCTTGACGCACCGTTCAAGCGAAAGTCTTCCTGGGATCGAAGGCGTCGCGCACGCCCTCGAAGATGAAGATCAGCAGCGACAGCATGATCGCGAACGTGAAGAACGCCGTGAACCCGAGCCAGGGCGCCTGCAGGTTCTGCTTTGCCTGCAGAGTCAGTTCCCCGAGCGATGG
>JAJEGW010000110.1 GCA_022819605.1 Silicimonas sp. | reverse complement strand
CACCGCCGGCATCACGTCCTTCAATGCCCAGTTCCGCGCCGCCTATCACCTGATGAGCGCAGGCTCGATCGTCGCGGCGCTGCCGCCGGTCCTGATGTTCTTCCTGATGCAAAGACACTTCATTGCCGGTCTCACGCTTGGTGCCGTCAAGTAATGCACGCATGGAGACTTGACGACGGCCACCAAACCGTGGTCCTGGCCGCGCGCGGGAATCGCCTGCCTGAAGTCATCTACTGGGGCGCCGCCCTGCCCGCGTCAGAAAGCCTGGACGCGCTCGTTGACGCGAGCAGCCTCGACGTCACGGGCGGCATGCTGGACGTAAATCCCGATCTCTCGATCTGCCCGGAAACGGCCCGCACCTTTCCGGGACAGCCTGGCCTGATCGCGCATGCTGTCGACGGCGCGCCGATCCATGGAACCTTGCTGCTTGATTCTGCAAACGCCGACGACGACCGCATCGACCTGACCTATCGCGATAAAGCGAACGGAATGACCTATCTGGCGTCCCTTGCCATGGATTCCGCAACCCGTGTCATCACGGCGTCCGCCAAGCTTAGGTCGGACAAGCCGGTCTGCGTGCTTTGGCTGGCGGCACCAGTCATGCCTGCCGCACAGCACTCGGACGAGATGATCGACGTTTCGGGCCGTTGGTGCGGCGAGTTCCAGCTGAATCGCACGCCATGGATCCCGGGCATCCGCCTCCGCGAGAACCGCACGGGGCGATCCGGCCACGAGCACTTTCCGGGGCTGTTCGTACCCGCGCGTGGCGCAACAAACACCCAGGGCGAGGCATGGGCGTTTCACTACGGCTGGTCCGGCGGGCACCGCATGGTGGCCGAGGAACTCCCGGACGGGCGACGGCAGGTCCAGTTCGGGCACGCCACGGGAATTGATTCAAGGCCTGGCCTGGAATTTGAAACGGCACCACTCTATCTCGCCTACTCTGGAACCGGGTTGAACGGATGTGCGGTGTCATTCCAGCGCCACGTCCGAGACCACGTCGTGACCTGGCCAAAGCCTGAGCGCCCACGCCCCTTGCACTACAATTGCTGGGAAGCCGTCTACTTCGACCACAAGCCGGAAGTGCTCAAAGACATTGCAGGTCACGCCGCTCGGCTTGGTGCGGAGCGATTCGTGCTCGACGACGGCTGGTTCGACGCGCGCAATGACGACACCAGCTCAATTCCGGACTGGGATGTTGACCGACGCAAGTTCCCGGATGGCCTGGATCCTCTCATCAAATACGTCCACGGCCTCGGCATGACGTTCGGCATCTGGTTCGAACCGGAAATGATCAACCCCGACAGCGGCGTCTATCGGAAGCACCCGGACTGGGCACTCGGTCCAAGCGACCAGATTCTCGGGCGCCAGCAGATGGCGCTCGACATGTCGAACGCGGCTGTACGCGAACACGCGTTCGCGAAAATCTCCGCTATCCTCAATGCCCACGACATCGACTACATCAAGTGGGACCACAATCGCGTCCTGCCGGTCCCCGATCACGCTCAGGCCAAGGGAACACACGTCCTGATGGGTCGGCTTCGCGAGGCATTTCCCGACGTCGAGATCGAAACCTGTGCCTCGGGCGGCGGACGACTCGACCTGGGCATTCTCTCGCACACCCAGCGAGCATGGCTTTCGGATTCGAATGATGCCCTGGAGCGCCTTGCCATGCAGCACAACGCCGCGCTCTTCCTCCCGGCGGCCGTGACCGGCAGCCATGTCGGGCCTCGAGTCAGCCACACGAGCGGCCGGAGCCTTGACATCCGATTCCGGGCCTGGGTTGCAGCGAGTCGGCACATGGGCATCGAGATGGATCCCCGCGAATTGACCGAAGACGATACGGCAGTTCTCGCAAAGGTCATTGCATGGTGGAAGAGCAATCGCGACTGGATGATGCAGGCGGACATCCTGCGCCTTGACAGCGCGGACCCGGCGATCATCGCCGAGATGCACATCTCGGCAGACCGCTCCCGCTTTGCTGCCTTCATCGGCAAGTCGGCGACCTCTGCCCAGATCTTGCCCCGCCCGATCCGCCTCGCCGATCTCGACCCGAATGCGTCCTATAGGGTCGAGCTTGCCAACCGCGACGACACGGTTCGGCTCTCACGCGGCAACATGGCGCTGAAGGGCGGTCCCCTCATGCTCTCAGGACGCTTCCTCGTCTCCAAGGGCCTCACGCTTCCCTGGAGCTATCCGGCATCCCTCTGGGTCATCGAGGGATTACGCCTCTGAGGCTCGCAGCGGACCTCCGGCCCGAAACGCCCTGAACGTCCATTTCGTGCATTGTCTCGGGGCAGTCTCGGATGGCGTGAATGCACGGCACGCTTCACGCGGAATGGGCGCCGTCAGCAAGCTTGCTAATGAAATCGAGCACCTCCGCAGGCGGTCGCCCCTTTCCGACGAGATCGACGATTGCGGACCCAACGACTGCACCGTCCGCGATGCGGGCGATTTCGCGACCAGCATCCGGCGTCTTGATTCCGAACCCAACCACGACCGGCAGGTCCGTCACGGCCTTTATCCTGTCCACTTCCGGGCCGACTTCGCCGGCAACCGCGTTGGCCGCACCAGTAATTCCGGTGATCGAGACATAGTAGACGAACCCAGACGTGTTTTGCATGACCTTTGGCAAGCGCCGCTCGTCGGTGGTCGGCGTGGCAAGCCGGATGAAGTTCAGCCCCGCTTCCTGCGCTGGAATGCAGAGCTCATCGTCCTCTTCGGGAGGCAGGTCAACGATGATCAGGCCATCCACGCCGGCAGCCTTTGCATCGCGCAAAAAAGGCTCCACTCCATGATTCAAGATCGGGTTGTAGTACCCCATCAGGACGATCGGCGCCTCGTCATCACCCTCACGAAACGCCTGCACCAAAGCCAGCGTCTTCTTCAGCGTCTGACCGGCAGCGAGGGCGCGCTGCCCTGCCAGCTGAATCACCGGCCCGTCCGCCATCGGATCGGTGAACGGCAAGCCCAGCTCGATCACGTCGACTCCAGCTCCGGGCAGGCCCTTCAGTATCTCAAGCGAGGCGTCAAAGTCGGGGTCCCCTGCCATCACGTAGGCGACGAAGGCCTTTCGGCCCTCCGCCCTCAGGGCCGCGAAACGGGCATCAATCCGAGTCATGAATCCACTCCGTCAGTCCCAATCTCTGTGCACAATCGGCCAGGGAAGATCAACGCCTCAGGGCGCTTCTTCGCAGCCGAGCATCCAGCGCACGCCGTACCGGTCGGTCAGCATTCCGAAACCCGCGCTCCAGAAGGTAGCTGCGAAAGGCATGGTGACCTCTCCGCCATCCGCGAGCCGATTGAAGGCGGTCTCTGCAGCTTCCTTCATTGCGAAGTTCACCATCACGTTCGCCCCGGCCATCGGTTCCGATGGTCCCGTGAGGGAATCCGATCCCATAAGCTTGCCATCGGGAAAGTTCACCTCGCAATGGGCCAGCCAGTTCTTCTTGTCCTCGTCGATGGGAAACTCGGGCGGCATGTCGGCTGCCGCAACGACCATGCCCAGCTCGCCTCCCAAGATGTCGGCGTATGTCGTCATCGCCTCCCGGCACAGGCCGTCGTTGAAGAACAGGTACGGTGAAAGCTGCATAATGTATCCTCCCTTGATTTGGATCCACCTTAGCACATCTTGCGCGGAATGCAGGTGCCGGATATTGCCCCGTGACGACACGCGAGGGGAATGCATCGTGGGCTTCAGAACCGGGATTGTGGGACTGCCGAACGTGGGCAAGTCCACCCTCTTCAACGCTCTCACGAGAACCGCTGCGGCGCAGGCCGCGAACTTCCCGTTCTGCACGATTCAGCCCAATGTCGGGGACGTCGCCGTGCCGGATGATCGCCTTCCCAGATTGGCGGAAATCGCGAGAAGCCGGGACGTGATTCCAGCCCGGATGACCTTTGTTGACATCGCCGGCCTCGTGAAAGGCGCATCAAAGGGCGAAGGTCTAGGCAACCAGTTCTTGGCCAATATTCGCGAGGTCGATGCAATCGCGCATGTGCTGCGCTGCTTTGACGACAATGACGTGACTCATGTCGAAGGTCGCATCGACCCCTTGGCGGACGCAGGGACGGTAGACACGGAACTCATGCTCGCGGATCTCGAATCAGTAGAAAGGCGCCTGCAGAACATTGCCCGCAAGGTAAGAGGCGGAGACAAGGAGGCCATCACGCAGGAAGCCCTTCTTGTGACTGCCGGGGCGGCCCTCGAATCGGGCCAGCCTGCACGAACTGTCGAGGTTGCTGACAACAGGGCGAGCGCATGGAAGATGTTGCAGCTGCTTACCGCAAAGCCCGTGCTCTATGTTTGCAACGTGTCAGAAGACGAGGCTGCATCCGGCAACGAACACACCGCCGCCGTCGAGCGGATGGCAGCGGAACAGCATGCAGCATCGGTCGTGATTTCGGCCAAGATCGAGGAGGACATCAGCCAGCTTGAGCCTGAAGAGGCAGCGATGTTCCTCGCGGAAATGCGCCTGGATGGACCAGGCCTGGACCGCATGGTGCGTGCAGGCTACGAGCTCTTGGAATTGCAGACCTTCTTCACGGCCAACCCCAAGGAGGCACGCGCCTGGACCGTGCGGAAGGGCGCACGCGCCCATCAGGCAGCCGGTGCCGTCCACAGCGACTTCGAGAAGGGCTTCATCCGAGCCGAGACGGTGGGCTTCGCGGACTACGTTGAACTTGGCGGAGAGAGTGGTGCACGAGATGCCGGAAAGCTCCGTGCCGAAGGCAGAAACTATGTTGTCAGGGAGGGCGATGTGTTGCATTTCCTGCATTCGGCGTAGGCGGGACTGATTTCCTACGGTCCGTTCCGGTCCGACCTGTCGACGCAGACATCCAAGGAGTGCACATGCCCGCATCCCATCTTGAAGCGCTGAGATTCCTCGAAACGCGCCGCTCGCGTCCTGCAAAGACGCTCGCGGCGCCGGCACCTGACCGCGACTCGCTTCGCCGACTGCTCACCGTTGCCGCCCGATCTCCCGATCACGGGAAACTGGAGCCTTGGCGCTTCATTGTCTTGGAGAAAGAGGCGCTCGAGCGACTTGCCTTGACGCTTCCCTCCAAGGGCAACGAGCTTGGGATCGAGCCAGAAAAGATCGCCAAGTCGGTGGACGAGTATTCACGCTCGCTCCTCGCAGTAGCCGTGGTTGCATGCCCAAAGCCCTCCGATAAGATCCCTGAAATCGAGCAGACCCTGTCTGCCGGTGCTGTCTGCATGCAGCTCCTGAATGCGTGTCTCGCGGCCGGGTGGGGAGCGAACTGGCTTACTGGCTGGGCCTGCCATGACCGCGACTGGCGGGAACGGCATCTTGGGCTCGGACCCCGCGAATGGATTGCCGGCATCATTCATGTCGGCAGCGAGACAAGCGCTCCGCCGGATCGCCCGCGGCCCGACCTCGACGCGATCACCGAATGGGTGGCATCCTGATTCCGAGGGCGTTTCTGGCTGCCTTCGGCCAGATCCGGGATCCCCGATTTCGGACAGTGCTTGCGAAGGGCCTGCTGATGACGATCCTGTTTCTGTTCGCGATCTACGTAGCAGTCTTGTGTGTCCTGCTCTGGTTTCTTCCAGATGTGATCGCGTTGCCTTGGCTGGGCGAGATTTCCGTTCCCCGCCAATTCGTTTCCCTGGGATCATTCCTTGTCATGGCGGTGCTCTCGACATTCTTGATGGTACCCGTCGCCGCCGCGTTCACCGGCATTTTCCTCGACGATGTGGCCGACGCGGTCGAAGCCAGGCACTACCCCATGCTCTCCCCCGCTCCGCGCACCGGATCGATGGACGGCCTGAGGGAATCGATCGGCTTTCTGGGCATCGTGCTTGTCACCAATCTCGTGGCCCTCGTACTATACTTCACGCCGCTTTCGCCGCTTGTCTTTTTCGGGCTGAACGGCTTCCTGCTTGGGCGCGAGTACTTCCGGGTGATTGCCGTGCGACGCATGGGACGGAGGGATGCCGGGCGCTTATTCCGACAGCATCTCCCCGTGATCTGGATCACGGGAGCGCTGATGGCCATGCTGCTGACGGTACCGCTGTTCAATCTCCTGATTCCGGTTCTGGGTGCCGCGACCTTCACGCACATCTATCACGAACTCGCCTCCTGAACGTGGGAAGCCATGCACCGTCTGCGCCCGCTCGCAGACGAAGCCGAGGTGGACCAAGCGGTCGAATGTCAGTTCTGGAGGGGAAGCGGTCCCGAAGCTACCCGGAACTCTCAGCAGGTCCCATCCGGTCAAAAAAGTCGATGTCCCTGACCGTGATTCCTCCCCAAAGTATGACGGAGGCAATCAGGGCCCAGATCAGCACCGCCCATATCGTGGTGATCTTCAGTTTGCGAAGCATGGAGAATGACGATGCCGGAGAGCCGGCATGCGTACCCTGAACGCTTTCGCCTACGTCACCCTGCGTCTTCAGGCGAATTGGCAGCACGACAAACAGGACCATGAACCAGACAACCGCAAGCAGAACTATGGCCGAGAGGACGCTCATCAAGCTTCTTCCAGCTCGATCAAGGTACCATTGAAGTCCTTGGGGTGAAGAAACAGCACTGGCTTGCCGTGTGCCCCGATCTTCGGCTCCCCATCGCCCAGAACGCGTGCTCCTGCAGACCTCATTGCATCGGCCGCGACCTGGATGTCTTCGACCTCGTAGCACAAGTGATGGATGCCGCCGGATGGATTCCTGTCAAGGAAGCTCGCGATGGGCGAATCATCCCCCAATGGGTGGAGCAGCTCAATCCTGGTATTCGGCAGCGTGATGAACACAACCGTGACACCGTGTTCCAGCTCGTCCTGCGGTGTGCCGACATCCACGCCAAGCACGTCCCTGTACTGCCGCACTGCGGCATCGAGATCAGGTACCGCGATTGCGACATGATTGAGTTGTCCGATCATGCGAGTTCCCTTCTGCAATGAGCATCATGTCAAGCGGTACGTCGCCGCGCGGCACAGGTGGCATGTCGCCACAGGGCGGCGGCGTCTGCAACTGCAGCCTGCACCCTGGCGCTTTCCACGTGCAAGGGCACGCGTCCGAACTCCAGGTCGTGCGTCCAGCGCTGCACTCGCACGGCCTCAAATTCTGGGTCGCGAATCTACTCCCTCGAAGCCCGCTCGGAAATAGCGATCTGAGCGGCTGCAAGCCGTGCCACGGGAACACGGAAGGGCGAGCAGCTCACGTAGTCGAAGCCCGCTGAACGGCAAAAGGCGATCGAGTCTTGATCTCCGCCATGCTCGCCACAGATCGACAGGACTAGGTCAGGATTGGAGCTCCTTGCACGATCCGCCCCCAATGACAGGAGCTCCCCAACGCCATCCATGTCCAGCTGATGGAACGGATCCTCTGGAAACACCCCAAGGCGCACGTAATCCGCCATGAACCGGCCCGCGTCGTCCCGGGAAAGACCATAGGTCATCTGCGTCAGGTCATTGGTTCCGAAGCTCAGGAACGCGACCTGCGGCGCGATCTCATCGGCTCTGAGCGCGGCCCTTGGCGTCTCGACCATGACACCCAGCTTGTAGTCGAACTGAACGCTCATTCGAGTCCGCACCGCGGCCGCCACCGCCTCGATTCGGCTGCGCACCAGTTCAACCTCGCGGCTTGCTGAGACCAGCGGGATCATGATCTCTGGCACCACCGAACGCTCGGGCCTGCTCGCGTGGATCGTCGCAAGAAAAATGGCTTCGGCCTGCGCCTCGTAGATCTCGGGAATCGTGACGCCGAGACGCACGCCTCTCAACCCGAGCATCGGGTTGAATTCCTCAAGCGCCTCGACATGACGCGTCACCTTGGACAGCGGTAGGTTCATCGCGTCCGCCAGGTCACGCAGCCCATCGCGGCTCTTCGGCAGGAACTCATGAAGCGGCGGGTCGAACAGCCGTATGCAGACAGGCTTGCATTCCATCAGGTCGA
The DNA here is from genome assembly GCA_022819605.1 of Silicimonas sp. Taxonomy (GTDB): domain Bacteria; phylum Pseudomonadota; class Alphaproteobacteria; order Rhodobacterales; family Rhodobacteraceae; genus JAJEFO01. The sequence continues at coordinate 32,116 of JAJEGW010000110.1, read as the reverse complement.
AGAGATGCGTGAAATCCTCGACCTGCAGCGACACGAGACGCTCGAGCGATGCTGCCCGCCCCTCAGCGTTCTCCGCAAAGATCATCTCGCGCATCAGGGTAAGGCGATCCTCCTCGAAGAACATGTGCTCAGTCCGGCAAAGCCCGATCCCCTCTGCCTCGAACGCAAGGGCTACCTTGGCCTCGGAATACGTGTCTGCATTGGCTCTGACACGGATGTCCCTCGCCTCGTCGGCCCAGTCCAGCAGCGTTCTGAACGCATCGCCCTGGGAAGGCTCAAGCAACGGCACCTCGCCAGCCAAGGCGGTTCCCGAGGTTCCGTCAATGGTCACGCAATCTCCCGCCTTGAAGACGCGCCCGTCCTCGGCCGTCAGGCTCCTGTCTCGACGGTTGAGCACGATTCCCGAGGCCCCGACGACGCCGGGAAGGCCAAGACCCCTCGCCACCATCGCTGCGTGACTTGTCATGCCGCCCCTTTCGGTCAGGACGCCGACTGCCGCGTGCATTCCGCGAATGTCCTCAGGCGAGGTCTCGCGCCGCACGAGGATTGCGGGCTCGCCCCTGGCATGGGCCGCCTGCGCTGCCGCCGACGTGAATACGAGCTTGCCCGTTGCGGCGCCTGGGCTTGCAGCAACTCCCGTAGCCAGCACGTCCCTTTGCGCGGAAGGGTCCACTTGTCGGTGCATCAGTTGCGTGAGAAGTCCGGGATCAATTCTCGAGACAGCCTCGTCCTTGGAAATTACTTCGTCGTTCGCGAGAGTGACGGCAATGCGGACCTCCGCCTGTGGCTGGCGTTGGACGCGGATTGCATCAAGAACGCTCAGTTCGCCTCCAACCAAGGCGAACTCGATCTGCATTTCCTCGTGCAGTCCTTGACGACAAGTCGCTCCAAAGCCGACCAGTTTCGCAAACGCTTCCGGACAGAGATCCTCCAGCGACGCACCTCGGGAGTCGCTCGCAAGGCAGATCGCGTCCTTGCTCCGCAACGCATCGCGGCCCTGACTCTGGCTCAGGTATCGTCCGATGATCTGTGCCTCACCGGTATCACTGGAAACAAACTGAATCGCGCCGGAACCCGATTCCGGCGGCCCAAGACCCGCTGCCATGGCCTGCACGACAAGTCCGAGTCCCGCATCGGGCGGCGCGCCACGCGCCTGGCGCAGGAGCCGGGCAGAAGTGCCCTCCCATGCCCGGGCCATTGACTTGAGAACATCCGTGAGCTGGCGCTCCGGATCCTGCGGAAAGGGCTCGTCCATCTCGGCTTCATAGGCATCGAGCATGGATCTCAGGGCCTCGGCATCCGCCTCCCTAGCTGCTTCGAAGGCATCCGGATCAAGGTGCGCGACCTGCACCGAGTAGGTCTGCACGAAACGGCTGTAGAGGCGGTCAGCCGCCTCCGGTCCCAAGAGGCTGGAATAATCCGCATGTCGGGCGTCATTCATGCCGATATTCAGGATCGCCTCGGGACCTCCCCACTCCGGATTGCCGGAAGACGGACGCACCGAAACGAGCGGAGCCTCGCCGAAATGCGCCAGCACCTTTGCCGCGTCTACGGTGCCGCCGGATGCCAGGGACCTCACCGTTGCAAAGGACAGCGCTATCGATGCAGGAACCGGCAAGTCCAGCCGAATGAGGCGCTGCAGGCACTTCGCCCGCTCGCCATGCGTCTCAGTCGCGACCGGGGCGGTCGCGTCCACGGCAACAAAATCTTCTATTTCAAAGCGTTTCTGCACTGCGGCGATTCCTTTGCTCCGCAGCATACGCAGTAAACATCAACGTTCAAGAATCACATCAACGTTCAAGAATCGATGCGGCCTAAAGCTGGACGGCTTTCGCATGAGGCACTGCACATCCCGACACGGCATTCTTCCGGAGTTTCGAGACGCGAAAGACGGCAGCGCCGCCCAACCAACGTAGCGCAGCTCCAGCACCTGCAGGAGGACGAAAGGACGGAAACCTCCGGCAGTGTCTTGAGGGCGGCTGCCCTCTGCGCGCGGCCTGTCAAGAATCCTATCCCTCGATCCTGCTGAGGTCCGCCACGGCAAGGCATGTTTCGCTGATGCGATGCAGAAGTTTGAGACGGTTTCGCCTCAGGCTTTCGTCCGCAGCGTTCACCTGCACCTCATCGAAGAAACCGTCGATCGGCCCTCTGAGATTGGCCATGGCCGACATGGCCGACTCGAAGTCCTCGGCTCTCATGGCGGGACGAATTGCGACCTCCGCCCTTTCCAGCGCGTCAAACAGCGAACGCTCCTCTTCTGTTTCCGCCAGCTTCGGGTCCGGGACGAGTGCGTATTCGACACCATCCTTCTCCTCGGCCTGCTTCAGGATGTTGTGCGCGCGCTTGAAGCCTTGCGTGAGATTGTCGCCGTCTTCGGTGTCCAGAAACTCAGAGAGCGCAGTGGAACGCTTGACCAGCAGCGTCAGGTCATCCGCGCCCGGCATTGCAAGACAGGCGTCAATGACATCGTGGCGAAGGCCCTTGCCACGCAGAAAGACCTTCATGCGATCATGCAGGAATTCGAGGATTCCGTGCGGCAAGGTGAGTTCCTCGCCACAAATGCCTGGGTCGCCTCTGGTCTTGTCATGCAAGGCCTTTGCTCCCTCGTTCCGCCCTGCCGCTTCGGGTTCATGCTCCTCAACGGCCAAGGCAGCCCTAAGGCCCGGTTTCGTCGCAATCTCGACGAAGGAAATCCGGAGGTCGTTTTCGAGAATCAGCCTTATGACTCCGAGCGCCGCACGCCTGAGCGCAAACGGATCCTTCGAGCCGGTCGGCTTCTCGTCCATCGCCCAGAACCCTGCCAGCGTGTCGATCTTGTCCGCAAGCGCGACCGCGATCGACAGATGCCCGTTCGGCACATCGTCGGACGGTCCCAAGGGCCGGTAGTGCTCGCGCGCAACGCGTGCGACTTCGTCGGAGTAGCCCGCAGCACGAGCGTAGTGTTCGCCCATGATCCCCTGGAGTTCAGCAAACTCGTAGACCATCTCGGACGGCAGGTCGGCCTTCGCAATCAGTGCCGCCGAGATCGCCCCATCTGGATCGGTTCCCAATGCCGACGCAATCTCGCCCGCCAGGGTCGAAATCCGATCGATTCGCTCCGCCTGGCTTCCAAGCCTGTTATGGAACGTGACCTTGCCGAGCATGTCGGTCCACGCCTTCATGCCATCCCTGGCCACGCGCAGATCGTTTTCCCAGAAGAACTTGGCATCCGAAAGGCGGGCCCGGAGCACCTTTTGGTTCCCGGCCATGATCGTTGCACCCTTGTCCGCCGTCTCCCGGTCCGCCACCGCGATGAAATGCGTGATCCGGCCAGAACTGTCTCTTGCGCTGAAGAACTTTTGATGCACCCTCATCGAGGCCTGAAGCACCTCGGGCGGCAGATCCAGAAACTCCTCCCCGATCTCGCCCAGCAGAACAACCGGCCATTCGACGAGGCCCGCGACCTCTGCCAGAAGGCCCTTGTCCTCCACCAATTCAAGGCCCCGTTCATCGGCCAGCCGGGTTGCCTCGCGCATGATGATCTCTTCACGCCCCTCGGCGGAAAGGACGACCTTGGCTCCATTCATCTTCGCCAGGTAGTCGGCTGTGGACGTGACGCTGATCGGTTCGGGGGCCATGAAACGATGGCCCACCGTCCGGTCGCCAGCACGTATGCCGCCGACTTCAAGGTCAACAACCTGACTCTCGTCCGCGTCGCACAGCAGGCAGATGATCGAGTGCAGAGGCCGCACCCATCTGAGACTTCCAGAACCCCAACGCATGGACTTGGGCCACGGGAACTCGCGAATGACCGCATCCAGAACCTCGGTCACGATCTGGCTGGCCGGCCGTCCTTCACGCTCGATGACCGCGAACCACACCTGCCCTTTCCTGCCATCCCGCGCCTCAAGGTCCTCCTTGGAAAGCCCGGTTGAACGAAGGAATCCATCCAGCGCCTTTTCCGGGGCGCTGACGCTCGGACCCTTTCGCTCCTCTCGCGTCGCCGGGCTCACCTTCGGCAAGCCCGACACCGTCAGGATCAACCGTCGCGGCGTGACATATGATGCTGCCTCGTCATGGGACAATCCGGCCTCGGCAAGGCCGTCCGTCACGAGACGCTTCAAGTCCTCGGCTGCCGTCGCCTGCATGCGTGCAGGAATTTCCTCGGACAGGAGTTCGATCAGCAGGTCAGGCATGGATCAGATCCTTGCATTGAACGCGCCTGTGTCGGGAAGATTGCAACTGGATCAGTGCGTCCTGGGTCATTTGGTTTCCCTTGGCGGGGGTGATGGGCAATCTTTCGGCAAGGATTCCCCGTTGAAATATCTTTTTCCGCAGCGGTTCAACTGGTGCCAGACGTAGCCATGCCCGTCTCCAGAGACGGCCACAACCCGGTCAAAGCCGTAAGCGATATTTCCTGTGCCCAGAAACGCGATTGCGGAACCCCTTTCCAGCGCCGCGCCGATTTCCGACGCGTCAAAGCACCCGAACCATCCCGGCGCCACGTTGGGCACCGGGTTGTCATGTACAACATAGGTCTCGGCGAGTGTCGCAAGGCTCAGACCGGTCGTGAAGCAGGCTCGGTAGCGCAAAGGTGAGCTTTCCGCGTCAATTGCTTGAAATTCTTCGTGGATTATCGGTTCCGGCTTTCCAGAATGAAGCGCAGTCAGCAGCACGTCGGACGCCCCGCTTGGCGGAATCTCATCGTAGAACCCGTACACCTGCAGGTAGTACAAGCCACCGCCGGCAAGCACGCAGCAAATCACGAGCACAAGGGCAATCACCTTCCCGCTCATGCCACGTCCCGCTCCAGGCAATTTCGGTTTCTGCGCGGCATGCATGTCGCCGGGATTAGGCTCTTGCCCCGGTCGCCCCGCCAGATTTTCCGACCGGGCCTCGGTCTGCAAGGCATCGCCACAATCACGCGCCTTTTGCTGCCTCAGTCGTCATGAACGCGTCGGCGCAGGCCTTTGCCAACGACCGCACCCGCGCGATATAAGCCTGGCGCTCGGTGACGGAAATCACGCCCCGGGCATCAAGAAGGTTGAACAGGTGCGAAGCCTTGATGCACTGGTCATAGGCGGGATGCACCATCACGATCCGCTTTCCCGTCTTCGGATCCAGCTCTTCAGCCTCGAGGATTCGGCGGCACTCCGCCTCTGCGTCATCGAAATGCCTGAACAGCATGCCAGTGTCCGCAACGTCGAAATTCCAGCGGGCAAATTCCTCTTCTGTCTGACGGAAGACGTCGCCGTAGGTCAGTGCAATCCTGGACTGAGGATCATTAAATGGCATCTCCATCACATGGTCGATGCCAAGCACGTACATGGCCAGGCGTTCGAGACCGTAGGTCAACTCGCCCGAAACCGGATGGCAGTCATGCCCGCCGACCTGCTGGAAATACGTGAACTGGCTTACCTCCATGCCGTCGCACCAGACCTCCCAGCCAAGTCCCCAAGCTCCTAGGGTCGGACTCTCCCAGTCATCCTCGACAAACCTGATGTCATGCAGTTCCATGTCGATTCCGATCGCTTCCAGCGACCCGATGTAGAGCTCCTGCAGATCGAGAGGCGAAGGCTTTATGATCACCTGGAACTGGTAGTAGTGCTGAAGGCGATGCGGGTTCTCCCCGTAGCGGCCATCCGTTGGACGCCGCGATGCCTGCACGTAGGCCGCTGACCATTCCCGCGGGCCCAGCGCACGCAGCATCGTCGCAGGATGGAATGTGCCTGCCCCGACCTCCAGGTCGTAAGACTGAAGCAAGGCGCAGCCCTCCTCGGCCCAATAGTTCTGAAGCCGAAGGATGATCTCCTGGAAACTTATTGGGCGCGTGTCTGCGCTCATGGGTTGCTCCTGATGGGAAACGCTCGTGCACTCAATAGGCAAGGCCGCAAGTTCGGTCAATCAATGACCGGGGGCACGGGATGATTGCATCCCAGACTAAGTTCCCGGAATGCTTCGTGTGAATTGTCGGGCTCGGGAGGGGCACTGGTTCGGGCATGACGACCCTTGCGAATGACACGTCCCGACTTGATCACGCCGCATGAGGCGATCATCGCGAAACATCGGCAGACGGTGGAACAAGAAGGCTCGGCGTACCTGATCGAGGGTGAAACCGCGTCCCGCGCATCGTTGCAATCTCGTCAACATGATCTCCTGTCTCAAGACCATCCGGCACCGTCTCCTTTCTGGTCAAACTCGTCTCCTGGCAATGATGCCAGATCCCGGTTTGAAGCAAGATCTTGCCGCAAGGGCCACTGCCGAGCTTTGCCGAAGAGGGGAAATCCAGGACGAGTTGCTCCGGCATCGTTCGGTTGTTGCGTGCATCGTTCAGATGCGGAAGGGGGTGCACTCTTCGGGAAGCGGCTTCTTCCGTCCGGCCACGTCCCGTGGCATGATGGCGTCGGATCGCAGGAAAGTCGCCGCCCATGATGACGTTCGACACCGAAGGACTCTTGGACTTCATCGCGCGGGGCGAGAAGTCGCCGCCGCCTGTCTTCGTCGGGCGCGAGGACGTCCTGGAAGACATCGAGGCGGCGGGCGAAACGGTATGGGACGACGATCCGAACGCGCACGGCGTGCCGGGGATGACCCGCATCGTCCAGGGTGCGCCCGGTGCCGGCAAGACCTCGATCCTAGCCGAGCTCGCCAGGCGCTCGGCCGAGCGGGACGGCGCGCCCCGCCAGTCCCGCGTCGTGACCGTGGGAAGCAGCGAGCTTCTCGAAAGCCTGCCGGACGTGCTCCGCGCCGTCGCCGCGGCTGCCAGCCTGCCGCAGCAGCGCTGGCGCGACGTCTTCCGCAACCTGACCCTGAGCCTCGACGCGGGAATCCCCAGCGCCTCCCTCGACATCGCCTGGCCGACGCACGTTCCCGCGCCGCAAACGCTCTCCGAACTGGCGCGCCGATGCGCCCCCGCGACGTGGCAGGCGCCCGTCATCGTCGCCGTCGACGAGGCGCAGGCGCTTCCCGGCCCGGCGCATGAGCCGCACGCGCTGTTCCTGCAGGGGATCCACAACGCCGTCAAGGGCATGCCGCTCAACCTCGTCCTGGCCGGCCTGGGCGACACGAGGGAAGCGGCGCATGAAATGGACCTGACCCGCGGCACCACGATCCACGAGGTCGACGGGCTGGACGCGACGGACTGCGCGACGCTGATGCAGGGTTTCTGCCGTCATTTCGGGATGGACCCGGCGGGCCACGAGGCCCGGCTCGACGCGCTCGCCGCGCCCTGCGAAGGCTGGCCGCGCCACCTGCACTTCGCGATGCAGGCGCTCGCCGAGGAGGCGCTGCGCCGCGAGGGCGACCTCGCCAGCGTCGACTGGGCGTGGATCGGGAACGAGGCGGCGGAAAGCCGCACCCGCTACTACAGCGGCCAGCAGAGCGCGGCGATGGCGGGGTCCGCGTCCCTGGTGGCAGGCGTGATGCAGTCCCTCGTCCCCGGCATGAAGCTCGGCGACGTTCGCGACGCCATATGGCGACTGGAACGGGACAACCGCGACGAGAGCCTGCAATGGCGACTGCCCGAGGGCCTGGACGTCGACGGCTTCTACACGCACCTGGTCCATCGCGGCGCGCTGCAAGAACGCGCAGATCACACGGTTCACTGCCCGATTCCGTCCTTCCGCACCCACCTGGTCCGCGCCGGCAGGCTGGATCCCGACGCGGGTCCCGGCGAGCGTTGGACCAGGGACCGCGCCTCCGCGCGCTCCAGGCTGCCGCCAAGCCTGTAGCCTGTTCCTTCAAGGCAGTTCAGCTTCATAATCCAAGGCAGTTCAGCTTAATGATCTCGCGCCAGCGGGAAAGCCGAGAGAGGCTGCGCAAGCGGACCAAGGGCAGTCAATAGAAGCGCCCGCGCTACTCCACTCCAATCCATTTCATGCCGTAGTCATTGCCAGGGTCACGATACATGCTGTGCGCATGTTCCTGTGCGTGAGCTTCCTTCAGCGAGTCCTGTGGTGCGTACTCGATGATGGTGGATGGTGCAGTGATGCGGAAATACGCGAAGCCGGGCGCACCTGTTGGCCCCCACCAGCCGAAATAGGTGTCATCGAGCTCGGCCAGTACAGTTTCCATCTTGGCGGCATGATCATCCTCGTTGATGAAGCCAAGACGGCTTTGAATCAACGCGATCATCAAATCCCTCTGCACGTCGGTCAGATCGGCACCCTTGATTCCCTCCGGCGCGATGATGGTTCCGTATTCGCCAGGGCCAAGGAGGAGATCGATGGCCTGGTTGCCACGCACGGCCTGGTTCCTCTGGCTTTCGTTCAGGCTTTCGAGCAGCTCCTGAGCCGCCGTGACTTCATCCTCCAGGAGGAACACCCTCTCGCCTTCATGATCAATGGACAGCGGCTGACCGCCTGTGAGCATGGGCGAGAAAGTAACGTCTGCCCCGTAAATCGTTACGTTGATGCCAAGGTGGTGACCCCCGAACTGGAACATCCACGGCTCGGACGTCGAGGGATTGCCCAGAAAGGCTACATAGTAGTGATCAACGCCATAATTGTTGAACCAGTGGTCGGTCGGAAACGTCCTTTCGGCAGCAAGCTGGTATTCGAGGTTTCGCACCCCTAAAGGGCTCATGATCTCCGCCAAGAGCGCATCCAACAGGGCGGTTTGCTCAGGGTTCAATGAACCCAGTTTCAATCCACCTCGGGGGATCATTCCTTCCGGAAAGTTCGACCAATTTGAACGCTGCTTGTTGTCGGTGAACGCATAGGTGGCCGAAGCTCGACCCGCAACATCCAATGCATCCAGGAAATCTCTTGCGGCCGCCGTGATCGCTTCGGTTTTCGCGTCAGTTGGTCGAGGCGGGAAACTGTCGCGAATCTCGATGTCAATTGGTGATGTGTCCACACCGAACACAATGCTTGTCGCGGCTTTGGGGTTCGCGAAAACGAAGGCGGCGACCGAGGCAAGGATGATTGCCAGAGCGCCCAATGCGATCAGAATAATTCTCATGTTCGTCTCCAATTCGGTGGGTCTTGCTTTCCATCGAAGTGAAAGGAGCAAGGTGCATTGCAGTTCAGGTCGGTCAATTCTTGGCAAGGATAGCCAAAATGCTGAAGCCCCGCGTTTGGTGGTTAATCCTCATTTGGTGCGCCCGTGTTTCTGACGTTTGTCCACAATGTAAAGTTATGTAAATTACGAGGAACGCACCCTGTTCAGCTTCGCAATCCGTCTCCAGTATGCATGGAAGGAAGGAGCATGAACCCGTGACGAGCCGAATCCTGTTGATCGACGACGATTCGCGACTTGCCGACATGATCGGCGAGTATTTGAGAGATTTCGGCTATGAGGTGACAATTGAGGGCAGCGGTACCGAAGGTCTGGAGAGACTCCGCATTGGCCGATTCGATGCTCTGATTCTCGACCTTGCGCTTCCAGATATCGACGGGCTGGAAGTGTTTCGCAGCATTCCCAATGAAGCGGCGCTTCCAGTAATGATGCTGACCGCTCGAGGTGATCCTTTGGACCGCATTCTGGGGCTAGAGATGGGAGCCGATGACTATTTGCCCAAGCCATTCGAGCCACGTGAGCTTCTTGCGCGACTAAAGTCCATCACTCGACGTGGTTCCCGAAGCCAACCTGGCCAAATTGCCGTTTTCGGACGATTGGAGGTCGACCCGGAAGCCATGGAAGTACGGTTGGACGGAGAGCGGTGCGACTTGACCAGCCATCAGTTCCAATTGCTCTCAACCCTGGCCTCAGGCGCCGGCCGAGTAATGAGTCGGGACTACTTGATGCATCGGTTGCGAGGCAATGATCTTGACGCATTTGACCGGTCGATTGATGTGCATGTATCGCGCATTCGCGCGGCCATCGAAGATGATCCCAAACATCCCAAAAGGCTAATCACGGTTCGAGGGGCCGGCTACCTACTTGCAAGGACACAGGACTAGACCCATGCAGAAGAGCCGCCTATTCGTGCAGGTCAGCCTCTTGATGATCACCGGCCTGACCCTGTTCTCCGTTCTGGTTGCCCTGTTTTGGGATCGGGTAATCGATGCGCGTTTCAACGATGTCGTGGATGACCTCACGACTGATGTATCAGTCCTGCTACTGCCAGATGCCAAGGCACCAGATGCAAGGTAGCACGAAGCGATCAATCGAATTTCGTCGGAGATGTCGATTGGCCTCACCATTTATTCCTCCGACGGTCGGTTACTTGGAGCCAGTGCGAAACCTGTGGCGCTCCCGCAAGCCCCTTCGACTCCAGGTCAATGGGAAGAGCTGACCGACGGCTCTCACTGGATTGCAAGATTGCCTGATGGCCGCATCGTGATCGCCAACCTGACTCATCTCGGGCTCGGAAGCGACGGGTCTGCAGTGAGGGTGATTTTCGCCCTTCTCGTGATATCGATATCTGCCCTGATGTACCCGGCAATCAGGCGCATCACGCGGCGTCTGGAACGATTGCAAAGCGAGGTGGAGATCATCGGCGAGGGGGAGCTTTCAAGGCGTGTCACCGTTGACGGCAAAGACGAAATCGCAAGGCTGGCCGCCAGTTTCAACCGTTCCACGGCAACCATCCAAGACCTGCTGAACCGCCAACGAATGCTGCTGGCGAATGCGTCCCATGAATTGCGCACGCCGCTTGCCCGTATCCGCATGGGGATCGAGCTGCTTGAGACAAATGACACCGCCAAACGAAGGGCCGACCTGCGGAAAGACATTGGCGAGTTGAACGCATTGATCGATGACCTGATCATCATGACTCGGTTTGACATCGGTGCGACTGAAAGCTGCCGTGAGCCCGTAGATCTTCGAACGATTGCCACGGAGGAAGCCGGGCGCATCAAGGGGTGTTCCGTCGCCGGCGATTCCGCGGTGATATTGGGCGACATGAGAATGTTGCGGCACATGGTTCGCAACCTCTTGGACAACGCGCAAAAATACGGACAGCCACCGATAGAGATCCATATCCAGGATCAGGGGGACCGGGTAGACCTCACGGTATCGGATCGTGGATCGGGAATTCCGGCAGCCGAACACGAGAAGGTGTTTGAACCCTTTTTTCGGGGGGCAGGAAGACAGAACGTGGCAGGATCAGGGCTTGGACTGCCGTTGGTGGCGCGGATCTCCAAGGCCCATGATGCCACCGTCCGGATTGAGAACATGCCAAACTCGGCCATTTCGATCCGTTTTCCAGCAAAGCCAAGCGGACTTCGCTCCTCTCGACATCGAAACTGAACCGGCAATTCACGCTTCGTATGATACAGTGAATTGCCCCGTCATGCCGCAGTCCTCATGTTCAAGGATATTGCAGTGATACATGTGGGGTGCGTGATCCGGCGCCTCGTGGTCGAAGCGCACCGAATTTCCGCCTCACCGTTCTGAACATGCACCAAGACTTTCCAGCCCTGTGCGTAGGACACCGTGTCATGGCTCACCTTTCCAGGCAGCCCCTTTTCGGCGGTGCGTCCGGTTCGCACGGGATGACATCCTCCGGCAATTAGCACAGACCCACGACTTTCCCTTGCCTACCGTTCCATTCGACCGAGAGTGGTCCACTGATGACTTGAAACAGGAAAAATCGGCCCACGCGACTTTGCCCTCGCCGGGTCGCGGACAACCAGTTCAGCCAAGGTTCAAGACAGATCTGACCACCGAGGACTACGCAAGCCGTGAGGAGTGGAGGAGCGCCACTTCAGCGTTGAGACTAGGCGTGCGAGCGGAGATCACGGGTTGGGTTGTCTCGTGCCTGGATCGGCAGGAGCGGCAGCTCGGCACCACCTGCCGGGCGCAAACCAGGAAATGGACCTCTGCGAGTCGGAATGGCAGCATCTTCAACGCAACTTGCGCTCATCCCAATCTGTCCGTGCGTGCCGATCCCGCCAGCAGCCGCTGCATCAAGGGCAGCCCGAAGGCCAGTCGCATCGGACAGTGCTGGTCAACGCGCTCCGCGTGGAGCGGGTTGCAGTCCAGTTGGTCGACGACGTGGTCCCGGAATGATCGGGTGCCAGGCTGGAAGTCGAGGTCGCATTTCGGCATTTGGAAGATCGCTGACATTTGAATCAATACTGACTGTAATTTGACGCAAAAGGTCAAGTATTGGATATTACGTATCACTTATGCTACTTACCAGTTTTTCCATTGCATGAGATCATAGTGATGTATATATTACTCTTAAAGCAGATTTTCGGAGCTTAATGATATATAAATGACGCACAATATTGAATTCTCTACCGCATCGAGCGAGGCCATCATCGAGGCGCTCGGCAAACGCCTTGATGAGATCCGTCTCAGCCGAAACATCTCCCAGTTCGACCTTGCAAGGGAAGCCGGAGTGTCGAGAAGCACGATGACACGGCTCTCTTGCGGCAGAACGATATCGCTCGATTCCTTCGTCCGCGTCATGCAGGCGCTGCGCCTCACCGATCATCTGGCCGCATTGCTCCCCGACCCTGCCGTGCGTCCTGTAGATCGTGTTCGCATTGGTGGCACCGAACGTCGGCGCGCCAGAAAAAGACGCGCCGAGCCGTCGGAATGGGCATGGGGTGACGAAGGCGAGAACGAGGCATGACCGATACGGCGCGCGTCATTCTCTGGGGCCGCGACATTGGCGCCGTGACCTGGATCCCTGACGCGGAACTCGGCGTATTTCAATACACACCGGAATTCGCCCGCTCCGGCATTGAAGTTGCGCCAGAGAAAATGCCTCTCACGGATGTTCCGTATGATTTCCCGGCGTTGTCGCGCGCGACCTTCAAGGGATTGCCGGGCATGCTCGCCGACAGTCTGCCTGACAAGTTCGGCAACGCGCTGATCAATGGGTGGCTGGCTGCGCGCGGGCGCGAACCTGCCAGCTTTACGCCAGTCGAACGCCTCTGCTACACGGGCACACGTGGCATTGGCGCCCTCGAATTTCGTCCCCTGATAAAGGAGGCGACCGGAACCGCCAGGAGAGTCGAGATCGACGCACTTGTCTCACTCGCCAACCGGGTTCTCGATGACCGAATTGCGCTGGAAGGCAAGCTGACGGGCGAGGATGATCAACGCGCCATAAAAGACATATTGCGCGTAGGCACGTCTGCAGGTGGTGCTCGGGCGAAAGCCGTGCTCGCCTGGAATCCCGATTCTGGAGAGTTCCGGTCGGGCCATGCCTCCGCCAGTCAAGGCTTCTCCCATTGGCTCATGAAGTTCGACGGCGTGTGTGACAACGCAGATCGGGAGCTTGCCGACCCTCAGGGATTTGGCCGCATCGAATACGCCTATCATCTGATGGCACGCTCTGCGGGCATCGAGATGGAAGACTGCCGCCTGCATGAAGAAGGCGGTCGGGCGCATTTCATGACTCGTCGATTCGACCGCACGCCGCGCGGCGGCAAGCTGCACATGCAATCCCTCGGTGCGCTGATGCACTATGACTTCAATGTCGCGGGAGCCTACGGCTACGAGCAGACCCTTCAGACAATCAAGCGACTTGGCCTTTCAATGGATGACGTCGAACAGCAGGTTCGGCGTACCTTCTTCAACGTGCTCGCCCGAAATCAGGATGACCACGTCAAGAACATCGCCTTCCTGATGGACCGGAAGGGAGCATGGCGCCTTTCGCCCGCGTTTGACGTCGTCTATTCCTACAACCCCTCAGGTGCATGGACGAGCCGGCACCAGATGAGCCTTGGCGGCAAACGCGACGGGTTCGATCTCGAGGATCTCATTACATTTGCAGGCGTTGGCGGTGTCAAAAAAGCGAGAGCGAAGAGGCTCCTTGGCGAGGTCGCCGCAGCCGTTTGCGACTGGCGACGTTTCGCCGAACAAGCAGACATGCCTGAACTTGATGCGGTCAGAATAGAAAATGCCCATCGACGGCAGCTGTTCGTGTAGCCGGATCAGGGTTGCCGAGCAGACATGAACCGGCACGACAACAGACCAGTCTGAGTTTCATCTCAGGTTTGTCAGAACATCCCCCTCCATCAGCAGGATGGCCAAATTCGGATGAGACCCGGCATGGATCCGCCTGCCGCGGCGTGGCGTTGGCCGAACCGATTTCCAGTGACCCGACAGCTCGGCCCCGCAGCGGTGTCGGTGTTGCCGACGACGGGAAGACATGGTCCGAACTCCTCAGAAACGTCCCCCCGCTCAGCGACAGCGCGGCATGTTCGGGAAACGCCGCAGGGCTGTGTGCAGTCAATCACGGGCCCGGGCGACGTCGCGAGAACACGGGCCCTGCAATCTCAGGCGCGCCAGAACCGTGACGTGAAAAGAACGAACACGACCAGCAGTTCGAGTCGGCCCACAAGCATCGCCGACAAGAGAATCCATTTGGCGGCAACGCTAAGGTCGGCGAAATTCCCTTTCGGGCCAATCATGGTGCCGAGGCCCGGACCCACATTGGCAATTGCCGTGGCGGCGCCGCTTACGGACGTGACGAGATCAAGTCCCGTCGCCGAAAGGAGCACGGCCACGACCCCCAACGTGACCAGAAACATGGTCAGGAAGACCATGACCGAGGAAAGCACGTCTTCGCTCAGGCGCCTTCCGGCATACTTGAGCTGGTATACGCCGTGCGGACTCTGGATGCGGCGGATCTGGTTCGCCACGGCCTTCAGCAGAATCTGGTACCTGAACACCTTGACTGAGCAACTTGTCGATCCCGCGCAACCGCCGATCAAGCCGACGAGGAAGAACACCGTGACCGGGAACGCTCCCCATAGCTGGTAGTCCGCGCTCGCATAGCCTGTGCCCGTCATGATCGACGTGATGTTGAACAGAGCCTCGCGCAGGGCAGAGTGCGCCGCCGTGCCCTGCGCCAGCAGCCTGTGAATTGCAACCAGGGCGACAATGGTGAGCAACGCCGCCAGAAACGCCCGCACCTGGCTGTCGCGCAGCAACGGCTTCGAAGACCCGGCCAGAATCTGCACGTAGCGCACGAAAGGCAAACTAGCCAATATCATGAAGACTACGGCGACGTATTCCGGTGCCCCCTGAAAGCTGCCAAATGACTGATCACGGGTCGAAAACCCGCCGGTCGCGATGGTGGTCATTGCGTGATTGGCGGCTTCAAAGAGCGGCATGCCGGCAACGAGGTAGGCCACTGCGCATGCCAAAGTCAGGACCAAGTAGATGATCGAGATGCGGGACGCGATTTCGGCAGCTCGCGGCAAGACCTTGCCATCAGTGTCGAATCCTTCGGAACGGAAGATCTGCATGCCTCCGACCCGAAGTTCGGGAAGAAAGGCCATGGCAACGACAATGATGCCGATGCCGCCGAACCACTGCAGCATGGATCGCCAGACAAGCAGTCCCGAAGGCAGCGCTTCCAACCCGCTGAACACCGTCGAGCCGGTCGTTGTCAGTCCTGACATCGCCTCGAAATACGCGTCCGTGAATCCCGCTCCGAGGTCGCCCCACATGAACGGCAACGCACCGAAGAACGGAAGAACGACCCAGACACCCGTTGTCAGCAGGAAGATCTGCTGAAGGTTCATGCCTCCCGCCACCGAATTGGACGACGCCAATGCCATCAATCCGCCGATCAGGAGCGTGATCAGGGCAACTTCCAGAAACGTTCCCGCATGGTCATTGTCCTGAGCAAGGTCAACGAACATCGGTATCAGCATGGAGACGCCAAGCGCGGCGACAAGGAGGCCGATGACGTATCCGATGGGCCTGAAATCAACCATGCGGCGAGCCTTGGCCCCGGGATCGGCACAAGTCAACTGCGGAGCGGCATTCGCAGCGTCGCCCGACAGCCACCACGCTCAGTTGCCTGGCTGACAGCCCGGAAGCTCTGCATGATGCTGCTCAAGTTGATGCACTGCCCGTCGGCATCCGGAATTCAGAGCTTCTGACGTCTTGAATCGGCCGCCGCACGCCGTGTATTCGCGGGGCCGGCCGCTCTGGACATCGGGTTGCGTTTCAAGCCGCGAAGCGACAAGCCCCGAAGGAGCCATGACATCGATCAGAACAGGCCACAGCTGATCTCGGCTTGCTCAATCCCTTGAATGCCCGGCTCGAGGCGCACGGACGCTCACGTCGCTCGCGCCATGCCGTCGGAAGCGGGCATCTGGACACTGCCAGCAGGCAATCCTGCCACTCTCCTGTCGCCATGCGCGCGGCGCGGCCGTCCGACCGCCACGTAACGCGCCACGAAACGCTTCAGGATGCGCTCGGGCTCTGTCACTTCCGCAGCCAGGCATGCCTTGGTCAGAGTAGCGGCCTCTTCGGGTCGGAAATATCCGAA
This sequence comes from Silicimonas sp., assembly GCA_022819605.1. Taxonomy (GTDB): domain Bacteria; phylum Pseudomonadota; class Alphaproteobacteria; order Rhodobacterales; family Rhodobacteraceae; genus JAJEFO01. The sequence goes on along the minus strand of JAJEGW010000110.1, from coordinate 15,948 downwards.
GTCGCGGTAGATTCGGATGCGATCCGCAAAGATCTGCCCGTCCGCTTCCGGATGAAACTGCGTGGCATAGACGTTCTCGCCTGCCCGGATCATCTGGAAAGGGCAGGTCTCCGAGGACATGAGATGAACCGCACCGTCGGGCAGTTCCTGAACCGCTTCCTTGTGGCCAACCAAGGTGTTGAACCTGAGCGGCAGCCCGGCCAGCAAAGGATCTGCCTGCCCTGCTTCCGTTACGTCGCACGACACGGCCGACACCGGCTCTGAATGCCGCTCTTTCGAAACCCGCGCTCCCAAGTGGTGGGCAAGCAGCCCGATGCCGTAACAGCACCCGAGGAAAGGCATGTCCCGGGCGAGAATTTCGGGCAACAATGCCAAAAGCTCCGCTTCCGCCCTCGCCTCGACCGGATCGCGCGCAGCCGGGTCGTCGCTGACGCAGCCTGGTCCGCCGCCGACAATGACAGCCGAATAATCGTCCAGCGAAAAGCCCTTCGGCAACGGCCCCGTCTCCATCCTGTGCCGACGAACCTCCGATTCACTCAGATGGCCTTTTTCGAGGAAAGCGCGGAATTCGCCATCTGACGCTTCGTCTTCCGGACGCAGTTGAAGAATGAGAACAGGCTTCGACGTCATTGCGGCGCGGGCCTGTTCCACAGGCTCGGTCCGAAGAGCTTGCGGGTCGGCAAGCCAAGCCCGGCCAGGCTCCGCATCATGCGGCCTCGAGTGCTTGCCGGATGTCGGCAATCAGGTCATCGACATCTTCCAGTCCCATGGATAGGCGTACGAGACCCGGCAAAATGCCCATTTCGTCCCGCTGCTCGTCGGTGAGTCGCTGATGGGTCGTGGTGGTCGGATGCGTCACGATCGACTTTGCATCGCCCAGGTTGTTCGAAATGATGAATATCTGGAGCGCATTCAGGAACCGGAACGCCGCCTCCTGTCCGCCCTTGAGCACGAAGGTCACAACCGTCCCGCCCCGTTTCATTTGCGCCATCGCGGTTTCGTGCTGCGGATGGGACGGCAGGCCCGGATAGATGACCCTTTCGAGCCGCGCGTGACCCTCGAACGCCGCGGCCACTTTCAGTGCATTCTCCGCCTGCGCCCTGACGCGAAGATCCAGCGTCTCCATGCCCTTCAGCAGCAACCATGCCGTGAACGGGCTCATGGCGCCGCCCGTATGCTTGAGAAAGGGTTCCAGCGTCTTGCGGACATATTCCCTTGTTCCGAGAACGACGCCACCGAGAACCCGCCCCTGCCCGTCGATATGCTTGGTCGCGGAGTAGACGACGACATCCGCCCCTAGATCCAGCACGCGGCTCAGAACGGGAGTCGAGAACACGTTGTCAACGATCACCTTCGCTCCCACGTCATGCGCAACTGCCGCGACCGCCTTGATGTCAATCACTTCAAGCGTCGGATTGGAGATGCTTTCCAGAAACACGGCCTTGGTGTCCGGCCTGACGGCCGCCTTCCACGCGCCGAGATCGGTGCCGTCCACGAAGGTAACGTCTACGCCGAAGCGCTGAAGCACCTCTTCCAGGATGTAGTGGCAAGATCCGAACAATGCACGCGCCGAGACCACATGGTCGCCCGCCTTCAGCATCGCGGCCAAGGACGCATAGACAGCAGCCATTCCGGAGGCCGTGGCGAACGCGTCTTCGGCACCTTCGATCGCGGCAATTCGTTCCTCGAACATCCGCACCGTCGGGTTCCCGTAGCGGGAATAGATGAATTCGTCTTCGCCGACCTCCTCGAATCGCTGGGCAGCCTGTTCGGCGCTCTCGTAAACAAACCCCTGGGTGAGGAAAATCGGCTCGGCGACCTCCCCGTACTGGCTCCGTCGGATGCCCCCATGCACGAGCCTCGTGCGCTTTTTCCAGTCTTCGGTAATTTGGACGCCTCCTGTTCAATCCTGGTCCGGACTGCATGAGCGTCAAGGGCGCGAACGTCCCAGACCTCTTTAGCGGAGTCTTTTGCGTGGCCCGCAATCCGGTGAACAAATCGCCACGTACTGCACTGCGTACTAGCGCCCGGTGCTGGGGTCAAGGGAGTCGCCGACGGCACCACGCAGAGACCTGACCATACCGGCGGCTGCGCGCCACGCGACGCCGTTCAGAGCAAAGGCGGCGTTCGTGGTCGGCAGGAAGGACGGCGGGTAAGTCCAATTCAAAGTTGCATTCACACAGCCGAACACGACTTGGACTGACCACCGGTTGGAGGTTGCAAGATGCCACCACTAGCCGCGACCACTTGAGCGAATCCAGTCTGGCTACGCGGCGAGGCGTCTCGAAATAAGGCGGCCCGTTTTATCGTGTTGCCATTTTGTTCGCACATCCTTATTCATGAAACTCGGGCAAAAAGGTAAGCGAATAGGTCTTGCCCTGATCGTCTTGGCAGACTTCCAGACTTCCTTGCCCCCTTGGGTCGAACCGACTGTCCATAATGACGGTGCCACCACATGCGTGGACCGGAATCGACGACGGTTCAACTGACCGAGATGAGAACTTGAACTTTACGAGGAAATTCGTATATTGAGCGCAAAGATTGGATTTTCGGAGGCGAAGAGACGTCTGATCACTGCACTGCAGCAAGGAAGCTTCCGGCATGCAGCAAGGGACGGAGTAGAAACGAAAAACCTGCTCCAGATGGGCCAGATCACGAGCGAAGAACTCAGCGAAATTGTGAAACGGTGCAGCGGGCAGCATCACCAAAGTTCGCCGCACCATCAAGCCGAGGAAGTCGATGTCCATGTATTGAAGCGTGACGGGTGGTATGTGAAATTCTATTTTTTGGACCTAGATACGATCTTCATCAGCGTCCATATGTGAGGCGAGCATGAAATTCCATCAAGCTGGCGACAAGTCGAAGGCAATTTGCGAAGATTGCGGTTCGGTGGTTCCAGCGACATTTGCGTACCGTGATGTTCCCTTTGATGACGGCAATGGTGTTGCGAAGGATGTCTTGGCGATCGTCTGTGACAACTGCGACCGGGTTGTCGCCTTGCCTGCACCATCGACGCCGGCGGTCGTGCGTGCGCGAAAGGCCGCAGAGATTCCACTCGAAGTTTCGCTTACGGCACCGGAAATGGACCTGTTGGACTTGGCCGCATTCCGCATTGATCCACAGGCCGGCACCAAGCTGCGCAAGACACTGATCGCCTACTTTCTGCGCAGACTTTCCGAGGACTCTGATAGCATCCTCAGGCTCCAGCAGAATTGCTTGAACTTCAAGAAACAGCGATCTTCTGCAGCGGGAATTCCTTCAAGGCGACTGTCACTAAAATTGGCACCGAGGACAAACGACAACATCAGAGCGCTGATGCAGTCAACAGGGCTGAAGAAAAGCCAGCTCATTCGCGGCGTAATCGGCGAGATCCAAGAAGTGCTCGTCCTGCCAGATCACCCGAAAGAACTCGGAAAGATTCGCGAGATCGCAGATCTCATTACCGCATGAGGCCGTCAGGTCTCGCGAACTGCCGTCTCTTGGCAGCACATCTTCCGCTACCAGACGCGCAAGTTGTGTTGCGAGAGGGTGGCGCTCAAGTGCGGCAGCCTGGACGGGCAGCACCGGCCCCCTTGATCTTGAAAAAAAATGCGCCACCTTGTGCCGCAGCGCCAAGCGGCCCAGAAAAGGAAACTGCATGCCCGACCCGATAGACCTCCACTACTGGCCAACCCCGAACGGCTGGAAAATCACCATCGCCCTTGAAGAGATGGCCCTGCCCTACACGCTGCATCTCGTTGACATCGCCAAGGGCGACCAGTTCGACCCGGAATTCCTCAAGCTCTCCCCAAACAACCGCATGCCGGCCATCATCGATCCGGACGGACCGGACGGCCACCCGATCTCGATCTTCGAATCCGGAGCCATCCTGCAGTATCTCGGCCACAAGACCCGGCAATTCTACGGATCTTCTGATCGCGACCGGATCGTCATAGATCAATGGCTGATGTGGCAGATGGGCGGTGTCGGCCCGATGGCGGGCCAAGCGCATCATTTCATAAATTACGCGCCGCAGCGCACTCCTCCCCAAGTCCTTCCGTATGCGCAGGATCGCTACAGGAACGAGGTCGGGAGACTCTACAGCGTGCTCAACGCCAGACTTCAGGACAACCAATTCGTCGCCGGTGACTACTCGATCGCCGACATGGCCATCTGGCCCTGGGCGCAAAACTGGGAAGGGCAGGAACAGGACATCGACGACAAGCCCCACTTTTCGCGCTGGCTGGACGAGGTGGGCAGCCGTCCAGCGGTCATCAAGGGCAAGGCGGTGGCGGATGAAGTACGCAACCGTCAACAGTCGCCCGAGGAAAAGGAGGCGTCAGACAAGATTCTATTCGAGCAGAAAGGGTGACATCCTCGGGAGCATCGCCGGGATTTCGGCTCGTTCATCCCTGTTCGGAGACACTTGGGACAGTCTGGGCACCATGCCAAGGCGGCGCCTATTCCGGTCCGTCCGCCTCTTCCTCGACCAGGTAGTGCCGCAGGGTCAGCATCTGGAGCCAGATGAACAGGAACAGCGCGATCGGAAACCCGAACGTCTCGATCTTGACCCATGCATCCGTGGACATCGTTCGCCAGACGATCTCGTTGGCCAGTGCCAGTCCCGCAAAAAAGCCCGCCAGTCGCTTGGTGAGCTTCATCCAGCCCTCGTCCGTCAAGGGCAGGAATTCGGCCATGGCCCAGGCCAGGTACGACCTGCCTTGCAAGAGCCCGATCCCCAGGATGCCGGCAAGGACCCCGTAGACCAAGGTCGTCTTGACCTTGAAGAACCTCTCGTCGTTAAGCCAAACCGTGAGGCCGCCGAAGATCACCACCATCACGATGGTGAAGACCTGCATCCGGCTCAGACGGCCCGTCAGCTTCCAGAGGATCGCCATCGAGACCAGCAGGATCGGCACGAACAGGCCGGCCGCCACTATGAACCCGGAATACTCCACGCCTCCGAAGGCGTAGGTGTGATCGCGCATCCACAGATAGGCCACGAAAAACAGCAGCGGCGGGCCCAGTTCGAGCACCTGCTTGACCGCCGGATTCAGCTTGGACTCACTCATCTCTTCCCTCTGCTGCGCAACTCATTCTCAAGGCATTGCCGCCGTGGCCAGCGGCGCGTTCTGCAAGAAAGCAGAAAGCGACCGCCCAAGATTCACGGGCGGTTCGCTGGCGCCGCGTCGCTCGGCACCTCTCATCACAGTGCCCGCCACCCAATGTCACGACGGTACACTCCGCCTCGCCAGTCGATCCTGTCTACCAGCGCATAGGCCGCATCCCGGGCCTCCTGCAAGCTGGTGCCACGAGCGGTGGCGTTCAGGACCCGTCCACCGGTCGAGACGATTCCGTGCTCGGTCCGAGAGGTTCCAGCGTGAAACACCATCTGGCGAGAATCGCCGACAATGTCGTCGAGGCCGGCAATGGGACTGCCATTCTCATAGGCACCCGGATAGCCCTTGGCGGCCACAACGACTGCCACTGCATAGTCCCCTGCCCAATTGACCTGTGCTTCCGAGAGCCTTCCCTCGGCGGTGGCCTGCATGAGATCAAGAGCCTGCGCACCGAGCCGCATCATCAATGCCTGGCACTCCGGATCTCCGAACCTCACGTTGTACTCGACCAGCCGCGGGGCGCCGTTCTCGATCATGAGGCCCGCATACAGCACGCCCTGATAGGGAGTGCCGCGCCGAGCCATCTCCGCAAGCGTCGGGCGAATGATCTCCTCCATCGTGCGGTCAGCCACAGATTCGTTCAGCACGGGCGCAGGCGAATACGCGCCCATCCCGCCGGTATTGGGTCCCGTGTCGCCCTCGCCCACCCGCTTGTGATCCTGCGCAGTGCCTACGGGCAACGCGTCCGTCCCGTCACAAAGCACGAAGAACGAAGCCTCCTCGCCATTCATGAACTCTTCGATCACCACTTCGGAGCCAGCGGAGCCGAACGTGCCTCCGAGCATGTCGTCAACCGCCGCTTCCGCTTCCGCCGTGCTCTGAGCAACGACGACCCCTTTGCCGGCCGCCAACCCGTCTGCCTTCACGACGATTGGTGCGCCACGCTCGCGAATGTGCGCCTTGGCCGGGGCTGCCTCCGTGAATCGTGCCCAGGCTGCCGTAGGAACGCCCGCGGCGTCGCAGATTTCCTTGGTGAATCGCTTCGAGGATTCCAGCCGCGCCGCCTCCCGAGACGGACCGAAGACCTTGAATCCAGCGGCGCGAAAATCGTCGGCCACCCCAGCCGCCAACGGCGCCTCTGGCCCGACGATCACGAGATCAATCGAATTGGCCTCTGCACATTCCACAATTTTCGCCCCGTTCTCGATGTCGAGAGAGGCGCATTCGGCAATCGCCGCGATCCCCGCATTGCCGGGCGCGACGATAAGCCGGTCACATTTCGGATTCTGCATCACGGCCCAGGCCAGCGCGTGTTCCCGACCGCCGCCGCCAAGGATGAGAATATTCATCGCCGCTCCGCTTCCCCTTCGTCGGGTGGCGTTCTAGGGTTCCGCCCAGCGAAGCACAAGGCAGCCGCAAACACGAACATGGACCTATTCGAGCGAATTTCCGGCGACAACACGCCCGAATTCACCGTGAGCGAGATCGCGGGTCGCGTGAAGCGCCTCGTGGAATCGGAACTCGGCTGGGTTCGCGTGCGAGGCGAAGTCGGCCGGGTGGTGCTTGCGCGGTCTGGGCATCTGTATTTTGACCTGAAGGACGACCGCTCCGTACTCTCGTGCATGACATGGAAGGGCCAGGTGTCGGCGCTCACCATGATGCCCGAAGAAGGCATGGAAGTGATCGCCGAGGGCAAGATGACGGCCTCCGGGTTCCAGTCGAGATTCAGCCTGAACGCCGAGCGAATCGTCGTTGCCGGCGAAGGCGCGCTGATGGCGATGCTAGAAAGACGCAAGAAAAAGCTCGCAGCCGAGGGCCTCTTCGACGAGGTGCACAAGAAGCCTCTGCCATACCTGCCAAACGTCATAGGAGTCATCACGTCGCCGCAGGGTGTCGTAATCCGGGACATCCTGCACAGGCTCCGAGAACGGTTCCCCCGGGAAGTCGTCATCTGGCCCGTTGCGGTGCAGGGTGATGCCTGCGCACCGGAAGTGGCGCGGGCCATCGCCGGATTCAACGCGCTGCCGCCGGGCCATTCGCCACCCCGCCCTGACCTCTTGATCGTCGCGCGTGGAGGCGGTTCGATCGAGGATCTCTGGGGCTTCAATGAAGAGGCTGTGGCACGCGCAGCGGCGGCATCGGAAATTCCGCTGGTCTCTGCGGTCGGCCACGAAACCGACACCACGCTCATAGACTTTGCCGCCGACCGCCGTGCGCCCACGCCGACGGCAGCAGCGGAGATCTCGGTGCCGGTCCGTTCGGAACTGCTCGCGGACCTGACCGGCCACGAGGCGCGGCTGTCGCGCAGCATGGCACGCAGCATGGACATCCTGCGCCATGGGATCACCGCGCTTGCACGCCTCTTGCCGCAACCGGAGGCCCTCCTCGCCGATCCGAGCCAGCGGCTCGACCGGGCCAGCGAATCCCTGCCCAGAGGGCTAGGCCATTTGGTGGAACGCAAGCGAGGCGACCTCGTCGGCGCGGCGTCCGGCCTTCGGCCAACGCTCTTCAAGTCAAGACTGGACCGCGAGATTCAATTGCTCGAACACCGAGCGAGCAGCCTTGCAAGAGGCCTCAGGCACGCTGTCGACCGCAAGAACGAACGATTGTCCGCGTTGGTCGCCCGTCTCCGTGTCAGACAGGCCCAGACGCAGGTTCGGCAGGCATGGGGAGACCTTGACCAAGTCAGCATCAGAATGGCGCAGGCGATCAAGGTCAGGCTGGCCAGGCTCGCCGGCCGTCTTCAGGCACTGGAACGGACGCGCGCCAGCCTTGGCTACAGGGCGACGCTGGCACGTGGCTACGCGATCATTCGAAGCGGCACGTCCGTGCTGACCAAGTCAGAAGAGGCCCGCCGCGCACGATCGCTGGAAATCGAGTTCCAGGACGGGCGGATCAAGGTCTCGGGCACGACAGGCGTTTCGAGGAAATCAGGAACGAGCCGAGCAAGAACCGATCACAAGACGCAATCCTGACCACCGTCACGATCCAGCTTCCATCTTGGACCTTCCGGGATTAGGTCGTGGGCATGGCGTTTTTTGCAAAACTGAAGGAACGGCTCTTCAGGTCGTCTACAAAACTTGACGCAGGCCTCGACGCGATCATAGAGGACGGCGGCAGCATCGACGGGGCTCCAGACGCCGTTGCGCCAGAATCCCCACCGACGGAAGCCGCGGATACCGCCACGCAGGCATCAACCGCGCCCGATGCAAAGGACGAGAATGGTGTGGAAGGCTCCGAGGCCGTCCACCGGACATCGGGCCGCATCGCGTCCGGGCCAGTGGCCCGGCGCACCTTGGATGACGACATGCTCGAGCAAATCGAGGAATTGCTCATTGCGTCGGACATGGGCGTCGAGACGGCGATGCGTGTCGCGGCCAACATGGCCGAAGGACGAATCGGACGGCAGTTCTCGACGGTCGAGTTGAAGCAACTGCTGGCCGGCGAAATCGCCCGCATCATGGAACCGGTAGCGAGCCCGATGCCGATATTCCCGAAGCGGCCGCAGGTCGTGCTGGTCGCCGGCGTCAACGGTTCGGGCAAGACCACGACGATAGGCAAGCTCGCTGCCCAGTTTCGCGATGCCGGGAAGTCCGTCGTGATCGCCGCCTGCGACACCTTTCGGGCGGCCGCAGTCGAGCAGCTGCAGATATGGGGCCAGCGGGCCGGTGTCCCGGTTCTGACGGCGCAAGAGGGTTCGGATCCGGCAAGCCTGGCATTCGAGGCCATGGCGCAAGCCGAATCGGATGAGGCGGACATTCTCATGATCGACACGGCGGGTCGGCTCCAGAACCGGAACGACCTGATGGAGGAACTGGCCAAGATCGTTCGCGTCGTCCGAAAGAGGGATCCGGAGGCGCCGCACAACACGCTCTTGGTGCTCGATGCCACGACCGGACAGAACGCGCTTTCCCAGGTCGAGATTTTCCGCGATGTCGCGGACGTCTCCGGTCTGGTCATGACGAAGCTTGACGGGACCGCGAAGGGCGGCGTGCTTGTAGCGCTGGCCGACCGGTTCGGTCTGCCGATCCACGCGATCGGGGTCGGCGAACAGATCGACGACCTGGCACCCTTCGATCCACGAGAATTTGCGGCAGCCTTGACCGGGCTCGAAGCGTGACGACTCCGCACGTGCAGGACCGCTCGGCGGCGGACGTGCGACGGCACCCGCAGCGATGAGCGAGTGGCTGATCTCCATTGAGGGAACGGAAGCTGGCCGAACGGTGGCTCTCGTTCTGGCACTGCAGGCCGCAGTCCTTCACGCCTTGTTCGGAGCTCTTCAGAAGACGCGCGCCGATCCATGGACCATCCGCGCCGTGATTGATGGCTGCTACGGCTTGATCGCCCTGCCGGCCGCACTCTTTCTCGTTCCCTGGCCCGAACCCGAACTTTGGCCGCTCTTCGGCATCGCATGGGTGGTGCACACTGGCTACAAGATCGCGCAGGCCGGTGCATATTCGGCGGGAGCCTACACGGTGGTGTACCCGGTTGTGCGAGGATCAAGCCCGGCATTCACGGTCATTGGAGCTGGCATTCTGTTCAACGAACATTTCAGGCCGGTCCAATGGCTCGGCGTTGCCTGTCTCACATTGGGAATCCTTGGTCTCGCGGCCTACAACCTTCGACACACCGTGATCGACCGGTCAAGATTGCCGCTTGCGCTCGGCCTTGCATTGATGACCGGAGGCATCGTTGCGCTTTATACCACTTGGGACGCATACGTCATTCGTGCCACGGAGAACCCGTTCACGTTCTTGGCGTGGCTCTTCCTGATCGACGGAATTGCCTTTCCGGCCGGATACCTCATATGGCATCGCGGGCGGCTGCCACAGCCATTCGCGCCGGTGCTGCGCCTTGGGATCCTTGGAGCGTTCGTGGCCTTCTTTTCCTTTGGCGGCATCTTGCTGGCAACGCGCCTCGACAAGGTCGGCGAAGCAGCGGTGCTCAGGGAAACTTCCGTCGTGTTTGCCGCCCTCTTCGGCTGGCTGATGCTAGGAGAAAACGTGGGACCCCGGCGACTCGCCCTGATGGCCTTGATCGCGGCGGGCGCAGTCGTCGTGGAAGCGGGAAGCTGACCGTCTGGCGCAAGCGGGGTTGCGAAGAGAGATTGGCTCGCATAGATACCGCACACTCGCAAACAGGGCCGCATTCGCCATGGACAACGTCGTTCTCATCGTCCACCTGATTCTCGCACTCTGCCTCATTGGAGTCGTGCTCCTGCAGCGCTCCGAAGGCGGTGGCCTTGGCCTTGGTGGCGGAGGCGGCGGACTTGTGACTTCGCGTGGCGCGGCAACGGCGCTTGGCAAGGTCACATGGGCCTTCGCGATCGCATTCATAATCACCTCGCTTACGCTGACGATCATCGCCGCTCAGAACTCGGCAAGCGGCTCCGTGCTTGACCGCCTCGGCATTTCGTCTCCCGCGACAAGCGCAGGACCGGACCAGGTTCCGGAGGCTGATTCGCTGCTGCCTCCCGTTGACGGCGGCGGCTCAGGCGGGGGCCTCCTGCCCCGCGCGGACGAATAACCGGCCCCGCAGCCTCCCTGTTCGCAGAACACCGTTTTTCGACAGGCAGGACCGCGACCGAACCAACGCTGCGCCACTTGGCAGAAGTTCGGGAAGGGCATCTGCTGCACAGCGAGCGAATTCTCTGCATCCGGACGTTCAGGAGGGTTGCCAACACCCTGAATTCGCGTGACTCCTTGACCGAGTGAACGGACTTTAGCCGACTCATTTGGGGCGAAAATCCACAAGACTTCGGCCTCTTGCGGAAATTTTCTCAAGATATTGAGGGTGACCCACTTGGCAAACCGCCGCGATTCCTTTAATGGTGTAGCCCCGTGATGCCGCGTCATTCGAAGGACGAATCGGGCGGCCACGCACGGTCACGGGGGTATCCGAGAAGATGGCGAGGTTCGTCTTTGTCACCGGCGGTGTTGTGTCGTCGCTTGGAAAGGGGCTTGCGTCCGCCGCGCTCGGAGCGTTGCTCCAGGCACGCGGATACTCGGTTCGGCTGAGGAAACTCGACCCCTACCTGAACGTAGATCCTGGAACGATGAGCCCGATCGAGCACGGCGAGGTGTTCGTCACCGATGACGGTGCAGAAACAGACCTCGACCTTGGCCACTACGAGCGCTTCACCGGCGTTCATGCGCGCGGCACCGATTCCGTCTCGTCGGGCCGCATCTATTCCAATGTCCTCGAAAAGGAACGGCGCGGCGACTACCTCGGAAAGACCATTCAGGTGATTCCGCACGTCACCGACGAGATCAAGAACTTCATCAGCATCGGAGAGGACGAGACGGATTTCATGCTCTGCGAGATCGGCGGCACCGTCGGCGACATCGAAGGGCTGCCCTTCTTCGAGGCGATTCGCCAGTTTGCGCAGGACAAGGCCCGCGATGAATGCATCTTCATGCACCTGACCCTGCTGCCCTACATCGCCGCGTCGCGCGAGCTGAAGACCAAGCCCACGCAGCACAGCGTCAAGGAGCTCCGTGCAATTGGACTCCAGCCTGATGTCCTTGTCTGCCGCTCGAGAATGGAGATCCCCGAAAAGGAACGCGCAAAGATCGCGCTGTTCTGCAATGTCCGCCCGGAAGCGGTGATACCGGCCTACGATCTCGCGTCGATCTACGAGGCGCCAATTGCGTATCACGAGTTTGGCCTCGACCAGGCGGTTCTTGATGCATTCCGGATCGCGCCGGCACCCACACCCAAGCTGGATCGCTGGCGTGACGTAAAGGACCGGCTCGACAACGCGGAAGGCGAGGTCAGGGTCGCGATCGTCGGGAAGTACACGCTGCTCGATGACGCCTACAAGTCCATCGCCGAGGCGCTGATCCATGGCGGCATGGCCAACCGCACGCGCGTCAAGGCCAATTGGATCGATTCGGAAATGCTCGAACACGAGGATCCGGCCCATCATCTCGAGGGCTTTCATGCGATCCTTGTCCCAGGAGGCTTCGGGGAGCGGGGAACCGAAGGCATGATTCGGGCGACTCGGTATGCGCGAGAGAAGAAGATTCCCTATTTCGGCATCTGCCTGGGCATGCAGATGGCGGTCATAGAGGCAGCCCGCAACCTTGCCGGCATTGCCGAAGCGGGATCCGAGGAATTCGACCACGAAGCCGGCAAGAAGCGATTCGAGCCGGTTGTCTATCACCTGAAGGAATGGGTTCAGGGCAACCACGTTTCAAGACGCAAGATCAGCGACGACAAGGGCGGCACGATGCGGCTGGGCGCTTACACGGCACATCTCAAGGAAGCTTCAATGGTCGCAAAGATATACGGAGACACCGCTATCGAGGAGCGCCACCGGCATCGCTACGAAATCGATACAAGATATCAAGACAAGCTCGAAAAGAAGGGACTCTGCTTCTCCGGAATGAGTCCTGACGGACGGTTGCCCGAAACCGTCGAGATCACTGATCATCCGTGGTTCGTCTGCGTGCAGTTTCACCCGGAACTGAAGTCGAAGCCGTTTGAACCGCATCCGCTGTTCGCGGACTTCATCCGCGCCGCCGTGGAGACAAGCAGACTTGTATAGCGAATATTCGGAGGCTCCGCGTCTCTCGCCACCCACGATGCCGAAGTATATGGTGGAAATATGTTTGGTGACCTTCTCCGCCGCATGACGGCACCTGAACCCGAAGCGCTGTCCGGCGACGATTCCCGGTTGGCGCTGGCAGCGCTGCTTGTCCGTGTCGCGCGCGCGGACGGGAGCTACGACGATTCGGAGAAGTCGCGAATCAACAAAGTTCTGACACAACGATTTGGTCTGACTCCTTTCGAAGTCGCGGAAATTCGCAGGGATGCCGAGACGCTTGAATCGGAAGCCCCGGACACTGTGCGTTTCACTCGCGCCATCAAGGCGGCCGTGCCGCATGAGGATCGCGAACAGATCATGGAATCTCTTTGGGAGATCGCTCTCGCGGACGGTTCACGAGATCACGAGGAAGATGCATTGATGCGCCTTGTCGCCCCCATGCTCGGGATCAACGACCGCGACAGCGCCCTCGCCCGCCAGCGCGTTGCGAAGAAGGGATGATAGCTAGCTTCCCCATGTATGACCGGCCGGAGACCGCAAGTGCGCTCGACCGGCTCTGGGCGAACTTTCGGGACGCTTGGCCGGGCGCGCCAACCGGCCTGACACGCGGCGGGAACCCGTGGAACCATTGGAGACATTCCGAACTCCTGCTTTCCCAGACATGCGGCCTGCCGTACCGGGCGCGCCTGCACGAAACCGTGCAACTGGTCGGTGCACCGGTGCATGACTTGCCGTGCCCGGAAGGTCGCTACTTCAGCACCATCATTGCGCGAGTGGATGACAGCCGGACGACGCTGGCCGAGTTCGCGGAGGCACGTCCTGCAGTCAATGATCGGCTGTCCCAGTCGGGATGGGCCGCCCTCGATGCGATTGCCAGGGATGAAGTGCTCGGATTCTCCGCGCCGGTAATTACAGGCTCTCACGACGCGAGCGCCCATGCGGTCGCGAATCGCGTTGCCGACATTGCCGCCATTGATGCAGTGTCATGGAAATACATCAAGGAATTCGATAGCTTGGCGTCCGTTCTTAAAGAAGTCATCCACACACCTTCGACGCCAGCGCTGCCTTACATCACCTCCATGGCGCAGGACGCGCGCAAAGTCTTCGACACGCTTCGAAGCGCGATCCAGAAGCTGGAGGAGGCCGACAAGGACGTGCTCTGTCTCAAGGGTCTCGCCCGCGTGCATGCGAATGACTACCTTGAAATGCCGATGCCAGCTGCGCTGTCGTCCATCTCGAGCCGCTAACGTTCGTCCTGACGTGCGGTTTCGAATTTCGCGTGGTCAGAGACACGGGGTTGAGGCATATTCTGCAGAAGACGCAATTGAAATTCGGCAGGGCGAGTTGAACAACGAGAGTTGCTGTACGCCAATGCGAGATGGCACACCACGCGAAGGACGGGACGTTGCGCCAGAGTCCGGTACTGACCGGCGCGCCATGCATGTTTGCCGCGCAATTCCCGGCGGTAACGCACTTCTCGGCACAGACCGTCCACTGATCCCCTCCGACGAGGAAGCTCCGGTTCGACGCAAGCGCGTGTCCGGGTTTCGAATGATGGAAACTGCAGTCACCAACGAGATGTTCGCGGCCTTTGTCGAGGATGCCGGGTTTGAAACCGAGGCCGAACGGTTTGGATGGTCCTTCGTGTTCCACCAAAACGTTGCGGAAGCCGTCACCGAGGCACAGGCCGTGCTTGGTCATGAATGGTGGCGCAAGATAGACGGCGCTTCATGGCGGTTGATCAACGGCCCTGGCTCCGAGGAAGCCTGGCACCCAGATCACCCGGTGGTTCATGTGTCCTGGAACGATGCGCGAGCCTACGCGGGCTGGACGGGCGGGCGCCTCCCCACCGAAGTCGAATGGGAGCACGCGGCCCGAGGCGCACTGGACGACGTGCCGTTTCCATGGGGCGACGAGGAACCCGACGATTCCGGCTTCTTCCCCTGCAACATTTGGCAGGGCAAATTCCCGGACGAAAATGCCTGCGGTGACGGATACGCAGCCACTGCCCCAGCAAAGTCCTTCGCCTCGAACGGCTACGGTCTCTACAACATGTGCGGCAACGTGTGGGAATGGACGTCAGACCCGTTCAAGCTCCGCTCGTTGTCGAAGCGGGCAAGGGCCCATCATGCCAATCAGCCAAAATCAAAGATCCTGAAGGGCGGCTCTTTCCTGTGTCACAAGAGCTACTGCTTCCGCTATCGCATTGCGGCGCGAACCGGCACGACGGCCGACACGACTACATCGCATCAGGGATTCAGGTTGGTCTTCGACGAGAGTCAGCATGGGTGAACCAAAATCGGTGAACCAACGCCTGCTGCTGTCACTGGAATCCGCCAGCCTGAATTGCCCAAGATCAAGTGCCACTTCGAGTCTTGTGCCCTGTCCTACATCCCGAGATGTCCACGGACCGACTGGGTAACCGAGACAGCCAAGACAAGGCCGCATTGGACAACCCCGGTCCGAAATAGCCGGATCCGGCAATCGGCCAGCACGGAGGCACGTCTCATGAACATGAACTTGTTGCCACGTAACTGCGCCCCGCCCTTCCGAGGTTCACGGCGCACCGAAAAATCGTTTCAAATAGCGTGAAACGAAAACTTGCCCTCTGAAAAAAATAATTCTATATCAGACGGATAATCGTTTCACGACAATGGACAATCGTTTCATGACCTTTTCGGAGCACGACATCCTTGACTTCGTTGCCGAGAACCCAAGTGCGGGTCGGAATGCCATCCACAAGGGCGTGGCACGGGGCGCAAGTGAAACTACTGTCTGGCGGGTGCTCAAACGACTCTTGGATGAGGGGCGCCTCGAGGTCTCTGGCAGGGGTAGGGCAACAGGCTACCAAATCGCTGGTTCGGCCGTTGTGCGTGCCAATCTCTCTGTGCCCTACAATCGACGTCCGCCGATTGAATACCAAGCGGGATTTCTTGACGCCTACATTCCCGGAAAGACGTGGTATCTGTCGCAGGCTGAACGCGACCGCATGTTGGAGGCCGGTCGGCCCCAAGGCGACGAAATGCCGGCGGGCACTTACGCGCGACGCATTCTCGAACAGCTGTTGGTCGATCTCAGCTGGGCGTCTTCACGCATGGAAGGCAACACCTACGATGTCCTGCAGACAGAACGCCTGATCCGATTCGGCGAGGAGGCCGATGGCAAGAATCGCAAAGAAGCCTTGATGATCCTTAACCACAAAGATGCCATCCAGTATGTCGTCGAAAATCTCGAAGAAATCAGCCTTCGCCGACACGACCTCTTTTCGGTCCACGCGCTCCTGTCCGACGGCCTCCTTGC
>JAJEGW010000005.1 GCA_022819605.1 Silicimonas sp. | reverse complement strand
GGTTGCGGACGTCTTCCCTCTAAAGCTCGCCGCAACAATGGAGCTCGCCTTTGCCTCAGGGCTGGTGGCGCTGTTCCTAGGAATTGCGCTTGGCACGTATGCCGGGGCGCGGCGGAACCGACTGCCCGACCACGTGACGCGGATCGTGGCCGTGAGCGGAGCGAGCCTGCCGCAATTCTGGTTTGGAATCCTTCTCCTGATCATTTTCTGGGCACATATCGGCATAGCGCCCATTGGGCGGAGCGACGCGGCAATCTTTGCGTCCATTGCCCATCCCACTGGGCTCTATACCATTGATGCGATCCTGGCTGGCAGCCCGACTGCCCTTTGGGATGCGATTTGGCACCTTGTCTTGCCGTCGGTCACGCTGGGCTACGGAGCGACTGCAATCGTCGCACGAATGATGCGCTCGGCGCTGGTCGAGGAATTGCAGCAGGATTATGTCGACGCCGCCCGCGCAAAGGGGCTCGCCGAACGTATCGTGTTGAAGCGGCATGCCCGGCGAAACGCGCTGGTGCCGACGGTGACGGTTATCGGCCTGACCTTCGGATTCCTGCTGCAGGGCACCATCACGGTCGAAATAATATACCGATGGCCGGGTCTCGGCCGGTGGATGGCGGATTCGGTCCTGAGGGGCGACCAGGCGACGTTGATGACCTATGTGCTATTTACCTCCGTCCTCTTCCTGGTGGTGAACCTCATCGTCGATCTGGTCTATGCGAACCTTGATCGTCGGGTGACATTGGGAAAATGACATGACCGACGTTCAGCAATCCCGCATCGCCGCCGGAGCCATGACAGCGGACACCGCCTTTCGCGTGCGCATGCGGCGCCTCTTCGGCGTGCTGCAGGGGATGGCTTCGAACCCGGCAACGGTTATCGGCCTTGTCGTCATTGCCTTGATGCTCGTCATGGCGATCTTCGCACCTTGGATCTTGGAGCCGAACTCGCCCGATCCCTATCAGATGCCCCGCGACTGGGGTGCGGTCAGAAAGCCGCCGGGGACGCCAGGTCACCCACTCGGAACCACCAATGAGGGTGGCGACGTGCTCTACGGCGTCATCTGGGGAAGCCGTACGTCGCTGCAACTGAGCCTCATGGTCGTTGGCTCAACGATGATCGTCGGTACAATTGTCGGATCCATAGCCGGGCTGGTCGGCGGATGGGTCGATGAAGTGCTGATGCGGCTTGTGGACGTGTTCCTGTCGATCCCGGAACTGATTTTTGCACTTGCCATCGCGGCGGTGCTCGGCCCGTCCTTCGGCAACATCATCCTCGCGCTCGCAGTGGTGCTGTGGGTAAAGTACGCGCGCATCATGCGGGCGCAGGTCTTGCAGATCAAACAGAACGACTTTGTCGATGCGGCCCGGGTGATCGGGGACTCGAAGCTCAACATATATCTTCGCGACATTCTGCCAAATGCGGTAACGCCGGTAACAGTGCAGGCGACGCTTGACATGGGCAATGTCGTGCTGATTGGCGCGACGTTGTCCTTCATCGGGTTGTCGGAGGCCGGGATCGCCGAATGGGGCGTGCTGGTTTCCGAAGGGCAGGCGGGGATCGCGTCGGGTCGGTGGTGGGCGTCCACCTTTCCCGGGCTCATGATCTTCCTCTGGGCACTTGCCTTCAATCTTGTCGGAGACGGCCTTCGCGACGCGCTCGATCCACGGACCGAGGGGCGGTGATGCTCGACGCGAGAAATGGCGCCGCCCCGGTCGCATCAGTTCGTGACCTGAAAGTGCACTTCCAGTCGAAGCGCGGCACCGTCCACGCGGTCGACGGCGTCAGTTTCGACATCCGAGATGGAGAGACTCTCGGCCTGGTCGGCGAGACCGGCTGCGGCAAGAGCGTCACGGGCCGTTCCTTTCTCCGCCTGCTGCCAGTGCCGCCTGGCATTATGGCCGGCGGTTCGGTCACATTTCACGCGCATGTTGCCTGCAAAGCCTGCGGAGGCGTTGGCTGCGAAGCTTGCGATGGCACTGGGCGTCTGGCAGGCCGGGATCAGTCGGTTGATCTGCTCGGCATCTCGTCCGAGGATATGCGCAGGATTCGCGGCGATCGCATCGCGATGATCTTCCAGGATCCGGGAAAGGCGCTTAACCCGACGCTCCCCATCGGTGCGCAGATTGCCGAGGTCTTTCTGCAACACCGAACGGAGGAGCTCATCGCACTTGCAGGTCTCCCGGCTGACACGATCGGCGCAATTCGGCGGTTTGCATCACAAAGCCCGCGTTTCGGGGATGGCTGGCTTCTTTCGCTGCCAGGTGCGCGACGGGCGCAAAGAAAGCGGGTCGAGGATTCCCTTGCCAAGATGGTGGCTGATGCGCTGGCCGAGACGCATGTGCCGAATCCCGCCAAGCTCATGGCCCGCTATCCGCATGAGCTATCAGGCGGCATGCGGCAACGGGTGATGATCGCGCAAGCGCTGGCATGCAACCCCGATCTTTTGATCGCGGACGAACCCACCACCGCACTGGACGTGACGGTTGAGGCACGAATCCTCGAGTTGATTCGCAACCTTCAGCAGCGCCGCAAGACCTCCGTGCTATATATCAGCCATGACCTGTCGCTCGTGCGGCGCATCAGCGATCGGGTGGCTGTGATGTACGCGGGCCGAATCGTTGAGATCGGGTCAACGGCGGAAGTTTTTGCGAACCCTCGCCATCCCTACACCCGCGGCCTGATGGCGGCAGTTCCCGGCGCGGACACGCCGCGCGGCAAGCTTGCGGCCATTCGGGGCACGGTGCCGGAACTTGTCGATCCGCCGGCCGCCTGCCGCTTTGCGGGGCGTTGCCCCCATGAAACCGGCACCTGCCGCAGCAACGATCCGGTCCTGGAAGCGATTACCCCTGGCCATTCGGTCGCCTGCTTCATTGACCACCCGGCACAATCGGGTGAACGGCCAACCTATGAAAGAGTGACCGCATGAGGGCCGCCGCTGATTCGCAGGCTGATGACCTCATCCTCTCCATTCGCGACGTCAAGAAGCACTATCCGATTCGCGAAGGCGCACTGCAACGGGTCGTCGGCTACGTGCGGGCCGTCGATGGCGTGTCTTTCGACATCCGACGCGGGGAAACCGTTGGCCTGGTTGGGGAATCCGGCTGCGGGAAGACCACGCTCGGCCGCGTGATAGCCGCCCTTGCCGATCCGACCGATGGTGCAGTCCATTATAGCATGGACGGCGCGATGTGCCGCATCGATCGGCTTGAGGGCAAGGCCGCGCGATCCTTCCGCCGCAACTGCCAAATGGTCTTTCAGGACAGCTTCGCCTCGCTCAATCCTCGTCATCTCGTGATCGACCTGGTCGGGCGTCCGCTCAAGGTCTACAACGAAGCTGCAACCGCCGACCTGGTCGAGCGCGTCGTGGCGCTTCTTGAACAGGTCGGACTCGGCCGGCAGCATCTCTATCGCTATCCGCACCAATTCTCGGGCGGGCAGCGCCAGCGCATCTCGATCGCGCGGGCACTTGCGCTGAATCCTGAAATCATCGTGCTGGATGAGCCGACCAGCGCCCTCGACGTTTCCGTGCAGGCGCAGATCCTGAATCTCCTGAACGACCTGCAGAAGGAAAGGAACCTTGCCTATCTCTTTGTCACGCACGACCTGTCAGTGGTTCGTCACATGGCGGACCGGCTTGTCGTCATGTATCTCGGCAAGGTTGCCGAGGCGGGCGAGACACAGGCAATTTTTGAATCGCCCCATCATCCTTACACGAGGGAATTGATGGCGGCGAAACCCGATCTGGAAGCGGAGGCCACTGTCGAAATCCGGGGCCTTGAGGGCACCGTGCCCGATCCCGCACGACCACCTCAAGGATGCCGCTTCCATACCCGATGCGAATTGGCAACTTCCGCCTGCGGATGGGAGGTCGATGATGTCGTCCGCTGGCTCGAGGATGCACCGGGGATGTTCGAGCATTTGGTCGGTGTTGAACGAACGACGGAATTTGCCGCCGAACTCGCCTTTGACAATGAGGAAGCGGCAGGACTGCTCTCGATGGCCGTTCGCTCCGAGCAAGTGCCGGAGGCCATGCGTGCGGCAATGCGTCGGCTCAACCTTGATGGCACCAAGGTCGAAATCGAGTTCGAGGATGTTGGCGAGGTCGAACTGACCGAACGTGACGGCGGTCGCATGGCGGCATGCGTGCTGACGCCGGAGGAGGTTGCATCTTGGAAGAACTCATGAGGTCGGATCCTGGACATATCCACATGACCGAAGAGGTGAACGGCGAGTCCGTACATCTGATGTATGTCGAGGTTTGGGACGGGCTCTATGCCCCGATTGGCGTGCGAATGCCCGAAGGCGACGGTCCGTTCCCGATGGTGCTCTTGGCCGCGGGAAACGGGGGAGAGGGCATGCGCTGGATCCGCGATGCCGTTCGGAACCGCGCCTATACCATGGACAAGCTCACGGATGCGGGAATGGCGTGTGCCTGGCTGCGTTACAGGACCGAAGTCGAGCTTGGCTACAACAACGGCGGCAAGATGATTCGCGACAAGCGGCAGGGTCGGGAGATGTTCAGTCGCTCGCCCTTGGAATACGAAGATGAAATCGCGATTGCGGATTATCTGAAGACGCTTCCTTGGGTGGACGAGGACAGGGTCGCTGTCATTGGCATGAGCCATGGCGGGGAGATGGCGCTGAAGATCGCGTCCGAATACCACGGGCTTGCGGCCGCTGTCGCCAGTGAACCGGCGGCACACGAGTTCCTCGCGCTGCGCCCCGATGACACTGCGTTTGTCAACGAGGACACCGGATTGCGCAACATCGAGGAAATGCAGATGGCAGAGGTCGACAAGGTCCGTCGCCGCATCGACATGGAAACAGCCTCGCAGCGGATCTCGACGATCAGGACGCCCTTTCTCGTCATGGGCCGTGACGACGATCATCTGCAGGGCATCTTCCGGACGACCTATGAACTCATGGAAGAGGCCGGGAAGGATGTCGAATGGGTTTCCTACGATCACGATTTCCACGGCTATGTATTTCCGGTCCGGGGCGACGGCGGAGAATATGAACTCGACAACGTGCAGGTCGAAGCCATCGACCACGTCATTTGCTGGCTGAAGCAACGAATGGGGTGAACAATGGTCAGGGC
>JAJEGW010000169.1 GCA_022819605.1 Silicimonas sp. | reverse complement strand
CGGGTCAGCCAGATGGAGGCGGAAGGCGTGTCCTTCCGCCCCGACACGCATGTCGGGGCCGGTCTAGCGACGGAAGACCTCGTCCGGGACTACGACGCCGTGGTACTGGCGGGCGGGTCGGAGAAGGCGCGCGACCTGCCGGTCGAGGGACGGGATTTGCGCGGCGTCGAATTCGCAATGGACTTCCTGCCCCAGCAAAATCGCCGCATCAGTGGCGAGCCGCTCGGCGAGGTGGAGGAGATTTCCGCTGGCGGAAAGCATGTCGTCGTGATCGGCGGCGGCGATACCGGCTCGGACTGCATCGGGACTTCGTTTCGCCAGGGCGCGGTCTCGGTAACGCAACTCGAGATAATGCCCATGCCGCCGGAGAAGCCTGACAAGGCCACCACTTGGCCGCTGTGGCCGCTGCGGCTGCGCACTTCCTCGTCGCAGGCAGAAGGCGCAGGCCGCGACTGGAGCGTCGCGACCAAGCGCCTTTCGGGCGTCGACGGGGCTGTCTCTACCCTCCAAGCCGTCCGGCTGGACCAGCGAATGCAGGAAGTCCCCGGAACCGAGTTCGAACTGAAAGCTGAGCTCGTGCTGCTTGCCATGGGATTCGTCCATCCGGTCCACGAGGGCATGCTGGAGGAGATTGGAGTGGAACTGGACACACGAGGAAACGTGCTCGCCGATACCGAAAGTTACGTCACCACACAGCCCCAGGTGTTTGCCGCGGGCGACATGCGCCGAGGTCAGTCGCTCGTGGTTTGGGCCATCCGCGAGGGCCGGCAATGTGCCCGCGCCGTTGACGAATTCCTGACGGGATCGTCGTCATTGCCGCGATGAAGCGTGCCTGGCGGCGGCGAGCGACCCCCAGACGGATGCGCTCCCGGAAGGAGCGGATCCGGAGCGAGGAAGCGCCGGGAAATTACAAATTTACAATTTTTATATCTGTAATGTAAACGATATACACCAACACCCGAATTTCGTGGAATTTTGTTGCGCGCGCAATTATGTTGCCCAAAACAACGCAAATTGGGTGTATTATGTCTCGAAGAATACTGATCCTCGGCGCTTCCTACGGGTCACTTCTCGGTACGAAACTGCTCATGGCGGGCCACGACGTGACGCTGGTGTGCCGCAGGGCGACCGCTGAACTGATCAACGACAAAGGCACCGAGGTGCGAATCAAGCTCCGGGACGAGGATTTGCATCGCCCGTTCCGTTCAAGGGATCTGAAGGGAACGCTCGACGCGATGGAACCGGATGACGTGCGGATCAAAGCGTATGATCTCGTGGTTCTCGTCATGTCCGAGCCGCAATTTGCCGGCGCTGGCGTGCGCACGCTTCTGTTGCAAATCGCGCAGGCCCGGGTGCCGTGCCTTTCCCTGATGAACATGCCGCCGATGCCCTATCTCAAGCGCATCCCGGATCTCGAAACGGACAAGCTTGCCGCGTGCTTCACGACGCTCGACGGCTGGCGCGATTTCGAGCCCGGACTGGTTTCGCTTTGCAGCCCGGATCCGCAGGCGTTCCGCTTGCCGGACACCGGCGCGAACGTGCTTCATGTGGGCCTGCCGACCAACTTCAAGGCAGCCCCGTTTGAATTGTCCGAGCACAACGAGATGTTGAAGGAACTGGAAGCGGACATCGACGCCGTCCGTGTCGAAGGCAAGGAGATTCCCGTAAAGCTGCGCGCCCATGATTCGCTTTTCGTGCCGTTTGCGAAATGGGCGATGCTCCTCACCGGAAACTATCGCTGCGTGCAGCCGCACGGGATTCGCTCGATCAAGGAGGCCGTGCACGACGACATCGAAACGTCACGGGACATCTACCGGTCGGTCACCGATCTTGTCGTCAGGCTTGGTGCGACGCCGGACAGCCAGGTGCCGTTCGAGAAATACGCCAAGGCCGCGGAAGGTCTGCTGAAGCCGTCTTCGGCAGCGCGCGCCATCGACGGCGGCGCCAGGCACGTCGAGCGCGTCGATCTTCTGGTTCAGCTCATCGCCGACCAGCTCGGCATGGGCAATCCTGCAGTGGATGAAGTCGCGGCGACAGTGACCTCGCGCATAGCGGGCAACCTCAAAGCCGCTGCCTAGCTTTCGTAGCGGGTTGTGCCGCGCCGATCAGGGCTGATCGGCAATTCCACGAACAGCGGCTGGTGCGCGCGCTGGGAACATGCCTGGCGCGGGCAGAGATGGCAGTTGATCCCGATCTGGCTGAACAGGTCTTCGCGATCAAGGTTGAAGGATCGCGCATATCCGATTTCGTCGACGAAGCGGAACTCGCAGCCGAGTGCAAGCGCCAGCCGCCGGTCCTGAGACTCCCGGCTGAACACCGGCCGGTCCGAGGTGCGGCTGATCGTGAAGAACCGCTCGCCCTCGGGCAATTCCACGAATTGGGGCAGGATCACGCCGGGAGTCCTGAACGACGTGTGGATGTTCCAGACGGGGCAGGCTCCGCCGAACTCGGCCAGCGTGAAGGTGGTCGAGTTGAAGCGCTTGGTGACGTTGCCGGCCTTGTCGATCCTGAGAAAGAAGAACGGAACGCCTTTCGCGTTCCGGCGCCGCAGCGTCGTCAGCCGATGACACACCTGCTCGAACGAGACGCTGAAAGCCGCCGCGATCCGGTCCACATCGTACTTGGTCCCCTGCGCGGTAGCCAGAACGTCCGCATAAGGCATGAGGAAAGCGCTGGCAAAATAGTTGGCGAGTTCCACCTGGCAGCGCGCAAGTCCCGTGGAGGAAGTGATTCCGCTGTCCGAGACCAGCCCGTCCAGGATTTGGTCCGCCTCCAGAAGGCACAGCACATGCGCAAGCTGAAAGGTCCGGTTCGGATAGTCGAGCGCCTGGGAGAGAAAGACCGTCGCTTTCTCCCTGTCGAAATTGCGCAAGGCTTCGCTCATGTCCTCGACAGTCTGGATGAGAACTTCGACCCCGTGGCGCGCCTTCAGGCGATCCTTCAGCATCGCGTAGACATCGTCAGGCGCACATGGCTGTTCAGTGCGGATCTTTTCCGCAGTCCTTTCGAGATCCGGAAAGTGGTTTCCATGCTTTCGGAAAAAATCGTGGATGATCGTTTCCGGCGAGGACGAGACGAGATTTTCCGGCACACGCTCCCGACCCTGCCGCAGCACCTTGTCGAGCGTCGTCCGGTGCGTCCGGTAGACCTGCAGAAAGTTCTCGACGAGCCCCGGTGCGTGATCGACGGCGGCACGCAGTTCCTGGAGGTCAGGCGTGTCGCGAAAGATTGGATCCTGAAGAACGCTGCGCAGTTCCGCCAGTACGTTCGAGCTTGGCTCCTGCACCAGTTCGCGCCAGTCGATGGCGTATTTGTCGGACAGGGCCATGAGCATTTGGACCGAGAGGCTCCGCTGGTTGTTTTCCAGCAGGTTGACGTAGGCCGGGCTGACGCCGAGCGACTTTGCCATTTCGGCCTGGGTCTGCTTGTGGGCGCGCCGGAGCTGGCGCAACTGCGGGCCGACGAAGGTCTTTTTCATTCGGATCCTCCGAATTTTACAAAGTTACTGACTTGATAGCATGATACACACACTAACAACACATAAACCCGATTTTGTGTGTTCAAGCCTTCGGCAGGTGTTACTGGCAATCCACGCACCGCCAAAGGCACTGACGCTAGGAATTCCAATGGACGGACAATCCGGCCGCAAATTCGCGGCACACTCGTCTTTCGCATCCCCGTTGACCGAAACGGGTTCCGACATGGCGGCCGCGAACGACCCCGACTGGAGCGCACGGGCAAAAGCCGTCGCGCATGCCGAATCGCAGGAGCCTTGCGGTCGTCTCACCATCCATCCCGGCAAAGCTTGAGAGGAGCAGGTTCCATGAAAATCGGTTACAACGGACTGGCCGTTCCCGGCCCGACCAACATGCCCTTCCAGATCCGGCAGGCAATGGAAGTGGCCCTTCAGGACCATCGGGCGCCGGACTTCCCGGACTTCACGCTGCCGCTGCTTGAAGACCTCAAGGACATTTTCATGACCTGGACCGGTCGCGTGTTCATTTATCCGTGCTCTGGCACGGGCGGCTGGGAAGCAGCCATCACCAACACGCTCTCCGAAGGCGACACGGTCCTGGCGTCGGTCTTCGGACAGTTCTCGCTGCTCTGGGTGGACCTGTGTCAGCGGTTCGGGCTTGACGTGGACGCCATCGATGTCGAATGGGGCAAGGGCGTTCCGCTGGACGAGTATCGCCAGAAGCTGGCAGCGGACACGGACCACCAGATCAAGGCCGTGCTCGTCACCCATAACGAGACCGCGACCGGCGTGACGTCCGACGTAGCTGCGGTCCGCAGGATCCTGGACAAGCTGGATCATCCCGCGCTTCTGTTCGTGGACGGCGTGAGCTCCGTCGCCTCAATCGACTTCCGCATGGACGAGTGGGGCGTGGACGTGATCGTCTCGGGCTCTCAAAAGGGCTTCATGATGCCGACCGGCCTGGCCGTGATCGGCGTGAGCCAGAAGGCAATCGACATGGGGCGGCAGGCGGGGCTTCGACGCTGCTTCTTCGATTTCCAGGACATGATCAAGACCAACGATCAGGGCTACTTCCCGTACACTCCGGCGGCAACGCTCTTGCACGGTTTGCGCGCCTCGGTCGACATGCTCAAGGAGGAAGGGCTGCAAAACGTCTTTGCCCGTCACCATCGCTTGGCTGGCGGCGTACGCGCTGCGGTGGAGGCTTGGGGACTGCGCACTTGCGCGCAAGGCCCCGAATGGCATTCGGACACGGTCACGGCGATCCTGGTGCCCGACGGGTTTGATGCCAATGACGTCATCCAGACGGCCTATCACAAATACAACCTGTCGCTCGGCGCTGGCCTGAATAAGGTCGCGGGCAAGGTCTTCCGGATTGGCCACTTGGGCTGGTTGAACGAAATCATGGTGCTGCAAACGCTGGGCGGCGTGGAACTTGCAATGCGCGACGTGGGCATTCCGTTTGAACCCGGCGCAGGCGTTGGCGCGGCCGTGCGTCACTTTGCCGGCAACGTTTTCGCCGTCCGGACGGCGGCGGAATGAAGGTTGACGCGATGGATGCGCCTTCGGGGAATTCTGCCGGCGAGAAGGGCAAGATGCGGATTGTCTTCCTTGACCGGTCGACTATCGGGCCTTCGGTGAATGTCTCGAAGCCAGCCTTTGATCATGACTGGGTGGAATACGACCGCACGGCACCTGACGAGGTGATCGAGAGACTAGGAGGCGCGGACATCGCGGTGTCGAACAAGGTGCCGATCCGGCGCGATGCCATCGAGGCGCTGCCGAACCTCAAGATGATCTGCATCCCGGCGACAGGCCATGATGCGTTTGACATCGACACTTGCCGCGAGCGGGGCATCGTCGTGTCGAACGTGCGTGGCTATGCGACGAACACGGTTCCGGAGCACACGTTTGCACTGATCCTTGCGCTGCGACGCAGCCTGGTCGGGTTTCGCCAGGACGTGATCGACGGAGAGTGGCAAAAGGCGGCGCAGTTCTGTTTCTTCAACCATCCAATCCGGGATCTGGCGGGATCGACACTCGGCATCTTTGGCGAGGGCGTCTTGGGTCAAGGCGTAGCCAAGCTGGCGCAAGCCTTCGGGATGAAACCGCTATTCGCGGCACACAAGGGCGTTGAGGGGCTGGGGCCGCTCTATACGCCCTTCGATCACGTAATCGAGGAGTCGGATGTACTGACCATGCATGCGCCACTGCTGCCTGCGACCAGGAACATGATCTCGGACCGCGAGTTCGGGATGATGAAAAAGAAACCGCTGATCATCAACGCCTCCCGTGGCGGGTTGGTGGACGAGGCCGCGTTGGTGCGCGCGCTTGATGCTGATCGGATTTCCGGGATCGGGTTCGACGTTCTGACGAGTGAGCCGCCTCTGCCGGACAACCCGCTGCTCTCGGTTCTTGACCGCCCCAACGTGATCGTCACCCCACATACGGCCTGGGCCAGCGATGAGGCGATGCAGACGCTCTGGGATCAGGTGGTGGATCACCTGGAGAACTTTTGGCGCGGACAGCCGTCAAACCGCGTGGCGTGAAGGCACAGTCGTGTCCGAGTTGTCACCGGTGATGATTCCGCTGATGAGGTCATGGGGCCAGCAGTTCGGTCAGCTTGTCAGGTCATCGGATTCCGAAACCGGACAACAGTGATTCCGAACGAGGAATGAGGCAAAGCAAACTTGCTGGGCGATCGAAGAGTTCCCGCCAGGGAGCACCGGTCAGCTGCCGTCAACAGCCTCTTCGTCGTTCCTTTCTGATTCGGAGTCACTCCAAATGCTCGGCCTTGCAACGGAACTCAGAAGGAATACCGAAGCGACACCCGGAGACCGTGGCTCCGGATACGCGCCTGCGTCGGGGCTAAATCAAGCGGTATCGGGTCGCGGCTGCCGTCGTGCCAATGCACCCCGCCTTCGCCTCGCCCCGTGTGGACTTCGCCGAGATCGGTGTAGCGCCACGCCATGTCCAGACCAAGCTGTTCGTTCAGCGGCATCGTGAGGCCTACGGTCACCATCCAGGCCAAGTCCGTCCGGCTCCCGCCCCGCACGCTCGTCGTCGTCGTCGGAAACGTCATGGTGGTTCCGCCGATCCGGTTGCGCACGGCACCTGCGCCCGCTCCCACGTAAGGCGTGATCGTCGTTCGTCCGCGCGACGCGAATTCAGGAAAATCGGCAAACGCCGCCAGCATGCCGGATACCGAAGTGATGTCCGCAGCCACCGATTGCTGTCGGTCCGGCGCGAGAAAGTTGGCACGACCCTCGAAACTGTAATGTGGCCGGTGCTCCACCATCAACTCGTAGCGCATCGTGCCTCCAGGTACGTAGCCGAGCCCGAATTCCAGCACTGCCGTCTTCCCGAAATCGCCGAACGAACGACGGAGCACGCCGTCGCGGTCTCGTCCGCAACCGTACAGCGCTGCCGGAACGGTGCTGGCACAGTCAATGTCGGTGAACGCCGCGTCGCCGGACCAGTCGAGTCCAATGCCGCCTCGCAGATAGTATTCGCCCGCGTCGGCAACACCCGGACACAGTGACATCAAGGCAAGCGCTGCGGCAGCGGCAATCCGAGGAGACGCATTCAGCGACCTGCGAACCAAGGCCAAGGTCCAGCCACGGCCGCGTGCCGGACTGACACGCTCCGTTTCCATGTGCGCGATGCCGAAAATCCGAACAGGCAATCGCTTTGCGATGCGGCCCCTGCCCCGCGCGTTCATTTGGTCGATCTCCGCACCAGATCAACTGAGGCCGGTGCCGCACAGGTGGCAAGCAGGTGCATCACGGCCTTTGCCATGTGCACTTGCTGGAAGAGTCAGCGTGATTGGCGGGCAGATATCGTGCCACGTAAGTGCATTCGCCTGAAATGTCGGCATACTTTCCGGTGCCGCCCATGATCTCAAACCGACCTTCGCCGCCACCGCCTTCCGCTATGTCGCCGTCCCGTCGATGGGCCAGAAGATAAATCTCGTCACCTGTGCGATCCGTGAACGTGCATGGTGACTCCAGGTCAACGACACCGTCTCGAAACATGCCCACGAACACGAGACACTTCGCGATGTTCGTCGCGCCCTTGACAAAGGGCGGGCCACTGCTCTCCAAAACGGTGCTGGTGCCAATGAGCGTTCCGGCAGTGTAGGCACCGCCCGCGTGATCAATGGTGGTGTAGTCCTGAACATAGCTTTGCAGGCTACGAAAGCTGCCCGATTCCTGCGCAGCTGCGGCGCCCGGCAAAACGAACAGCAACGACAACGTAAAGGCAACTGCAAGAATGGCCTTCAATCCCGTCACGGCAGTTCCTATCCTGTCTTCTTCGTCACACATTTTGGTCCTTTGGTGTCCCTACCAGTCCGTCGTTTTTGGGTCGAGCGTGACCGCAACCCATCGTGTCGGGGACTGTCAGACGGATCGCGTTTGGGATCAAGCACGGAATCCGGAATTTCCCGATGTCGCAGCCACCTGCCGCAGGATTCCGACCACGACTCTGCGGACCTGTCTGGCTGGTCAGCGCCGATCGTGCGCAACCTGGTGAGGCAGACGGGTTCCACGTCCTCACATGGAACCGGCGTCACGGAAGTACTGCGCGAATACAGCATCCGCCCCTCGACAACCTGGTTTGCCAACCCTTCAAAGCAGCCATGCTGCTTCGCCACGTCCTGCGGATACGACCACTCCGGGGTTGACGATGCACACCCTGTGTCCGACACCCTCGAACATGGGAGCCGCGCACCTGACCATCGACCTCGATGCCGTTTGCTCGAACTGGCGTGCACTTGATGCCCTGTCGAACCACGAGGTAGAGACGGCTGCAGTCGTCAAGGCTGACGCCTATGGCATCGGGGCAGCACAGGCTGCGAAGGCCTTGGCGAAAGCGGGCGCGAAGAGTTTTTTCGTCGCCCTCGTCGAGGAAGGCGTCACGATCCGCAACGTGCTCGGCAACCAGCCCGACATCTACGTCTTTTCCGGCCATATGGACGGCGAAACCGATGCGCTGGTTTCTGCACGCTTGATCCCGTTGCTGAACGCGCCGGATCAGATGTCACGCCATGCCGCGAACGCTCCGAACCTTTCCTTCGGCGTTCAACTCGACACCGGCATGAACCGTCTGGGCTTTGAGCCTTCCGAATGGAACGATCGCAAGTTTGAGCTACTGAACGCCGGGCCGCTCCTCGTCATGAGCCACCTCGCTTGCGCCGACGAGCCCGGTCATCCAATGAACGTGCAGCAGCTTGATGCATTTCGCGGGATGACCGACGGAATTGCGCCCCGTCGCTCGCTCGCCGCCACTGGCGGGATTCTCCTCGGATCGGAGTACCATTTCGACCTTACCCGACCGGGTGTCGGGCTCTATGGCGGCCAGCCATTTGGCGAAGCTCGGCCAGCCATCCGACTTGATGTGCCGGTGATCCAGACAAGGACAGTTCAACCTGGCGAAACCGTCGGCTATGGCAATGCCTGGACCGCGACTGCTCCGACCAAGGTCGCCACGATCTCTGCCGGCTACGCAGACGGACTCCTGCGGGCGGCGGCGCCTGGAGCCGTGGTTTTCGCAGGGAACACGCCCTGCCCCGTCGTCGGGCGCATATCGATGGACCTCATCACTGTTGATGTGAGCGGACTGCACAACGTGCCGGCATCGTTGCAGGTCATTGGCCCCGATCTTCCGGTTGACGCCTTTGCAGAGGCTGCCGGCACGATCGGCTACGAGATCCTGACGTCCCTCGGAGCACGCTACGAACGCGTGTACTTGCCGCAATGAATGTCCTGGCCATCATCGGACGGGCGGCGCTCGCCATGCTCGCTGCGATCGGGCGGGTGACGCTGTTCGCCGTCGATGCCGTCAGCCACTTGGGACGTCCGCCCTACTATCCCCGCGAGTTCGCGCACGCGCTTGTGCAGATCGGCTACTTTTCCCTTCCGGTGGTCGGACTGACCACCATCTTCACGGGTGGCGCGCTGGCTCTCCAGATCTATGCCGGGGGTGCACGCTTCTCTGCCGAGGCGGTCGTGCCCCAGATCGTCGCCATCGGCATCGTGCGCGAACTGGGACCGGTCCTTGTCGGCCTCATGATCGCCGCCCGCGTCACCTCCTCGATTGCGGCCGAAATCGCCACGATGAAGGTCACGGAGCAGATCGATGCCCTGATCACGCTTTCGACCAGTCCGGCCAAGTACCTGACACTGCCTCGGGTCCTGGCCGCAACCGTCGTCATGCCGATCCTCGTTGGCGTCGGCGACATCATCGGGATCATGGGCGGCTATCTCGTCGGTGTCGAACGTCTGGGCTTCAACGCGGAAACGTACCTTAGGAACACCATCGACTTCCTGGAGCCGCTGGACGTCGTCTCGTCGCTCGCCAAGGCCGCTGTTTTCGGCTTCCTCGCCGCCCTGATGGGCTGCTATTTCGGCATGCATTCCGGTCGCGGCGCACAAGGCGTTGGCCGGGCAACCAAGGGCGCTGTCGTTGCCGCCAGCGTGCTGATCCTCGCTGCCAACTTCGTCCTCACGGAGCTGTTCTTTTCGGTATGATCGAACTCGCGGATGTACATAAGGCCTTTGGCACGAAGAGGGTTCTGACCGGTGTCAACCTGACCCTGAGGAAAGGCAGGAGCATGGTGGTCATCGGCGGCTCGGGCACGGGCAAGTCGGTGCTCCTTAAATGCGTGCTTGGACTCTTTCGGCCAGACAAGGGTTCGATCAGCGTTGATGGAACCAACGTCACGAATCTTCGTCCGGGCACTCCCGAACGGGACGCGTTCTTCGCTCGGTTCGGAATGCTGTTCCAGGGCGGCGCACTCTTCGATTCGCTTCCAGTGTGGCAAAACGTGGCGTTCCGGCTGTTGCGCGGATCCCTCAAGAAGCCGCGGACAGAGGCGCGTGAGATCGCGGTCGAAAAGCTCCGCCGAGTCGGGTTGTCACCCGATGTGGCGGAACTGTATCCGGCCGAGCTTTCGGGTGGCATGCAAAAGCGCGTAGGCCTTGCGCGGGCCATCGCCACCGAACCCGAGATCATCTTTTTTGACGAGCCAACGACAGGGCTCGACCCGATCATGGCAGGCGTCATAAACGACCTGATCCGCAGCATCACAAGCGAAATGGGCTCGACTGCAATGACCATCACCCACGACATGTCGAGCGTTCGAGCGATCGCGGACGATGTCGCAATGCTCCACGATGGCGTGATCCAGTGGACCGGCCCGGTCCGCGAACTGGACAGCTGCAGCGACCCGTGCGTCGCACAATTCATCTCCGGCAGCGCCGAGGGCCCGATCGAGACGCTTCGTTGAGGGCCTGCCGCCGCTCACGCTGTATGGCCAGAATGCAAGGGAGGTGACGCCCTCCATCTCGCTTGAATTTGCGGGAAACGGCACACACTTTCATCGCGTCAAATCATGTCTCGAGCCCGGCGCACCAGGCAACGATCCCGTTCGATACCTGCTTGTCTCGACCCTTATGCACAGGCAAAAGGACGCCATGACAAAGTCCATGCGCCTTTCCTGCGCGCATTGCGGTGCCGTGCATGCAAAGTGGTCCGGACGCTGCGACGAATGCGGTGCCTGGAACTCGATTTCCGAGGATGTGCCGCTATCGGCCGGCCCCAAGTCCAAGGGCCTTGGCCACGCGCGGGGTAACGTCGTCCCGCTAAGCGACCTTGCGGGAGAAGACGAACCTCTTCCACGGGATCTTTCGGGCATGGCCGAGCTTGATCGGGTTCTAGGCGGCGGGCTCGTGCCCGCAAGTGCCGTCCTTGTGGGCGGCGACCCGGGAATCGGCAAGTCGACACTGCTTCTGCAAGCGGCTGCGGCCTACGCGCGAAAGGGGCTGCGGGCGATCTACATCTCGGGGGAGGAAGCTTCCAGCCAGATCAGGCTGCGCGCCAGGCGCCTAGGCCTCGCCGACGCTCCCGTGCAACTCGCTGTGGAAACCGACCTTCGGAACATCCTGACGACCTTGGAAGAGAAAAAACCCTCGGTCGCGATCATCGACTCGATCCAGACCGTTTGGCTGGACACGGTCGAAAGCGCTCCCGGCTCGGTCTCGCAGGTGCGTGCGGCGGCGCATGAGCTCACGTCATTCGCCAAGCGCAAGGGCATCAGCGTGGTGCTTGTGGGCCATGTCACCAAGGAAGGCCAGATCGCGGGTCCGCGCGTCATCGAACACATGGTCGACACGGTGCTCTATTTCGAAGGCGAACGCGGACACCAGTTCAGGATCCTGCGCGCGGTCAAGAACCGGTTTGGACCGGCTGACGAGATCGGCGTATTCGAAATGACCGGCGCCGGTCTGGTCGAAGTTGCAAATCCGTCC
This sequence comes from Silicimonas sp., assembly GCA_022819605.1. Classification (GTDB taxonomy): domain Bacteria; phylum Pseudomonadota; class Alphaproteobacteria; order Rhodobacterales; family Rhodobacteraceae; genus JAJEFO01. The sequence goes on along the minus strand of JAJEGW010000169.1, from coordinate 23,802 downwards.
GCGCTCTTCCTCTCCGGCCGCGACGCGGGCAGTCCTGGCACGACGGTCTTTGCAGGTATCGAGGGCACGCGGCCCGTCCTTTGCGAGATCCAGGCCCTGATCTCCCCTGCCCCGGCGGGAAGCGCCCGGCGCTCGGTGGTAGGTTGGGACGGCGGTCGGCTCGCCATGATCCTGGCGGTTCTTGAAGCACGATGCGGCATTCCGTTTGCCGGGCTTGACGTCTACCTCAACGTCGCCGGCGGTCTCCGGATCACCGAGCCGGCTGCGGACCTCGCCGTCGCCGCCGCGCTGCTTTCCGCGCGCGAAGACGTGCACGTGCCCCCGCAAACGGTCGTCTTCGGCGAGATCAGCCTGTCCGGCACGCTGAGACCGGTGGGACAGACGGAAGCCCGCTTGAAAGAAGCGGAAAAGCTCGGATTCGAATCCGTGATACTGCCTGACCGGAGCAAGACCGGCACGTCAGCCGGAATGAAGGTTCAAGGGATGCCCGACCTTGCCACTTTGGTTGGAGAAGTGTTTGGAGCAGGATAGACACTCACGAAGGAGCAGCGAGACAAGGGCATGAACGGCTTTACCATCATCGACGGCGTCGTTGCGCTGGTCATTATCGTTTCCGCAATCCTCGCCTATTATCGGGGATTTGTTCGTGAGACGCTGTCGGTCTTCGGCTGGATTCTGGCTGCGGTTCTGGCATATCTTCTTGCGCCCGCTGTCGAGCCGTTGGTGAGGGAAATCCCCTTCGTCCGCAACGTGCTGGGCAATTCCTGCGAACTCACGCTGATTGTCGCCTTCGCTGCCGTTTTTGCAGCGTCCCTGATCGTAACGTCGATCCTGTCGCCGCTGTTTGCAGGAGCAGTCCAGCGTTCGGCGGTTGGAGGTGTCGACCGAGGCATCGGCTTCCTGTTCGGCGTCTTGCGTGGCGCAATCCTGATTGCGGTCGCCCTTGTCATCTATCAGCGAGTGGTCGTGTCGGAACCGATTCCCATCGTGGATGAAAGCCGTTCGATTGCGGTCTTCTCAGAGGTCACGGACGCGATAGACGCGCAAGCGTCCGTCAATGCGATGAACTGGCTTGCGCGACAGTACGACCAGTTGATCGAAGGTTGCCGTAGCCCCGGCATCGACGCGTGAGACTGTCCCATTCGAAGAACTGGCGTTCAATTCGGATCCCATGCGTCTCGCCCTGGCTGCGAAAGAGACGCATCCGGAGGGATCGAACCGACAGTGCGCCGGCGGCATGAACGCAACGCACGGGCGCAGGGTGCCGCCCAGGCGGCAAGCCGTCCCGAACGACAACACGAAATGCCTGCGTGACACGCTCACCGCAAGGCGGTAAGAGTGGATCGCGCTGCTGCCATTTCGAGACGGGCATGTCCGAACCCACTCTGCCTCGCCCCCAGACCACCCATCCGTTCGGCGACGACAAGTTTCGTGAAGAGTGCGGCGTGTTTGGCGTCACGGGCGTGACGGACGCCTCAAGCTTCGTGGCGCTCGGGCTGCATGCGCTGCAGCACCGAGGACAGGAAGCCGGAGGAATCGTCTCCTATGAACCCGACAAGGGCTTCCATTCCGCACGGCGCATGGGCCTCGTGCGCGACACGTTCACCAATCCGTCGGTAATGGACACGCTTCGCGGAGAACTGGCCATTGGCCATGTCCGGTATTCTACCGCTGGCTCCAAGGGGCCTGCCGACATCAGGGACGTGCAACCGTTCCTTGGTGAATTCTCAATGGGAGAAGCGGCCATCGCGCATAACGGCAACATAACGAATGCCGAGGCGCTGCGCCGCGAACTCATCGAGCGTGGCTCGATATTCCAGTCTGGCTCGGACAGCGAATGCATCATTCACCTGATGGCCAGATCGCTGCAAAAGTCAGTGCCCGAGAGGATGAAGGATGCACTGAGGCGGGTCGAAGGTGCCTTTTCGGTGGTTGCCATGACCCGCACCAAGCTGATCGGTGTCCGCGATCCCCTGGGCGTTCGACCGCTGGTACTGGGCCGCGTCGGCGGCGAAGGCTGGGCGCTGGCTTCCGAATCCTGTGCCCTGGACATCATCGGCGCTGAATTCGTGCGGGAGGTCGAGCCCGGCGAGATGGTTGTCATCGCGGAAAACGATGTTGTCAGCCATATGCCGTTTGAACGGCAGGCGTCGCGTTTCTGCATCTTCGAGCACGTTTATTTCTCGCGGCCCGACAGCCAGTTGAACGGACGTTCGGTCTACGAGACAAGGTCCGCGATCGGCGAGGAACTGGCCAAGGAAGCGCCGGTCGACGCCGACCTGGTTTCTCCCGTGCCGGACAGCGGAACGCCCGCGGCGATCGGCTACAGCCGGGAAAGCGGCATTCCATACGCCATGGGAATCATCCGGAACCAGTACATGGGTCGGACCTTCATCGAACCGACCGAGCAGATTCGAAACATGGGCGTACGTTTGAAGCTCAACGTCAATCGTGCGCTCGTTGCCGGGAAGCGTGTCGTGCTGGTTGACGACAGCGTCGTGCGCGGCACCACCTCGCTCAAGATAAAGGAAATGATCCTGGACGCCGGCGCCAAGGAGGTTCACTTTCGAATCGCCTCGCCGCCGACGGCGTGGCCCTGCTTTTATGGCGTGGACACGCCCAATCGTGAGAACCTTCTCGCCGCGACCATGAGCGAAGCAGAGATGTGCCGCCACCTGGGCGTCACGTCGCTCAAGTTCATTTCACTTGACGGGCTCTATCGAGCTGTTGGTGAGGCCGAGGGGAGAAACTCGGCAAGTCCACAGTATTGCGATGCCTGCTTTTCGGGCGAATACCCCGTGGCACCGTCCGACCAGATCGAGAAAGGGTTCGCGCTCAAGGCTGCCGAATGAACTTCGAGATGCGCTCATGGTCAGCCTTGGAAACCTGACAAATACTGAGCATTGGTCGGAACCACGCCGTGCACGATGCCATCCGATTTCAGAACCGTCAGATACTTCGGTCGGATTGTGCTGCAAAGGCGAGGCTGACTGAAATGTGCCCGGCCAGATTCTGGTCGCGATCGTTCTTGAGCCGAAGTTGCACAGTCTCGCCTTTCATTCCCGCAGTCCCGGCCTTCGGCGCTCCAGTCCAGCGGTAGGATGTAGACGACGCCGAGCGCATGCCGCATCGTTTCGGCACGGCGGCCGTTCGTCAGGATGCCGAAGTGACAGCTGCAAACGCTGCTCCGGCCAAGATCCGCATGAAGCGCTCGGGTCTGCATTGAGACCATGACGGTGAACGCCGCGTGCTGACGATCTGGTGACTGTTCAAGAGGGATAGCTGACCGGGCATGGGCCGCGCTGGTCATGCGTTGACAGCCATGGAAGCCGCCACAAACGGTCAACCGCAACTAGGCCCAGATGCCTGTCGCGTGAATCGCTTTCCAATCTCGATTCCCGTCATGTCACGCCACGCAGGAATCGATCTCACTATTCCTATTGTTCTTGACAGGTCCGCCGGATTGCCACATTCTCGACCTCGAAATTGTAGACAAAATACAATTCACGAAACCGGCGCCGTACCGCTGACGCCAGAATTCCAATCGGAAAGGAGGAACCAGAAATGTCTGACCGCAGGAAACTCAATACGCCGGACACCAGTCGATGGACGCGCCGGAGAGTTCTCGACACTGCCGGCAAGGGGATCGCGCTCGGCACCACGGCACTGGCTGCACCTTGGCTGCTGCCCGGCCGTGCCTACGCGCAGGCGGGCGAAGTGAACGTGCTCGCATTTGGGGGATACGAAGAACCCGGAATGCTCGACGCTTTCCAGGAAAATACCGGCATCAAGGTCAACCTCAAGATTCACGACGGATCGGACGAGGAAATGGTTGCCCTCGTCGGCTCTTCTCCGGCAGGGACGTTTGACATCATCACGCCGACAAGCGCCTACGTGCCGCGGGCGGCGCAAGAGGGCCTGCTGCTTGAACTCAACCCGGGCGACTATCCCTTGGACGACTACTTCGAGATCATCGCCAACTGGCCGCCATGCTACGTCGACGGCAAGATGTACGGTCTTGTGAACCGTTTCGGTTACTACGGCATCACGTACAACCACGAGAAGTTCTCCGAGGACGATGTCGCAAGCTACTCGGTCCTGTGGGACAGCGCCGTATCGGGCCGGGTTGCACTCTTCGACTGGTTCCTGCCCAACATGGGCTGCCTATCGAAGTACAACGGCAACCCGCATCCCTACGATCTTGACGCCTCTGCCTTCGGCGCACTCGTGGACCGTCTCACGAGTCTGCGTCCGCAGGTCGGCTTGGTCGGCAACACGTCGCAGGTCATCCAAGCGATGGCCGGGGGCAGTTACGACCTCGCTATTGCCGGAGAATGGGTTCAGGCCGGGATGTATGACGATGGCCTTCCTTTCAAGGCGCGAGTGCCTAAGGAAGGTGGCGTGACCTGGGACCAGGCCGTTTGTATCGCGGCGAACACGCCGCGCATGGAAAACGCCGTCAAGTTCGTGCAGTACGTGGCCGGGCCAAGGTTCCAATCAATGCTGGCGATCGCCAAGACCTACTACAGCATGGTCCCGAACAAGAAGGCCGCAGAACTTCTGCCTGACGACAAGCGGGAACTGCTGAACCTAGTGGATCTCGACCGGTTCGACGAGGTGTTCATGGCCAACCTGTCTCCCAGGAAAGATCCTGACAACAGGCAGGAATGGCTCGACGCCTGGGAGAACTTCAAGAACCTCTGAGGCTCACGGCATCCGACCGATCGCCTCCGCTTGTCACAAGCGGGGCGTTCGGTCTTCCGTACATGACCAAATTCACTGGGAAGAGAACCGAGCATGGCAATCATTGACTGTTCGCAGTGCATGGAGCCGCACTGGCTTTGGCCGAGCTACCCGTTCGTGTCCCAGTCCTACTATCGCGGCGACGAATTCCAGGAGTTCGGTTACAGGTGGCGGGGCAGCGGGTTCAGCTTCACATCTGCCCCGGGATGGCGAATGCGCGGAGGGAGACGGCTCGACGACTATCCGTTGCAGATGTTCGCAGGTGTCGCGCACGTCCTCGACGTCTCCGCTTCGGAAACGATCGACGAATCGGTGATCGCAGCAAATTGCTCCGGGCGGCCCGAGCGGCACATTCTCGTCCTTAGGAGCGGACACGCGGAGTCGGTTCATAATCGAAAGCCGGAATACTGGCGAAACGCCCCCCGGATTTTACCCGGTTGCGCTGCGGCAATTTCGAAGGCCGGATTCTCGCATGTGGCGGTGGACCTGTCCTGCGACAACATCCCGGCGAGCCGTCCCGGAGGCGAAGGGGGATACCAAAACCACAACGAAGCCTTCCGTGCCGCGCTCCACGCCGAAGGGCTGCTGCTGACTGAGAACTGCACGAACCTCGGCGCCATCGCGAACGAGGAGGTCTTCTTTGTTGCCTTGCCGATTTCCCTCCCGGACAGTGCAACCGCACCGTGCCGGCCGATCGCGATGAGTTCATGGCCGTCCGATACACCCCGAATTGTCGACCTGTCGGTCGCGCTCTTCAATCACTGGCGATGGAAGATCGATGTCTGCCAAGGCAGGAGTTTTGCCGCAGGAGACGACACGGAAGAGACGCATTTCCTGATTACCGGACATGGCTTCACCCATTGCGATGCGCCATGCCACATGCGGAAAGGCGGCGCGACGATCCAGGATCTTCCGAACGAAGGCCTCGACCTGTTTGTCGGAGAAGCGGTCATTGCAGATTTTTCAGATCTGGAACTGCCATTCCCGATCACGCAGTCGCTGCTGGCCGAGCGGCTTGGCGACCGCCTCCGCCCTGGCGACCGCCTGATCCTGCGCAGCGACCTGACCAACAGGCTCGGCTACGAAAGCCGGGAATGGCACCTCAAGGCCCCGAACCTTGAACCGGAAGCGGCCAAGTGGATCACATCCCTGGAACCCGCGGCAGTCTGCATCGACTTTCCACAGGACTACATTGCGCGCGAAATGCCGGTCAGGCACGTCTACAACGACGAATTCGTAACCCATCACGCGATCTTCGCCGCTGGCCTTCCTTTCGTCGAGGACCTGAGGGACCTGGGTCGCCTGCGCGCGGAGCGCCCCTTTCTTTTGGCGGTGCCACTGAAGTCGACTTGCGTAGACGGTGCCCCGATGCGCGCCGTGGCGCTCGAATGGTAGAAATCGGCGAAACCGTGCACAATTCTCCCGTCCGCCGACGTGCACCTGTGGCCAACCTGTGGTACGGCATCCTTCCCGCCGTAGTCCTCATGGCCGGCTTCTTTGTCGTACCCATCGGTTACACTGTCGGCCTCAGTTTCACCGGTGCCGATCACGGCGGGCTGACGCTGTCCAACTACGTGACCTTCTTTACGAATGACCGTTTCACGGATGCACTCGTACGCAGCGTCCTGTTGGCATCTGCAGCGGTTGTGCTCGCGTCCGTCATTGCCTACCCGCTGGCGTGGTTCCTGACATATGCGGCACACCCGCGGCGGCGACTCCTGTTGCTCTTTCTGCTGATCGCGCCATTCTGGACAAGTTTCACAATTCGCGCATTTTCCTGGCAGCTCGTGCTGTCTGACAGCGGCGTAATCGCGTTCGCACTCGCCAAGATCCTTGGCCAACCCGTCGCACTCGGGTTCCTCTATACCATGTCAGCCTCGGTCTTTGGATTGGCATTGTTCGGCATCATGCTGATAACACTGACGATATTCAGCGTCATGGTCACCATCGATCCTCGTCTCCTGGAAGCAAATCGGGATCTTGGAGGCAGTGAATGGCGCGGCTTCCTTGAGATCGTCCTTCCACTGAGCTTCCCCGGTTGGATCATCGGCGCAGTGCTGACATTCATCATTTGCGTCGGTGACTATGCCGTACCGACCCTCCTCGGTGGCGGATTCAAGCCGGTCCTTGCTCAATTGATGCTGAGCACGCTGAAGGGGACCTACGATCTGCCGATGGCCGCAACATTTGCAGCAGTCCTGATGGGCGTGGTACTGGTTTCCGCCATGCCGCTTGCGCTGGTTCGCCGCCAGGTCCGCCTGCAGGTATGACATGGTGAACACGGTCCGCAAGCAAGCATACAACGGCTGGTTCGCTCTGCTGTTCGCGGCAGTCACGGCGACCATTTATCTGCCGATCGTCGTCATGGCCGTGTTCGCTTTCAACAGTGGCCGATACCAGGTCATGCCATTCCGGGAATTCACGCTTGTGTGGTTCGGGCGTGTGTTCCGCGATTCACAGTATTTCTCCGGATTGATGAACAGCATCGCCGTCGCGTCGGCCGTCAGCGTTTCCGCAACTGCCATCGCGTTCCTGTGTGCGTACTCGCTCGTAAACGCACGATTCCCCGGAAAGACGGTTGTCACCCTGTTCGTACTGGCGCCCCTTGCCGTGCCACTGATCCTCATCGGCATCGGTTTGCGGCTGTATTTCGTCTCCATCGGCTTCGAACCCTCGTTGGGACTGGTTTATGCAGGGCAAGTCCTCTACGTGCTGCCATTGGCCGTACTGAACCTACGCAACCGGATCGCACAGATTCCGAAGAGCCACGAAGAGGCTGCCTGGGCTCTCGGCGCTTCGCGGCCACGAGCCATTCTCGAAGTTGTTCTGCCATCCTGCCGCTTTGCCATTGTCGCGACACTCATCATCACCTTTACCTTTGCTTTTGACGAGTTTGTCATCGCCTATTTCTTGACCAACTTCTCCATCACGCTTCCCATCAAGATCTGGACGACCCTGGTGACCGGATTCGATCCTGCAATCAACGCCATCGGCGTCATGGTGTTCGGCTTTTCCATGGGGCTTGGCATCGCTGCGCAGGCCCTTTTCATGCGGAAGGACCAGCGGAAATGAACCAACGTCTTCGCAGGTCTCCGACCCTCACGCTGGCCGGGGCCATCGCATCGGCGCGCCTCACCGGCGAGACGGTCTATTCGCTCAGCACGCCGACGTTTCCGGATCGCACTGGCGCGATTGCCGACGACATCCGGTTCGGGACCACTCTGACGCCCGGCAACGGTCTCGCGGAGCTACGGGACCTCGCGCAAACGAGCCTATTCAACAAATGGAGCCTTCCCGAGCACGAGTGCATAATCGTCGGTGGCGCAAAATCCTCGATCTTCTGCATCATTCGCACCATGCTGCCCGCCGGAGGAAAGGTGCTCGTTGTTTCGCCGCATTGGCCAAGTTACGAGGACCTCATCAGACTGGCGCATCTCCAGCCGGTGTTCCACGAGACCCGCGCCGACGACGGTTTCGAGATTGACGCGTTGCGTTTGCGAGAGGCCTTGCACGAGTCCAGGGCCCGCGCCCTCATATGCAGCAATCCCGGCAATCCGACCGGACGGGTGCTCGGGAAACGTGAAGTCGACACGCTATGCCGGGAGACCGCTGATGCGGGGGCCATCCTTCTGCTCGACGAAAGTTTCTCGAACATTGTCTTCGACGTCCCGAAATGGCACGATTCAGTGTGCTCTTCGGAAGATCACGTCTTCGTCATCAATTCCTTTTCGAAGAACTACCATCTCCAAGGTTTGAGATTGGGCGCATGCCTCGTTCATCGCGACAGAACCGCACCAGTGATCGCCGCCCACCAAACCCTTCTCAGCGCCGCACCGACACCGAGCCAGAACATCGCTCTGCGGATCATCAACGCACCGGAGGCGAATCCAGAAGACTACTCCGAGCAACGGCGACTCATGCTTGACTTTGCAGCGGCGCAGGGTTGGCCTCACGTGGCAACGGAGGGCGGGTTCTACCTGTTTCCGTACGTGGAATACTCGGAATCGTTTCGCCGGAAGCTGGAGGTCCACCGGATCCTGTCCTTGCCCGGCGAGACCTTCGGCAGTGGATATCGCGATCACCTGAGAGTCTGCTTCGGAAAACCGGTTACCGAGATTCGCGCGATGCTGGAAATTCTCACCGACGTGGTGAACGGACTGCCGGGGAGGGATCATGGGCGCTGACATGACAAGTGCGGTGGTTTCGCCGAATGACGGGCGCACATTTGCGCACTGGAGACCAGATGCGCCTGCCGATGCCGAACAGCAGTTGCAACACCTCGCCCCCAAACGCCGGGGATTGGCTGGCAATTGCCAGTTACGACGGCAGATCCTCGCAGGCTGCATCGGGGGATTGCAGTCCGCACGATCGGAACTGGCCACGCTCGTGGTCCGGGAAGTGGGAAAGAAACCCGGGGAAGCCGATGCCGAGATCGATTACGCGATCTCGTTCCTGGATCATTGCCGTGTCTTGCTGGACAGCGTTGAATTCGAACAGACAGTCGCACCCGGTCGCTCGGTGACAGACGTGGGCTTGGGCGGTGCATTCCTGATCTGCCCGTTCAACGACCCCGTGGCAGGTCTGACGCGAAAGATCGCACCCGCAATTGCCGCCGGATGCCCGGTGATCGTCAAGCCCTCCTCCCTAGCGATGCTTTGCGCGCGTGCAATGTTCAGGGCGTTTCGGCAAGCAGGCGTCGGCAACGAGGTCCAATTGCTTGCGACTGGTGACCCCGAGCTTGCAGGCCGGGTACTCAGGCATGATGAAATCGATATCGTCAGCTTCACCGGGTCCACCAATGTCGGGCGTGAACTGGCAACTGCATGCGCCGCCAGCGGCAAGAAGGCGGTCACGGAACTTGGGGGAAACTGTCCATTTACCGTCTTCAGCGACGCCAATGTGAACCACGCGGTCAGGGACCTTCTTGAACGCAAGCTCAAGGCTGCAGGCCAAGCATGCTCCTCCGTCAATCGCGTTTTCGTCGAAGAAGGAATCTACCTTGCCTTCAGGGAAAGACTGCTGGAATGCGTCGAGGCGGTGACGGCGGGACCCTCGGATCTCGACGTGGATCTCGGACCGGTACGGACGCGGGAGGCAACGGACGCACTTGTAGATGTCGTATTCCGTGTCAGGGACGACGGCGAGCGGCTGTTAACGCCCGAGCCGCAAAAGGTCAGGAACGACAGTCCTTTCGTGTTTCCCCTGACCGTGGTCGAGAGCAATGACAACAGCTTTTTTGACCGGTACGAAACGTTTGGACCGCTGCTGTCGATCCGTCCCTTTTCCCGGCGAGAGGAGCTGCTGGCGCGCCTGTCACGCGAGCGTCACGCGCTGGCCGCCTATTTCTACACGGGTGCGCCGGACTCACTTCAGCCGCATCTCGGTGGAATACGCTTCGGCAGCATAGGGATCAACTCGACCGCCATACAGGGCGCTGCGGTTCCGACCGGAGGGTTCCGGGATGCAGGAATTGGTCGCGAAGGCGGCATCTGGGGCATGCGCGAGTTCTTGACCACGGTGAATTGCATGCTCGGCACGTAGATTCACGCGCCAGCACCGAAGGAGGGGAGGATGAGAGAAATTGTTGAACACCCCGACGTGCCAGCGTCGACCTCGCCGGTCTCGCAAGGCGTAAAGGGCGGAGGATTCGTTTTTGTCGGCGGGCAAATGCCGCGTGATCTGGCAACGGGCCAAATCGTCACTGGGGCGGCGGCGCAGGCAAGACTTTCCCTTGAACATTGCGTCACGATTCTGGAAGCGGCAGGGAGCGGGGCTGAAAAGATCATGCTGGCCATGGTCTATGTGACCGACCTCACCGCAAAGGATGCGGTCAACGAAGCCTTCGCGGACGTCTTCGGTAACAGTGCCCCGGCAAGGAATCTTGTCGAGGTGAGCGCAATCGGTGAAGATGCAATCGTCGAAGTCGGCGTGATCGCGCTGGCATGAAGCCCTCAGCTCGAAACAGCATCCTCATGTTCGTCAAAGAACGCCATCGCCCGGTCCAGATTCTCCAGGATGTGCTCTTCCGTCAGCCGTTTCGCCTCGGGAATGTTCCCGGCTTCGAGCTGGTGCAGGATTTCCTCGTGATAGTCGAGAGAACGGTGCGTCGGGAACGCCTCCTTCAGAAGCTTGTAGCGAATCGGAAGCGAAATCTCGTTCACGTAATACAGGACTTGGGCAATCGGACGGTTTCCGGTGTAGTCGATAATGCACTGATGATATGTGCTGTTTTCGCGGAAATAGCCCTCGATGTCATTCGCCTTGTAGTAACCTTCCATGATCGCGCATCGTCCCCGCAACGCCTCGCACAGGGGATCGATGTCGAGGTCTGCCAAGGCGGCGATCACCATCCCCTCAAGCGTGGCGCGCAGCTGGTAGATGTTGCGGACGTCATCCCGCGTCTCTTTCCGGACCCGGAACCCGCGCCGCGGCAGATGCTCCACGAGGCCGTTCCGCAAGAGAAGGCGCAAGCTCTCCCGCACCGGCCCCCTGCTGCTGCCGTAGTCGGCCTCCAGTTCCTGCTCCCGCAATGCCTGGCCTGGCGCGAGGTCCCCAGTAATGATTCGCCAGCGCAGCTTGTTCAGAATGAAATAGGACAGCGTCTGGGGAAGGCTGTCGTTTTCGTAATACACGATTGCCTTATCCAACTTGCCTCGACGATACGAACACAGAATAACCTGAGGCACGCACCCGGGACAAGTGCATCGTGAGCGCGGCGAAGGACGTAGAACTGGACGGTGTCTCGAAATCATTCGGCACCATTCTGGCCGTCCGACCCCTGTCACTGCATATCCGCGCCGGCGAATTTCTGACGTTGCTGGGTCCATCCGGTTGCGGAAAAACGACCATATTGCGCTTGATCGCAGGTCTGGAGCAGGTGTCCGGCGGAACGATCAAGGTCGGTGGCGAAAACGTGACAGACCAACCGCCGAACCGACGCGATACGAGCATCATGTTTCAGGACTATGCGCTGTTTCCGCACAAGACGCTGCTCGAAAACGTGGGCTACGGCCTGAAGACGCGCGGCATCGCCCGTGCTGTCCGCGAGAGTCGCGCCCGGTCCTGGCTCGAAACGATCGGCCTTGCCGAATACGGGCAACGTCTCCCGCATCAGCTTTCCGGAGGACAGCGGCAGCGGGTTGCGCTCGCACGGTCATTGATTGTCGAACCAGGAGTTCTTCTCCTAGACGAACCTCTCGGCGCACTGGATGCGAACCTTCGGCACCAGATGCAGCACGAACTGCGCCGCATGCACCGGGACGTGGGGTTGACATTCATTTACGTGACCCACGATCAGCAGGAAGCACTCGCCATGAGCGACCGCGTAGCCATCATGCGGGACGGTCGAATCGAGCAACTGGGTGACCCGGTCAACATATATGATCGCCCCGAAACCGAGTTCGTTGCGCGCTTCATCGGTGCCTGCAATGTCATCGTGGCACGGGTGCGCAGGGCGACGGCTTCAGGGATTGAATGTGACGCCGACGGCCTTGCAACCCTGGTCACGCCGCCTGCGCAATGTGGGGACGTCTATGGCGAAGGCGAGCGGATTGCCCTGGCGCTGCGGCCCGAGGCCATTTCGATCAGGCCTGACGACCAAGGAGGAGTGCCTGAGCGGAACGGCACGGCACTCGAGGTCAGGGATGTCGAATTTACTGGAGCAACACTGAAGATACAGGGGGTGTCTCCTGGCGGAAACATGCTGGATGTCGAACTCGGACGCAGGATCCTGAATGGCCGGCCGCCACCGGAGCCCGGTGACCAGATCATCGCAGAATGGCGCGAGCCGGACTTAACGGTGCTTCGGAGGCCAGCCCGAAATGAGGATTCATGACATGATGAGGGCCGAACAGGTCCTTGGCGTTACGCGCGTTCACGAATCAAACGCGGCCAATACCTTTCGGTTCACGGCGGATCCACCCGTCTTCCTCCGGGGAGATGGATCGTGGCTTTACGACGACCGGGACCGGAAATGGCTCGACCTTGTTTGCGGTTCCGCTACGAGCAACATCGGTCACAATCACCCTGCGCACATTGCGGCCCTGCGGGAAACACTTGCGACGGGAGTCTTGCACACCGGGACCCGGCTTCCTTCGCCCTTCCGGGCTCGGCTCTATGAAGAGCTGATCTCGATTCTGCCCGAGGAGTTGTCCTGCATCCAACTGGCGAATTCCGGTGCCGAAGCCGTGGAGGCCGCGATCAAGGCCGCTCAATACGCGACCGGACGCACGCGTCTGATTTCGTTCGAGGGCGGTTACCACGGTCGAACCATTGGCGCACTGTCGGTTACTGACGGTGGCAGCATTCGTGAACCCTTCTCCGTGCTGCACGAACTCGTCGACTTCCTCCCCTATCCCGGTTCACGCGGGACCGGAGGCGACGACGTCGGTACTTGCCTCACCCGATTGTCGGACCGCCTGGAAGAGCTACGAAAAACTGACGATCTTCCCGCCGCCCTGGTGGTTGAAGCAATCCAGGGTGTCAGCGGAGTCTTGTCTCCGCCTGCGGAGTTTCTGTCCGGCATAAGGGACATGACGCGTCGGCACGGGGTCCTGATGGTATGCGACGAAATCTGGTGCGGGTTCGGACGTGCCGGGGCTTGGTTCTCCTTTGAAAGCAGCGGCGTTGTCCCCGACATGGTCACCATGGGCAAGGCCATGTCCGGCGGATTGCCCTTGTCGGCCGTGGCTGCCCCAACCGCGATTCTCAAGGCCTGGCCGCACGGCATGCACACAAGCACGTTCCAGGGCAATCCTCTCGCATGCAACATGGCCGTCGCGACCATTCGAACGATCCGCGGGGACGACCTGATTGCGCATGTCGGGCACACGGTTGAACCCGTTCTCGAACGCGCCCTGCGCCCGCTTGACGCGCTCGAACGTATCCGCGGCGTACGCGTCGCGGGTGCACAGGCGGCCGTCGACATCATGGACGGTGATGGCTGCCCCGACCGGGAAACCGCCATTCGAGTACAAAGCGCCGTACACGCCCGGCGCATCCTGATTTACCTGGGTGGCCGTTGCGGGAACTCCCTGATGTTCGTACCACCGATCAACATTGATGGCGCACATCTGTCAGAGGCGCTGGGAGAAGCCGCTGGGCTCATCAAGCACGAACTCGAAACTGGAAGGCGACATGTGTGAACCCTGTGATCTCTCTGCCGTCGACGCCCGTGCGGCCATCGGTGCAAAGCAGCTTTCGCCTGTCGAGCTGCTCGAAAGCTGCATCGCAAGGATCGAAAGACTCGATCCGGTGCTCAACGCGATTGTCATTCCGTGCTTCGAAAGGGCACGGGTCGAGGCTGTTGCGGCAGAATCCGCCGTCATGAACGGCGAACCGCTTGGAAGGCTGCATGGTCTGCCGCTCGGCGTGAAGGATCTCAACGACCTTGCTGGCGTGAAGACCACGCAGGGATCGCCGTTATTCGAGGACTTCATCCCCGAGCATGACGACAACATCGTTGCCGCGATGCGCAAAGAAGGTGCCGTGGCCATCGGCAAGACCAACGTCCCCGAGCACGGATTCGGTGCGACCACCGACAATCCGCTGTTCGGTCCGACCGGCAATCCCTACGATCCCGCACTCTCCGCAGGTGCGTCCACCGGCGGCGGTGCGGCGGCGCTTTCGGCGCGAATGCTTCCTTTGGCGATGGGGTCGGATTTTGCGGGAAGCCTGCGCACACCCGCAGCCTTTTGCGGCATTTTCGGAATGAGGCCTTCGGCGGGGGCCGTGGCCAGCGCCGATTCCTCGCCTTCGAGGGCGCCTATCACGGACGCACCATCGGCGCGCTCGCAGTGTCGGAAAGCAAGGGGCGAAACCGGGCACTTGGTCCGCTCCTGCCGGACACCATTTTCGCACCGTACGGCTGTCCACCGGATCGGCTGGAGCGCATAATCGATGACGCGCAACCGCTGGCGGGGATCGTGGTGGAACCGGCCCAGGCCACGCGGGGCATGATCTTCCCGGCAAAGGGTTGGCTGCGAACGCTGGCAAACCTCGCGGAAGCCCGCGAAATTCCGCTGATTGCCGACGAGGTCTTTACCGGGTTCGGGCGGACCGGACATCTATTTTCGTTCATGGGCGAGGACTTCGTGCCGGACCTGCTTGTTCTCGGAAAGACGTTCGGTGGCGGCTTTCCGGCGGGGCTGGTCGCCGGGCGCAACGACATCATGACCACTTGGCTGCTAGGTACCCAGTCGTCGACATTCCAGCTTCACCCCGTTTCGGCTGCCGCCGCCCGGGCTTCGCTCGAATACATTTTGACGAATGACGTGCCCGAAATGGCCAGCCGAATCGCGCGGTGGATCTCTGTGCACGGTGCAATGCTCGTCGACTTTCCATTCGTTGCAGACATTCGCGGCCGCGGCGCAATGTTCGGAGTGGAAATTGTCGACGATGCCGGGGCACCGGACCATGACCGAACGCGAGCCATTCGCGCAGATGCGCTCCAAAACGGACTGATTACCTGGGAATGCGGCTCGTCAGGCCATGTCATTGGAATTGTCCCGCCTTTGACAACCTCCGAGCGGGAAATAGCCCATGGTTTCGATCTGCTGCGCACATCCTTCGCACGGATCCGATAAACCCGGCAAGCCCCAGCAAATCCTCGGGATTCGGCCCCATGACCGTCTTTGAGCGGAGGCCTCCGGGTGCGAAATTGCGTCTTCTCACACGGCGCTCGTCCGTGGCGGCCCAACATCGGTCCTGGATCCGAGAAGATCTGATCTCCGCCCAATCGTGCTCGCCTCGAGAGCCTGTCAGGAAAGAACAATCGACCAAGCTGCCGTTCAGATCTCTTCATGAATGGCCAGACAACTGACCTGATGGCCGGATGACAGGGACATCAGTCGCGGTGCCCGCGACCGGCATTCTTCCATCGCGATGGGACATCTTGGGTGGAAACGACAGCCTGAAGGGGGCGAAAATGGCGAGGGCAACTCCCCCTCGAGCGTGTGTTCCTCGGACAATGGTCTGTCCAGCGTGGGAACCTCGTTCAGCAGAGCCCGAGTATAGGGGTGCATGGGGTGCGCCAGCAGGTCCGCAGTAGCGGCAAGTTCCACGATCTGCCCCAAGTACATCACTGCGATTCGGTCCGAGACATGTTCGACCACGCTGATGTCGTGGCTGATGAACAGATACGACAGGTTCAAACTGTCCCTCAGATCAAGAAACAGGTTCATGATCTGTGCCTGAACGGACACGTCCAGAGAAGCCACGGGTTCATCACAGACAACGACGTGCGGATTGACCGCCAGCGCGCGCGCAATGCAGATCCGTTGACGTTGCCCCCCGGAAAACTGATGCGGATAGCGATCCAGCGAATCTTCTTGCAGACCGACGCGGTCGAGCGCCTCGACCGCGAAGGCACGTGCCTCAGACCTAGGAATCAACTCGTGGGCAATGGGAGCTTCGGTGATCGCATCAATAATGCGCTGGCGCGGGTCCAGTGCGGCGGCAGGATCTTGAAAGATCATCTGCACGCCCAGACCCGTGCGTGTCTTCTCCTTTGTCTTGTCCGCCATGGGTTCGCCGTTGAACAGAACATCACCGGAATCGGGCGACAGAATACCCGACACAAGACGCCCTAGCGTGGATTTTCCACAGCCGGATTCGCCCACAAGCCCCAGCACTTCGCCTTGCTCTATCGTCAGATCAACACCATCCACGGCCTGCAACACACGGGCGGTCGATTTTGCCCCAAATGCGGTTGCGAGCCGATCCGCCAGGTCTGGCTTCCTGCCAAAGCTGCGCCGGACGGATTTGAGTTCAATCACGTTCGGCACGGGCAGCCTCGACATGTAGCGGAAAGACGCAGCGAACGGCATGATCGGATGATGTGAAGGACAGGTCCGGCAGCACTTCGCATGCCTCGGTGGCGCGGGTGCAGCGCGGCGCGAAGGAGCAGCCATTCGGCATGTTCGAGAGTTGCGGAAGACCGCCGGGAATTGAGATCAGGCGTTGTCCGCGAGGAGAGTTTGCCGGCATACTGGCCATCAATCCCGCAGTGTAGGGATGGGACGGCGACTTCAGCAGTTCCAACGTTGCCCCCTGTTCCACGATGCGGCCCGCGTACATCACGGCCACTCGGTGGGCGATCTGAGCCACAACGCCCAGGTCGTGAGAGATCCAAATCAACGCCGAGCCGGAATCGCGGCAGAGCCGCCGCATGTCGCGCAGGATTTGCGACTGCACGGTGACGTCCAGCGCCGTCGTCGGTTCGTCCGCGATGATCAGGTCCGGCTCGTTCAGCAGCGCGATGGCGATGACCACGCGCTGCCGCATCCCGCCGGAAAACTGGTGCGGATAGGCCTGCAACCGTTCATCGGGGCTGTTGATCCCGACGCGCACCATCGCCTCGCGAACGATCTGCCGTGCGGCGCCGGAGGAGATGTCTCGATGGGCCTGGATGGCCTCAATCATCTGTGTGCCAATGCGCTGCACCGGGTTCAGGCTGGTCGTCGGATCCTGAAAGATCATCGCGATCCTGTTGCCGCGAAGGCCTTGCCACTGCGCCTCGGAAAATTTGGTGACATCGGTGCCATCGAACGCAATGCGCCCCGCTGTGACACGGCCTGGTCTGTCCACCAACCCCATGATGGACAGCCCAAGAACGGATTTGCCGGAGCCGGATTCGCCAACGATGCCGAGCACGTCGCCGCGCGCGATTTCAAGGTCGACGCCGTTCACGGCCGCCAGCGGCCCGTCGGCGGTTGGAAATTCGGTCCGCAGCCCTTGAATGGACAAGAGGATTTTCCGTGTCATCTCGAAATCCTTGGATTGACCATTGCGCGCAGCTGGTCCCCAAAGACGTTGATCGCGGCAACCGTCGCGAGCAGCATGACACCCGGAAAGAAGGTGATCCAATAAGCACCCGACAGGATGTAGTCGAAGCCATTTGAAATCAGCGAACCGAGCGAAGGTTCGGTGATGGGCACGCCGACACCGAGAAAGCTGAGCGTAGCTTCGATCGAGATGGAGTGCGCCGTTTGCAAGGTCGCCAACACAATCAGCGACGAAATACTGTTGGGCAGCAGGTGCTTCCAGATGATGCGGGCGTTGCTGAGATTCAGGCAGATGGCCGCCTCGAAATACTCTTTGCGTCGTTCGACCATGGCGGCGGCACGTACCGTACGCGCATAGAGTGCCCATTGCACGATTGCGAGCGCAATGATGACCTTGTCAACGCCCTTGCCCAACAACGCCAACAGCACGAGCGCGACCAGAATGGCCGGAAAGGACAGCTGAATATCGACAATCCGCATCAGGAACGCGTCAATCCGCCCGCCGTAGAAGGCGGCTGTCAGCCCAACCGCGAGCCCGACAATCAGAGCGATGAGGGCGCTGCTGATGGCCACGGTCAGGCTGGTCCGAAGTCCAAAGATGATGGCGCTCAAAACATCTCGACCGGCCCCATCCGTTCCAAGCCAGGCGACCGTTCCGTCAAGCATCTCTTCGCCTGGCGCGAGACGCCCGTCCAGTACACTGACGGTTGACAGATCATAAGGGTCAGTGGGTGCGACGAGGGGGGCGAAAGTCGCCGAGGCGGCAATGAGCAAAAGCAGAATGCCCGAGATCAGCGTCGTGGGGCGCGACAAATCTGACCGCGCTAACTTGGAGAACAGTCCCGCTTCCAGTCTTGCGGCGGATTTTGCGCTCGTCTCGCTCATGTCTCGTCACCTTGCAGGCGCACGCGCGGATCAAGCAGTGCGTATATGATGTCCACGACCAGATTGAGCACCAAGAACAAGGTCACTACGAATAGCAGGTAGGCCACCACGATCGGGCGGTCGAGATTGACAATGGCGTCGATGACAAGCTTGCCCAGACCAGGCCAGGCAAAGATGGATTCCGTTACTGTTGCAAAGGCGATCAGGGTGCCGAATTCGATTCCCAGAACGGTGACGATCGGAATGAGGATGTTGGGCATCAGGTGAGCGATTACAATGCGTCTTGGCGACAGCCCTTTGGCGCGAGCGAACCTGATGAAATCAAGCGCCATGACCTCGACTGTTCCAGCGCGCGCCAGCCGGATGACCATGGCGATCTTGAAAAGAGCGAGATTGGTGGCGGGCAAGATGAGATGGCGCAAACCGTCCAGCGTAAAGGCACTACTTTCGATGCCCAGGAAACGCGCAGTCTCGCCTCGGCCAGACACCGGCAGCCAACCGAGCACGACCGAAAAGACGATGATCATCATCAGGCCCAGCCAGAAGGTCGGGATCGATATACCGAGCACAGAGCCACCCATAATGATGCGTGTGCCCCATCCATCAGGCCGCAGGCCCGCGTAGACCCCCAGGGGCAGACCCACTGTCACGGATATGATCAGTGCGCTGGTCGCAAGTTCAAGCGTGGCCGGAAAACGCTCGGCCATAAGCGCAAGTGCCGGTCGTCCGAAGATAAAGGAATTGCCAAGATCCCCCGAGAGCGCACCCACCAAGAACTTCCAATATTGCACGTGGACCGGCTGATCGAGACCGAAGTCCCGTCGCACACGTTCGATCTCCTCGGGCAGGCTTTCCGGATTGACGAGCATGTCGACGGGATCACCCACCAGATTGATCATTGAGAACACCAGCAACGACATGACGAACAGAACGACCACGCTTTGCATGACGCGTCTCAGGACAAAGGCCAACATCGGGGGGTTCCCTTAGCAGGTTGGCCCGCCGCGGACATGCAGCGGGCCAACCTCAATTCACTCTTGCGGACGGATTTTGTGGATGAAGGTGCTGTCCAGGGCACCGTGTTCGTAAGCGATGCCGTCTCGTGCGGCCCAGGTCGCGATCTCATGGTGAATCGGAACCAACGCGTATTCCCGCATCGCGATATCGGTCGCCTGAATGAAGGCCTTTTCGCCCATGGCAATGTCCATCGATGATCGCCCATCTTCGATCAGCTTATCGACTTCCGGGTTGCTGTAACCGTTGCGGTTGCCCGGTCCATAACCGCGCTCTTTCTGCTTGGTGTGAATGAAAATCCGCAACGGGTGCGAAGGCTCACCCGAGCCGTTTGCATAACCGGACATGGCAACGGTGAACTCAGGCGTGTCACCCGGCCCTCCACGCGAGAAACGCTTGAAAAAGACCGAGGCAGGCATTGTCTCGACATCGGTGTCGATACCGATGCGCGACAGCATCTGCGCGATCGCTTCGAGAATCCGCGTGTCGTTGGAATAGCGACCGGCTGGCCCATGGATGGTCAGCTTGAACCCGTCGCCATAGCCTGCTTCGGCCAGCAATTCCTTTGCACGGTCCGGATCATGAGCATCTGGTTCGAGATTGGTGGAGTAGCCAATGTAACCCTCAGGCGAAAACTGACCCGCTGGTGCGGACAGCCCGTCCATCACGCGATCGGCAATGGCCTGGCGATTGATCGCCACAGACACGGCTTCGCGCACGCGAATGTCCCGAAAGGGCGAGGCAATCGGATTGCCGTCATGATCAGTGACATAGGGTTTGATCGGATCATCGGTCATGTGCAACGTCATGTAAAGCAGACGGTTGGACACCGACTTGAAGACCGACAGCCCATCGCGGCTTTCCAAAGTGGGCAAATCAGCGGGTGCGACCCTCTCGATGAAATCCACGTCACCGGCGATGAGCGCGGCTGCCCTGGTTGTTCCGTCGCCAATGGGGCGAATGACGACATTGTCCCAATCCACTGGCGCCCCCCAATAGCCGTCATTGCGCGACAATTCGATCACGTCGCCTGGCAGCCATTTGGTGAAGGTGAACGGGCCCGTCCCGTAAGAGGCGGCGCCGATGTTGAAGTCCTCCGTCGTGGCGTCGACGAACGCCGAGTCGATAATCGAAATCCGCGACATGTCGTTCGGCGTGAAGGGGTAAGGTTTCTCCGTCGAAACCCGCAGGGTCAGGTCATCGACAACTTCAAAGGTCTTGCCCTTGATGAAGGTGGCGAAACTGGACGGGCTGTTGGGCACGTTCGCCGCGCGCTGCATCGTGGCAATCACGTCTTCAGCGGTGAATGCCGCGCCATTGTGAAATGTCACGCCAGGACGCAGCTTGAATTCCCAGGTGCGCTCGTCAATTGGTTCCCAAGACGCGGCAAGTCCAGGGACGAGGTTCTGGTTCACATCCTGCAGGACCAGCGCATCATAGACCTGCGTCGCCATTGAGTTGTTGATGGTCAGATTCTGATAATGCGGATCCATGGATGTGGGTTCGGCCGCCAGAGCCACTGTCAGGTCGTTCGCCGACACTGGTCCGGCCAAAAACCCAAGACCCGTTGCCGCAGCAGTCAGCAAAGCGGCTGGACCAAAGATGGACTTTCTCATTTTTCTTCTCCCTTTCATCGAGTTTCGGTTGTTTCCTTGGTGATGACGGCTCGGATTCACCGCCGGGCTTTCGTCGCAAATTCCTTGATCTGCGCGTTGAAGAAGTCGGGGCATTCCGCGTAAGATGCGTGACCCGCCTCGGGGATTTCGACATGCTGTGCCTTCGGAAAGGCCGCGACCAGCAGCGCGTGCATTTCAGGCGAGATCACGGTGTCTTCGCCACCTGACAAAATGAGCACGGGAACGTTCACGTCATGGCTGATTTTCGTGTTGTCAGTTTCCTGACACATGCGGCCGCCATCGCGGATACCTTCGATTCGCGCGCTTGCTGCTATTTCGGCCAGAAACCGGATTACGGTCTCGGATGTTCCTTCGGGCGTGCTGCGCCTGGCACGTTCCAGACCATAGGCCGCATTGACCCCCTCGGTTCGGATGCGGTCGACTCTCGTGCCGTACCGTGCCATCAGCGGCTCCCCCTTTGGGCGGGCAAAGCCCAGATGCGTCGAAGACAGCACCAAGCCCGCTGTTGAGGTATCTTGATCAGCCGCCAATTGCGCCGCAACCACGCCTCCCATCGAATGGCCGACCACGATTGCGTCGTTGACCTTCAGCGCTTTCAACAGGGCCTTGGCCGCATCAACATAGTCTTCGATGCTGTCTCCGAATGCATCGGACGCCCCAAAGCCTGGCGCATCCCAAGCGACAACGCGGAACGACGTTCCCAGTGCCTGAAACAGGTAGGCCCAGCTCTGACTGCTGCCGTTCATGCCATGGAGCAGGAAGAGAGCGTGTCCTGCACCTGTTTCACGATACGCAAGGCGGCCGCCCTTGTAGGACATAAACTGCAACTCAGGCGTATCCAACATTCGCGTGATGCCCTCTGGGCAATGACTTCATCAAACGGTGCCTTGGAGTGGCAGAGATGCTCCAGCACCGGCTGTCACTCAATTGCAGCACAGAGAGTGACTGCAAAATAGCCTAAAAATTTTTACATATCTCTTTCTGATGGTTGAGCCTCAAGCTCGCGCATCGACATCAGCGCGTGAGCGAGCTTCAGCACACGGGAAAACTCGGGGTTTGCGAGAAGCGCGTTGCAATAATTGCGCCAGGCTTCCAGCATCGGCTCGGTCGGGCGAAAATCGCGGCGACGACGGTCGCCCGTGCCTGACAGCTCTTCCAAATAGCCGAGTTCCAAGGCTTCATGTACCGTTGAAGTAACAGTAGGACGACTAAATTCAGAGACTTCCACTAGCTCCGAGATGGTGAAACTGCCCTTGATGAAGTAGAAGTTCATCATGTACCTGCGCAGTTCGAACGCGGTGAAACTGGTGTTAAAGAAACGGCGCACTTGGCCAGGTCCATGCTCGCGTCGGTAAACATGGCGCGAACTTTCAAAAGAGGCCTGCGCAAAGCAGAAGCGTTCAAACAGCGTCCCAGACTCACGCATGGTCAATCTCACCATATAATAGAAAATTTCTTACACGATCCTCTTGCAATTTTCTGCGTGAGGGCTTGCTTGTGAACGACCTGCCCATGTCGGATTTTGTCAATGATCGCCAAACTTCAAGGAAAGTTCCGAAGTTTTCCCGGCCCGGTGACGCGGGAATCGGCATGATCCCTGCGAATCGGAAGATTCCGCACATGGAAAGGCTGCGCCCCTGCACGGCTGGGACGCGTTCGACGCGAGGGTGGCTGCCGTCAGGCCGCGATGCGGCTTCGGAAGGCAAAATGCTGCGTGAACCCGGTTGATCGACATGCACGGTCACCGTGATGCGTCCATGAAACGGATTGACCCCGCGTCCCTGCCCGGCCATTGAGTGGCGCAAATCGGAGCAGACATGGCAACCCCAACGCCGTTCGCAGCTTATGAATTCCTGATCGCCTGGCGGTACCTGCGTGCAAAGCGGGCCGAGGGCGGGGTCAGCGTCATGACCTGGATCAGCCTGATCGGGATTACGCTTGCCGTCGCGGCGCTCATCATCACCCTTGCCGTCCGCTCCGGCTTTCGCGACGAATTCGTCTCGACCATTCTCGGCGCAAATGCCCATGTCACCGTCTATTCCCGAAGCTACGTGACCGAGAGCGGCAACGTCACGGACGTGATACCGGACTATGCGGACTGGGCCGATCGGCTCAGCGCGGTCGAGGGTGTCACCCGCGTCGCACCACTGGTCAGGGGCCAGGTGATGGCGGTGCACCGCGGCAAGACCAGCGGCATGGACGTCTTCGGCATCGCAAGGCAGGATCTTGAACGAATCCCGCGCATCGCAGATCCAGATGCGGCTCTGGGCATGATCGAGGAATTTGACCGGGGCGTCGCAATCGGGCACGAGGCGGCGCGATCGCTCGGCGTGACCGTCGGGGACAACGTTCGCCTCATCAATCCCGAAGGCGTGAAGAGTCCCTTCGGCACAAGCCCGCGCGTGAACGAGTACGAAGTCGTCTACATCTTCAGATCGGGGCGCTACGACATCGACCGAACGCGCGCCTACCTGCCGTTCGCAGAAGCCCAGGCCTATTTCAATCGGGAAGGCGTCGCGGACGAATTAGAGGTGAACGTCGTCGAGCCGGAGTCCATCGATGCCATTGCACCGCTGCTCAAGGAGGCCGGGGGCGAGCGCGCCCGGGTCTGGACATGGAAGGACTCGGCCGGCGGCTTCCTCAGAGCGCTTGAGGTCGAGGACACCGTGATGTTCGTGCTGATGAGCGTCCTTGTCCTCATCGCGTCCATGAACATCATCAGCGGGCTGGTCATGCTCGTC
>JAJEGW010000118.1 GCA_022819605.1 Silicimonas sp. | reverse complement strand
GCCCTGCTGAAACGCCCCACTGCTGGGGCAAACATAACGAGGCGTCCGGGATTGGCGCATCTGCACGGCGAGAAGCGTTGGCGTTGGCCACTTCGACGACCCGTGAAATCAATGCGAAGTCTTTATGGGACTTACGTATATAATTCCCAAATTTTATGCACTTAGTGCCATGCTCCCTTCAGGAAAGGTCAGCCCCCTGGCGAGCACTGAATGCGAAATGGCTGACGCTTGCGGTGCTGGCTTGAGCGAGACTGCACCCCTGCGCCGGGATCACGTCCTGAACGGGTCCGTCGAATCGTCGAACGGAGAGGGTTCCGGCAGGTAAGCGTCGTCATTTCCCGGTCCTGGGCCGCCCTTGCGGAGGGCGTCGGCCGTCGCGTCGAGCGTCGATGCCAGCGACTCCCGAGAGTGGATCAGCGACGCGATCCAGGCGCAGGAATCAGGCAATTTCATGTCCGTTCCGTCGCGATGCATCGCGTCGCGGAGGCTGGCGGCCCCATTCGCGAAGATCCTGGCGGCCGTGTCCGCAAGCCGGCCTGCCGGTTCCGTATCAAGGAAGCCCTCCGGAATGCCGGTCAGCTCCTTCCGAATGAGATCGAGGACGACGGGCAGTCGGGCGATCGCATGGCCAAGGCTTTCCGCGTCGGCGCCTTCGTACCTGGCCTTGTGGTCGTCTCTGGTCGCGCCGTTCATGCGGAGAACGTCCTCCGCCAACGCCTCGTGACCCGCGCTCCGCGCCTGGTCTGCAAGGCGATGCAGGTCATGGCTGTGGCGGGCATCAAGGCCATGCCGCCCCATGACCGCCTTGGCGAGGTGCTCCGCCGCGTTGGCGGTGCAGGCGACGAAACTGTCGGCTTCCGCAAGATGCTGGTTTTGGTCGTCCAGTAGGCCAATGTCAGATGATGCGGCGACTGCGCCTTTCACGAAGCTGAGCGAAGTGTGCACCCACTTCTCGTACCTGTCCGTTTCCATGAACGGTTTCCTCTGCAGTTTCGGTTTCGACCAGTCCCCGGCCAGTATCCTGCCGTCAACGACGATCCCCCGGCCGACGTGGCCGATGCAGAGCGCCTTGCGCGCGACAAGCCGCTCCGGGATCGCGATCTCGTTGACGTAGTGGCTGCGCCGCACTCCCGGGACGGCGAACGGCACGCCGGAGGGGACGCTCCCGAGCCGCTCCCCGTCGCCCCGGACGATGAAGGCAACGTCCCAGTCGCTGTCAGGACGGTGGTTGCCGCGGGCGCGCGAGCCGAACAGCACCGCCGCCCGGGCCTCTGGCCAAGCGTCCAGCGCCGCCTGCGCGGCGCTGCGGATCTCGGCGAGTGCGGCTTCCTCATCCATGGTCGCAATGATATATCGGCGCCCGGAACCGGTCAAACCGCGCCCGGCGGCCAGCAGGGCGACGCTCAGGCCCCTCTCGCGGGTGATCGCCGCACGGAAGGGCGCGAGCTGGACGAGAGCGCCCGTTTCGGGGCCGATTTCAGTCCGATCCGGACCGGAAACAGCGCTTCGCTCCACTGTCCAGCAACGGTGCGACTGTCAACTTAAAATGTTGAGCTCAACATTGTAAGTTGACAGTTACAGGCCCGGGATGCGGAGAGGGGCTGAGCGCGAGGGTGCAAAATCCTACGACACTTGACGGAAAATCTTGCCGGACTTGACGGCGAATCCTGCGGCACCTGACCGTCGGGGACCGGGTCGTCGGCAAGTGCCAGGCGCGCGCGTTCGCGGTCGCAAGAAGCTCCTTCCCTTGCACTCGGACATTATGATGCTGCGGTCATCGAGCTTGGTTCAGCAACCAGCTCCGCAACGAGCGTGCGGACTGTGACAAGTGCTGGTCCGTGTGGCTGTAAAGGTATGTGGCATGGTGGGCGGCGACAAAGCCTAGCGGAGCGGCTAGTTTGCCGTCCCTGAGTTCTTCCTGGAATACGAATTTCGGTGCAATTGCGTACCCGAATCCCGCACGCGCCGCCTCGATCGACAACGACAGGGTTTCGAAAACCTGTCCATCAATCGGGATTGTGAAGATGCCAACGGCACGACCCCATTCCTGCCAGGCAGTGGGACGCGACTTCGCGTGCAAAAGGTTGCTTCGCAGAATCTGATCTGGGTCGTCGAGTTTATCTGCGTTGTCCGGCTTGCACACAGGGCCGATAAAGTCGTCAGCGAATAGGCGCTTTTCGATTCCGTCGATTGTTTTTTGGCAATCCCAAGAAATTAGCAACTCTATCTTGCCGCGCACCAGCGAATTCCAGTCCGCGTTTGTGTCGAAACGCAGGTTGATCTCATTTGAGTCAATTCCGCAGGTGAACTTTTTTAGCCGTGGCAGCAGCCAGTGCGCGAGAAAACTGGACGAACAACCGATGGTGACCGTTTTGGTTCTGTCGGCGGAATTTATGCTTGTGCAAACCTGCTCCAGCTTTTTAAATGCCATGGCGCAAACACTCTTGAGCCGCTGACCATCGGCAGTCAGGACAACGCCGCCGCTGTGGCGACTGAACAACTGCGTGCCCAGCCAGTCTTCCAGGCTGCGGACCTGCTGGCTGATCGCGCCATGGGTCAGATTAAGCGCTTCGGCCGCGCTAGAAAAGCTCTTGTAATCTGAAACGGCCTCAAAGCAGTGAAGTGCCCGCAATGGAGGCAGTTTGCGCAATTAAAATCTCCGGCAAATCGCAAGTTGAAAAAAAATTCTTATAGGCAGTTTTAGCATTTCTGCATTCTGAAGCAACCCCAAGTGCAATGGACCAGGCTTAAAGATTTGCCTCGGAAGCACTAAAACCAGGCGTGCACGTTTTGGAAATTCTATTGATCAACGAGTTTCGCACGATAACGGAATTCTCAGAGCTTGACCTGAAAGTTGAGTGGTCTCCCCAAATGTGGCACTTCCCAGTGGTCACCACACCAAACAGGGAGGGCCGCATGGCTTGGAACGAGACCACTCGGGAGCAGTATAGACGACCGATGGTCAGATATGAAACCGATTTGACGAATGCCGAATGGTCCGTGATCGAACCGCTCATCCGGCCTCCTTCAAGGATGGGGCGCCCCCGCATGCTCGACATGCGGGAGGTCTTCAACGGGATCCAGTTCATGCTGGGGACGGGATGCCAGTGGCGGGCGATTCCCAAGTGCTTTCCGCCGTTTACGTCGATCCAAAACCATTTCTACGCGTGGTGCCGGACGTGCGTTCTGGAACGGATGCTGGACGCCCTGCGCGCCCTTGCGCGCGATCTCGCGGGCCGTCGGGGTACGATGCCGGAAAGAGGGTAAAGGGCGGAAGCGCCACATCACTGTGGACGTGGAGGGGTTCCCGATCGTGATCGCGGTCCACGAGGCCTCGGTGCAGGACCGGGACGGCGCTCCGGACGTGATCCTGGGGATGCTCGAGAAGGCACCGCTGGTGACGAAACTGTGGGCGGGCGGCGGCTACGCGGGACCGAAGCTGGAAGCGGCGCTGGCCGTGCACGGCCTCGGTTCGGTCCTCGAAATAGTGCCCAGGCCCAAGGAAACAAGGGGGTTCATCGTCCTCTATCGCCGGTGGGTGGTGGAGCGGACTTTCGCCTGGATGTCACGATGCAGGCGTCTGGCGAAGGACCACGAGCGGAGCCTGGAGAGCTCCGTGGCCTGGGCGCAGCTTGCCGCCTGCAGGTTCCTGACGAGACG
>JAJEGW010000044.1 GCA_022819605.1 Silicimonas sp. | reverse complement strand
GTCTTCGAACGCCTCGCTGTTGTTCAGCTTGATCGTGTCCATGCCGTGAAACGTCTCGTCAAGCAGGGTCGAAAGCCGCGCAGCGAACTCGCGCGCTGCAAGTGCCTTTTTCCGGACGTATCGCTGCATTCCGAGCACCGGGCCAATTAGGATCGGCACGCCGGCGACGGCCACGAGCGTCCAGCGCCAATCCACTGAAATCGCGACACCAAGCAGTGCAATGACGGTCACGACCTCGCGCCAGGCGGTGCCCAGAACCTGCATCCAGATCTGGTTGGCCAAAGTCGTGTCTCCCCGCACGCGTTCGATCAGGGTGCCTGGCGGATTGAACTGGAAATAGGCGCTGTCCAGGGTCAGGAGATGGCTCAGCATGTCTCGTTGCATGCTTGACGTAACCGCAAGGCCGGCGCCGTTCATGAGCAGCCGATGCCCGAAATCCGACACGGCCCTGATCAGGAAGATGCCGGCGATCACGCCCGCTACCCAATAGACCGCCGTCCGATTCCCGGCCAGGAAGACCAGATCAAACATTGGCTGCACGATGTAGGAGAGCGCACCGAGCATGGACCCCTCGATTGCCATCAGCACAAGCGCCGCCGCAATCTTGGGCCAATGCCCCTTCAGGTAGCTGCGCCACACCCATCCGATCAGTTCACGATTGGAATGCGCACGGTGCGGGCCGGACCAGTCGGCAGAATTCTGGGAATTCTCGCTCACGCCCTCAATTCCTCGGACCACCTCGCAGCACTAGCTAGCCCGCCGATGCAGCACGCACAAGCTGACACGGCAATTTCCCAGATCAGGACATGTCCCGTTCAGACTCTTCCTGGCAACGCGGCGGATCAATCAACATACGGACGTCTTCGAATGCAGAAGACCGATCTAATGCCCCCGCTGACCGACGATTGACCTCTGCGCACCCCATGAAAATTCGACGGGCCTCTCCTTGCTCCGGTCACGAAAGTCAACGCGAAAGAACTCCTTGGACTTCGGTAGCGCGAAAGCGCAAGCCAAGGGCCAAAACGCGCGATACCTCACCTCGAGAGCCATCGAAAGTTCGGAGAATGGCACCCAAGGGGAGCTTCGCCGAAGCACCTGACATCGGCGGGCAAACAGGAACTCCGCGCCATAGCGCAATACCCGCATATTGCCCACGACTTGCACCGTCAGAGATGCGCGCATCGGACTCGCCGGCTTCGCAAGACGTCGTGCAGTCCGGGCTCAGAGATTGTGCACTCCAAGAGGAGCCTGGCACCACCTCGTGCCAACGTGCTTAGATCAGGACCATCCATCTTCCTCACCCGACACGCATTGTCTCCGGCACTGGAATGTGAATATGTCCGGCCAAGAATCCGGAGCGAATTTCATGAACCTATCCAGCGGCATTTCCTATCTTGCCATACCCGGCCCATCGGTCATGCCGGAGCGGGTGTTGATGGCAATGCACAGAAGTGCGACCAACATCTACGAGGGCGAACTTGTGGACATGGTGCCCGATCTTGTCGATCGCCTGAAGCTGGTCGCGCGCACACAGCACGACGTGGCAATCTACATTGCCAACGGTCATGGAGCGTGGGAGGCGGCAATCTCAAACACGTTGTCCGCAGGAGAGCGCGCAGTTGCGCTTGCCACGGGTACATTTGCCCATGGCTGGTCGGAAGTGGCACAGCGGATGGGTGTCGAAACGGAAGTTCTGGACTTCGGGCAGCGCAACGCCGTCGACCCGGAGCGCCTGGTCGAGCGCCTTCGCAAGGACCGCGATCACGAAATCAAGGCCATCCTTGCCGTCCACACGGACACATCGACAGGCATTCGCAATGACATCGAAGCCATACGGTCGGCCATCGACGTGGTTGGCCATCCGGCACTCTTCATGGTCGATTGCATGGCGTCTCTGGGATGCGACCGTTTCGAGATGGACGCATGGGGCGTGGACGTAATGGTGGCGGGCTCTCAAAAGGGCCTGATGACTCCGCCCGGGCTCGGCTTCGTGTATTTCAACGGGAAGGCCAGCCAAGCCAGGAACAGTGCCGGTCTCGTTACATACTACTGGGACTGGCACGCGCGTGTCGTTCCTGAGGTTTTCTACCAGTATTTCGGGGGAACGGCACCTGTGCACCATCTTTATGGCCTGCGCGAGGCACTACTGATGATCGAGCAGGAAGGCCTCGAAAACATCTGGGCACGACACGCGGCAATTGCCGAGGCGGTTTGGGCCGCCTTCGACCATTGGGGACAGGAAGGTTCTCTTGAAGTCAATGCACCTGACCGTTCGATACGGTCGCATTCCGTTACTGCCCTGCTCACCGGCTCCGCTAAGGCAACCGCGCTCAGGGAGTGGTGCGAAAACCGTGCAGGACTCACTTTGGGAATCGGCCTCGGCATGGCGGCAAGTACCGCGCCTGAGTGGCACCACTTCTTCCGGCTGGGCCATATGGGGCATGTCAACGCCCAGATGATTCTAGGTGCCCTGGCTACAATTGAGGCAGGCCTGAAGGCCGTCGATCTCCCGCACCGCCCAGGCGGCGCACTGAAGGCATCAGAACTGATCGCCGCACGGGCATGAGCGTCAGCGAAGCAGGCTCGCACAGCCTCAGATGCAGAATTGGCGAAGACACGCGACCGGTCGAGTCGCGCAAGATTGAACCGCACTTCGGAACTTCGCCCAATGATGCTGGCACGTCTCAACGGGGCGTCGATGCAGAGCCATCCCGAAGTGCCGTGTCACGAAGAATTCGCGGCACGATCATTGCCAGATTCCGGCCTTTGACCTGACGGGACCTTCGGTGCACTGGACGGAAGCACCGAATTCCACAATCGCCTCCATGACATCGCCGAAAAGACGATCGCAAACAGCGCGGTTGACGCCAAGGTCATCCGCCAGTCGTAGTCGCCAGCCACATACGCTCCCATCAGCGAAACAAATGCCGCCGCTGCTGCGAATCCAAGGGCCCGCGAGAAGTACTCAATGCTCGGCACAATGAGAATGGTCGCCGCGTTGATGGTTGCGGTGGCCGCAAAAAAGGCCGCAACGAGGTCAAGCGTCGCAGTGCAGCGAATGAGGTTTCCGAGCGTCGCGCCATCTGCCTCGCAAACGTAGTCGGTGAGAACCAGCATGTAGATCTTCAGGACAAGAGCAATTGCCAGGGCAACGCCAAGAATGATGTTCATCGCGGTCGCGATGATTGTCACCGGACGTTCAACGGCGAGCTCGTACCTCCCTGAACGTTGGCGGCTTTCCGTTGTCATCCGCCTGCCCCCAGTCGAGAGATAACGCGGTCAACGCTTGTTATCTCGGCAACATTCGCCATCGCAAAGTCAATCGAAGCCCGGTGCCACTCGTCATTCATGGTCGAACAGGCATCTTCGGGCACGATCACCCGGAACCCCTTGTCCGCACCCGTGCGAGCGGTGTGTTCGACAGACATGTTGGTCCATGCACCGGTATTTATCAGCGTGTCTATCCCGCCATGCCTGAGATAGCTTTGCAGGCGCGAGGTTTCCCACGGACTCATCGACATTTTCTCAACGACAAGATCGGATCCTTGCGGCTCTAGCCCAGCGACCGGGGCAGCGCCCCAAGAGCCGCGAACCATCGCTCCTGCGTCGATGAGACCCGAATAGAGCGGCGCGTTGGGGCCAATCTTGGGATGCCCCGGCTCGCAAATGAAATGCACGTGAATGACTGTCACGCCCGCGCGCCTGCAAGCATCGGCCAGCCGCCGGGAATTCGCCACGACGTTCTGCGACCTGGCGTGCGCGGGCGATCCGCTCTCGGCGAAGGCGCCACCATCAATGATGACATCGTTTTGCATGTCCTGAATGATCAGGGCTGTCTTGCGCGGATCGATTGCCGCTGGGACACCCGTCGAAGTGCGCGAGGGTGCCGGTTGAGCACGCATGAACGGCTCCTCCCGCCCCCGAGATTTCAGGTTCACGGCATAGACGCCGGTCGTCGCGCAAATGTAGAGCGTTTGCCAGTGCTCTCCGCCCCAGTGCAGGTTAGCCGACTGCTCGGGCACGATAATCTCGCCCAGCTTCACGCCGTGGAAATCATAGACCCAGACTCCCCCAGGGCCGGTCACGTAGACGTTGCCGTTGGTGTCAGCCTTCATTCCATCGGGCAGCCCCGCGCGGCCATCCTCCTTGATGCCGCTTGCGAAGAGCCTGGCATTGACCAGTGCGCCTTTGGGACCGATATCGAACATCCGGATGTTTGCCTGATCCGTATCATTGACCCACATGAACCGTTCGCAGGGACTGAAGCAAAGTCCGTTGGGCTGACCGAACATGTACCTGTCTGACACAAGCTGCGGTTCATCGCCGGGGCGATGCTCGGGCGAGAGCCGATAGACTCCCTGAAACCCCTGCTGAAGCGGCCTCGGTACTCCAAAGTGTTCCATCCGGCCGAAGGTCGGATCAGTGAAATACACAGAACCGTCCGAACGCACGCAGATGTCGTTGGGGGAATTCAATTCCTTGCCTTCGAAGTGGCTGGCGAGAACCTCTCGCGTGCCATCGCGATTGAACCGCGCGACCGACGACGTCGCATGTTCGCAGACCAGTAGGTTCAGGTCGGCATCATAGGTCATGCCGTTGCCCTTGTTTGACGGGCGCATGACCTCTTCAACGCCGCCTGTCTCCGACCACCTGCGCCGGACATCTCCGGGCATGTCCGAAAACACCAGATGCTGCTCAAGCGGATGCCAAAGCGGTCCCTCGGTGAAAGTGAAGCCGCTGCCGATCTGGCGCACCGGCGCACTCAAGTCGATCAGTTCGGTAAACCTTGGGTCGGTCGCAACATGGGGCATGGCAAATTCCTCAGGCCGGGAACCAGTTGCGGGCCGGCAGGCTTTCTACGACGGAACCTGGGCAAGTCATGCCAAGTCGGCCCACGACCTGCCCGTGTTCGATAACTGCGCCACGATCGTGCACAGGCAACAGGTACCGATAGTTGTTAAGCAGTTTCTTGATCTGCGCCTTTTCCGAACGCTTGGAGCCCGCGTGGTTCCCGGTGACCTGCGGTTCCATGTAGTTGTTGACCCGGACATGGTTGATGACCTGATCGTTGATGTCATAGATGACGTCGCCGCAAATGCAGGCAAGCCCATCGGAGGTTTCGACAATCACGTTCATCGATCCTTCAGTATGCGCACCAGCGGGTTCGCACCAGACGCCCGGAATGATCTCTTCTGCTCCCGTGATCTCGAGGTCCAGGAAACGAATGGCTTCGGGTTCGTAGATCCTGTCTACAAGGTGCTTGATGTCCGGCTTGGGGTACTGCGGATACATGATGCCCGAGACCGAGAACTCCATTTCCCGGCGATTCAGCACGACCGTCGTGTTTAGCGGAAAATCGTCATCGTTTCCAGCGTGGTCGATGTGCAGATGCGTGTGCAGGACGTAGCGGATGTCGCCCGGACGGAGCCCGTGCTTTGACAGTTGCTGGTCCACGGTGTTTTCGTGGTAGCAGTGTCCGCGCATGCCCAGGGTCTCCATGATCGCGTTGTCTCGATACCCGGTGTCGATCAAAACCGGATACTGCCCGCCGAGGATGAGAAACCCGTAGGTCGGGACACGGCGAACGCGGCCGCAGTCGTGGCCAAGCACCAGGAAGCTGGCTTCGAGCTCGATGTCTCCAAAATCAAGTATGTGGATAGTGAGGGCCATTGGGTACTCCCTTATTCGACGCGGTACACCCGCGCCGCGGTGTCGTTGAAGATTTGCGCTTTCTGCTTCTTGGTGAGATTCGCGGTCGCTTTCCTGAAAGCGCCAACGAGATCCCGATAGCTGGTCCAGAGCTTCTCGATCGGAAAGTTCGATCCGAACATGCAGCGATCAGCCCCGAAGATTGAGACCGTCTGCTTCACGATGTCGGCGATGAAGTCCGGGTCGTTCCGATGAATGAAAGTCCCGAACGCCGACAGTTTCGTGACCACGTTTTTCCGTTTCGCGAGGTCGGTCATGGCTGCGCGCCAAGCCTTCCAGCCGGCCTGGGATTGATCTTCCAGCATGCCGGCATGCTGCAGGATGAACGTCACGTCCGGGCACGCATCAGCAAGCTCTGCGGCGTCCGCCATCTGGCCCGGAAACACCTGGAGGTCGAAAGTGAAGCCGTGCTCCGCGAGCTTTCCGATGTTCTCGGCGACGCGGGCGTCCGAAACCTGCCCGCGGTCGGGGGCGAATCGATAAAGCGGATTCTCGTGCCAGTGAAATTGCTGCCTGAAACCTCGAAGCAGCGAATAGTCCCTGAGCGACTTCAGCGCGGGGCCGACATCGCCTTTCGTGAAGTCCAGAAAGCCGACGATTGCATGGGGCCAGCCGCTCCTGTCGGCAACGGACTGAACCCAGGCGATTTCGTCCTTGAACCAGTTCGGCGCCCAGTTGGCCTGAACATAGACCGATTTCTTGATCCCGGTACCCTTTATGTCGGCGCAATATTCTTCGACCGGATAATCCCTCTTGATCGCTGCATATGGACCGAAGATCCTCGGTCGCTCGGGGCCGAGCAGCCACGGCAGGTCTGTTTGCCGCCAGACGTGGTGGTGGGCGTCTATCATGCAGCACCTCCCTGACGGGCTTGGGATGCCAGGCTCAGAAGATGGCTCACCACCGCTTCGCTCGTCGATCCGTCGGCCAATGCATCGAGGCTCGGCACCATGGCGCTCAGGCCGCCAGTGGCAGGCAGGTAGTCAGGATCCGACGCCAGCGGCGTCAGCCAATCCAGGCGCCAAGCCAGTCTTGAAAGCCGTCGAACCGCTTCCAGCATCAGCGTTGGCGACCCGCGTTCGAGGCCATCGGACAAGACGACAATCGCCGCGCCGCGTGCAAAGCCGGCATAGCGCGGCACCGCAAGGAAAGTGGTCAGGGCTTCGCCGATCCGCGTGCCGCCATCAACGTCGGCAACAAGCGCTGAGGCGCGCTCCAACGCCCTTTCCCGATTGCGTACGCGCAGCGCAGGTGTCAGTCGTGTCAACCGGGTGCCAAGCGTAAAGACCTCCGCGCGGTCAGCCGCGCCGGTCAACGCGTGCGCGAATGTCATTGCAGCCTCTGTTCGGTCTTTCATCGATCCGGAAACGTCAATCAGCAGGACGATCCTGCGCTGTCTGTTCTTGCGGCGACGACGTGCAAGGGTAAAAACCTCGCCGTCCCGCCTTGCGGCATCGCGCAGGGTCCGACGCATATCCAGCAGCTTGCCGCCCCGATCCGGCGCAAAGCGGTACGACAGTCGACGCGGCAGTCGGGCGGGCGCAAGGCGTTGAAAGCGTGCCAGGACCGAATTCGAGCCTTCTTCCGCGAATTCGCGGCGTGACAGACGCTCAACGGCCGTGGCCTCTTCGCCGGTCTCGGCATCGGGTTCAACCGCGTCCCGCTCTTCGCTTGCGCCGGTCGGCTCGTGTGCCGAAACCGCTTCGTCTTCGGCTTCAACCGCGCCCGGCGCGGTCATCCCCAGGAAATAGGCGCGGAAGAGCGCGTCAAATTCATCCTGCCGGTCCTTGGGAATCGCCAGCATGGCGATTCCGGCGCGACGGACGTCCTCGACATTGCGAGGCCCCAGCAACTTGATTGCCTCTAGAAAGCCGATGGTCTGATCGGGCCCGACGGAAAATCCATGGGTGCGCAAGACGGAGGAGAACCCGACAAACGGCTCGGCGGCGCGAGGCAACGGACGTGGATCGGTCATGCCGCTTCTCCTGGCAGGAACGCATCCAGTCGCGGAGACAATTGTGCCAGATCGTCCTGGTCCTTCAGCACGACGCCAATCGAGCGCCGGAAAGCCGCAGGCCATGGCTCTCCTTGCGCATTCAATAGCGTTGCGGCCTCCGCCCACTCGACCGTCTCGGCAACGCCAGGCAATTTTACCAATGGCTCTTCCCGCATAAGCCCCACCGATGCGACCACGGCCTCCGCTGTCGCCTCGGCAACCGAAGAAGCTCGAACCATCACGATGCGGGCTTCAAGTGCAGGATCAGGGAAATCGATCCAATGATAGACGCAACGTCGCCTGAGGGCCTCGTGAAGGTCGCGGGTGCGGTTCGAAGTCAGAACGACAATCGGGTGAGATGTCGCACGGACCGTGCCGGTCTCGGGTATCGAGATGGTGAAGTCCGACAGGAACTCGAGCAAGAACGCCTCGAACTCGTGATCAGAGCGGTCGATTTCGTCGATCAGCAAGAGGGACTCATCCGGTGCTCGCAACGCTTCCAGCAAGGGGCGCGCAAGGAGGAATTCATCCGTGTAAACGTTGAGCTGGCTGTTCTCGGCCTGGCGAATTGCCAGCATTTGGCGCGGATAATTCCATTCATAGAGCGCCGCAGCGGCGTCGATTCCCTCGTAGCATTGCAAGCGGATCACGTTCCGACCCAGTACAGCGCCTACCGCCTTGGCAGCCTCGGTCTTGCCGACGCCAGGAACGCCTTCCAAAAGAAGCGGCTTGCCGAGTGCCAGCGCGAGATAGGCCGAGGTCGACAGCGCGTCATCGGCGAGGTACTGCGCCGCTGTCAAAGCGCCTTGCAGCGCTCCGGGGCTGTCGATCCCGCGTATGTCCGCCCGTACCGGCATCAGGCGCCCGGTCTGCCCTGGGGACGTGCGCCGCCGTTCGCACGAATGCCACGCAACACCTTTTCCGGAGTGATCGGAAGGCTGTCGCATTCCACGCCAACCGCGTTGAACACGGCATTGGCGATGGCAGGCAGCACCGGATTGGCGCACATCTCGCCCGGCCCCTTGCCACCGAAGGGCGCATCCGGCGCCGGACGTTCGAGAACAGAGATATGGTGAGGCACAGCGTCGCCCGGCCCCGGCTGAAGATAGTGATTGAAATCGACGGGTCCGTGCGACCGGTCCGGATAGTAGGGCTCTGTCGTTTCATACAGCGCGTGGCTTACGCCCATCCAGGCGCCCCCGATCAACTGCTGTTCCACCAGTCGAGGATTGAGCGCGCGTCCAACCTCGTAAGCAGAGTTGATATGCTGGACCTCGACCTCGCCGGTTTCGTCATCCACCGTCAAGTCTATGATCAGCGCTGCGTGGGCGAAGGACGACACCGGGGTCATTTCGCCGGTGTCGCTGTCGACCTCGGACAAGGGGACAAGAAATATTCCGCGTCCCGCAAGTGTACGACCTTGATTGAATTGAGCGGCCGTTGCCGTCGCCTCGACCGTTACTGACCGGCTGGGCGCACCCCTTACATGGATGTTCCCGCGTCCGTCGGTCACAAGATCGGACGCGTCGACCTCAAGCTCTTCCGCCGCGGCTTCCAGCAGCTGGGCGCGGGCCTCCGTGGCTGCACGGATGATCGCGTTGCCCATTCTATGCGTTCCGCGCGATGCGAATGAACCCATGTCATGGGGACCGGTGTCGCTGTCCGCAGTATCGACAAAGACATCCTCGACCGGCACGCCGAGCGTCTCGGCAGCCAATTGGCGACCAACCGACTTGATGCCTTGTCCAAGATCGATCGACGAGAGCGTGACCTTGAACTTTCCATCAGGCGTCGAATGGACCAGCGCCTGGCTCGGGTCGCCGCCAAGGTTCATGCCGATCGGGTAGTTGATGCAGGCAAAGCCGCGTCCATGGTGAATGGCCATCAGCGCCTCCTCGACCCGGAGATGAACCGCGAAACGCCTGGTCGTCGCACACCGCGCTGGAAGTGGGTCGTGGCGGTTTCACTTTCGGTCTCAGCGGCAGCCGGCGGCGTCACCGGCTGCTGCGCCGCTGGTGTGCTTGGCGCCTGTGCAGGCGGCTGCGCAATCGGTTGATTGATCGTGCTTGCTGGGCGCTGAGTGTAGGCTGCAGGGAGGGACGGACCGCCTCTGGCACCTGCGGGATGCGTTGTTTGCGCTGTCTCCCTTGGTACGGTTGGACGCGCAACGGATGTCGATTCATCCGCGGATTCCTGGAGCGTCGCCGGAACGCCCGTCGCACCCTTGAACCCGAGCCGCTCGACCTCTGCCTCCATGTCCTTCCGTTGGGGTGCATTGCCGAAAGCCGAACTGTTGTTGGACGAATGGCCTTCAGGAAGCAGCCCGCGGGTCCCCTGCCCTGAGAACGGCTCCGGGGCGAGCCCCGAACGTCTTCGCTCGCCTATTCTGCCCTCGTCATCGGTGACGGTCGCGGGGATGACGCCCAGCGCACCTTCTCCGCCGCCGGTCTTGCTGGATGCGCGCACTGCGTCGCTGGACAGGCTCCAACCCGTTTTCTGGGCGACCGCCTGGCAGCTTTCGATCAAGGCGCAGTTCTTCGCCTCGCGCCGATGTGCCTTCATGTCGCCATCGCGGTATGCGTTCAGGATCCGCAGCTCGATCGGGTCCATGCCGACCGCGCGCGCGACCTTGTCCATGTGACGTTCAATCGCGAAATCTGCGGCGGTAATTCCGAAGCCGCGCATGGCCGTTGACGGGGTCCGATTTGTAAAGACGCAGTAGACATTGGATGCGACGTTCGGGATCGAATAGGGACCGGGCAAGTGACCGGTCGACTTCTGCACGGCATAGGACGACAGCCGCGTGTATGCCCCGGCATCAAAGAACCCCGTAAAGGCACGCGCGATGATGCGACCGTCGCGCATCACCCCGTCCTTGATCCTCCATCGTTCACCTCCTCGCGGGCCGCCAACCTGCATTTCTTCGGCGCGGTCCCACATGTATTTCACGGGCCTGCCCGTCGCCAGGCAGGCGAGCGCAGCCAAGGGCTCGTGGTGGCTGTCCACCTTGCCGCCGAATCCTCCACCGACGGTACCGCCGATGAAGTGCAGGCGCGCAGAGCTGATGTCGAGCTGCTTCGCCGTGACCCCGACCGAGAAGAAGAGCGCTTGGGTCGATGTATGAACGGTGATCCGGTCGTTGGTTTCCGGCGCCGCGATGGCGCCGCAGGTCTCGATGGGCGCCTGCTCGATTGGCGACATCTGGTATTCGCCTTCGACGATGTGATCGGCTCTCGAGAATGCGGTCTCAACGTCACCGAACCGCAGCTTCTGGTGATCATAGGTGTCAAAATAGTCGAAGGTATTGTTGGGATACTCGTCGTTGACGATCGGCGCCTCGGGCTTCAGCGCCTCTTCCACGTCAAGCACATGGGGCAGTTCCTCGTAATCCACGTTGACGGCATCAACCGCTTCCTGAGCGGCGCGAACCGAGGTTGCGACGATTGCAAGGACCGGCTGGCCAACATAGCTGACCTTGTCTATCGCCAGAAGAGGCTCATCGTCCCGTCCGAAATTGATCAGCGACAAGAGCGTGTTGATGTTCACGGGCACGTCGCGGCCGCCAAGCACGCGGACAACGCCGTCCTGCCGTTCGGCAGTCGAGGAATCGACTGACCGGATGCGCGCGTGGTGGTGGGGCGAGCGCACGCAGCGCATGTGCAGGAGCCCGTCGAAAGCATGGTCGTCGTAGAACTTCGAACGCCCGGTTACATGACCCATGATGTCCTGCCTGAGGACCGGCTTTCCGACGACATCGAAGTCGTCTGAGCGTTCGTCGGCAAACAGGTCCTTCCGATACTCCGCATTCATCACGCGGCACCTCGCTGCTTGGCGGCTTCAAGTATTGCGTCGATGATCGGTTCATAGCCGGTGCAGCGGCAAAGATTGCCTGAGATGGCTTCCTCGACCTCCGAGCGGGCTGGGCTTGGATTTCGGTCAAGGAGCGCCTTGGCCGCCATCAGCATGCCCGGCGTGCAGTACCCGCACTGCGCAGCGAAGCCGTCAATGAACGCTCTTTGCAGCGGGTGAAGATCCGGCCCGCTTGCCAGCCCCCCGGTTGTCTCGACGGACCGCCCGGCGACAGTCTCGGCCAGCACCAGGCAGGACACATGCGGTTCTCCGTCTATGAGCACCGTGCAGGCACCGCAGCTGCCCTGTCCGCAACCGTACTTGGGCGACAGGTCTCCGCAGCCGCGGCGAAGCACGTCCAGGAGATTGGCCCCGGAATCGACGAAGACTGCGGTCTCGGAGCCGTTCAACGTGAAAGTGACGGGGGACTTCACCGAGCATCCTCCCCAAGCAAGAGGCGGCGAAGATGGACCGGCGCGACCTCGCGGCGATACCATCCCGAGGCGATTGGATCGTCCGGTGGATCCAGC
Organism: Silicimonas sp.; assembly: GCA_022819605.1. Classification (GTDB taxonomy): domain Bacteria; phylum Pseudomonadota; class Alphaproteobacteria; order Rhodobacterales; family Rhodobacteraceae; genus JAJEFO01. Next base: position 26,584 of record JAJEGW010000044.1, on the reverse strand, counting down.
CCCTCGGTCGCGGCAGAAAGCGCGGCCGCGATGCCTGCATGATCAAGGCTGACCCCTTCAAGCGCGTTCTCCACCGGCCGGACCCGCACCGGCGTTGGCGCCATCGCGCCATAGGCAATGCGAACGCCCGACAATCGGCCCGCGCTTCGGGTGAGATGCGCGGCCATCGACATCACCGAAACACCTTTGGGCTTGACCCGGGAGACCTTTCTGAACCGGAATTCATCACCCTGCGGGCGACGGATAAGCAGCGATCGAACGACGCCGTTTCGGCGGGCCAGAAAGTCCTCAAGGCTCAATTCCTCGCCGCTGACCATCCTGACAACGGCGTCAAGTGCCAGCAGTGCAACCGCCATGTCACCATAAGGATGAGGCGCCATCAGGTTCCCGCCCACGCTTGCCATGTTGCGGATGGCGGGGCCACCCACGGCACGGGCAGCCGAAGACAGGAATTCCAGATCTCGCGATGCCATGATCGCCGCCATCGTGACGCCTGCACCGACCTCCAGGCGATCGCCCTCAGCCCGGATTGCGGACAGCGAAGTATCCGTCGTCCGCACGATGCGATTGAACCGACGGTCACCATAGTTGACCCGGTTCATGATTAGGGTCCCGCCGCCCAGAAATCGGGCTTGATCGTCCATCGCGCTGGCAGCTTCGCCAACGGTCGGGTACGTCTGGACGTCAAGCATGACCAATTCCCATGTGGCTCCGCACTGCCTCGAATCCCGCGGCGTAGATGCCTTCGCCGACCAGTTCCGACAGTTCGCTTGCACGCCCCGAGGGCGTGTCAAAACGGCTTTCCCATTCCCAATAGGTTCGATCCCCGTCCGTCACCGGGAACAGGCGGACGTGGGCGACGTAGTTGAAGAGCGGAACAGGCGTGTCGAGCAGGCAGTAGCTGAATGTCTGCTCCAAATCCGAAAGCGTGAGAAGCTGTTCTCGCAGATTGGCACCGCCCTCGAGGCGGAAGTTCCTTACGCAGCCAACCATGTCCGAAGGATATCCGCGCTCAATTTGGCTTTCGGCGACCGCCGGGTGCCAATGGTCGTGACCGTTGAAGTCGCGAATGACATCCCAGACCGCGTCCACTGGCGCGTCAAGCACGGTGCTCTTCTTGACATGCGGCATCAGCCACCTCCGAACTGGCGCTTGAGCGCGTCAAAACCGGCCTGGAAAACGTCCGTGCCAATCATGGTTACCAGTTCGTCTTCGCCGCTTGGGTCGCATGAAAACTCGGCAGTCCATTCGATGAAGGTCCGGTCGCCCTCGGTCACGGGCGTCAGCCTGAGCGTGGCCACATACTCTCCGAGCGGCATCGGACTTTCGAGGATCGAGTAGGTCACGAACATGTCGTAGTCCGACAGACCCAGCAGCTGTTCGCGGATATTGTCTCCGTTTTGCAGGTTGAAGTTCCGAATGCACCCGACCTTGTCCGCCGGAAGCGCCTCTTCAATCCTGCTTTCGCGGATCAAGGGGTGCCAACGCGGCAGGTCGTTGAATCCGCGAATGCGGTCCCACACGCGGCCCGGCGGAGCGGGAATGACGGACGAAGCGTAGACACGGGCCATCTCAGGACTTCGCCTCCCCGTCCCTGTTCTTCTTCTCCTCCTCTTCGGCTTTCGTTGCGGCCCTGACCTTCTGGCTCTCGCTCATCGCGCGCGCCATGTTGCTGGCATCCTGGAAGATCGCAGATCTCGCCAGGTTTGAGCCGTCAATTCCGATGTCGTTCATCAGGCTGTCGATCATGGGCCCCTGAACACGGTACCGAAGCGCGGAATTGATGACCTCGTCGGTCGGGCTTGGCGCACCACCCCCGCCGCCGCCGCCGTCGGAACCGCCGTCTGCCCAGTTGAGCCCGGTCGTGCCGCCACCGCCAAGTTGCATGATCTTGATCTCGTCGATCTTCTCAAGCGGCTTGACCTGCGCTGCAATGATGCCTTCGAGCCGCTCCAGCATGTTGCGCTTGAAGAGCGATGCACGGGCTTCATCGGTAAGGATGTTCTCGGCCTCGTTGATAAGCCGCTGGGCCTCAGCGCGGACAGCCGAGACAACTTCCTCTGCATGCGCGGCGAGCTTGGCGCGTTCGGCCTCCCTTTCGGCGGCGGTAACGCCAACCTGCTTGTCGCGCGACGCTTCCTCGAGCGCGGCAGCCGTATCGACCTTGGCTGCAGCTTCGGCTGCACGGGCGCGTGCCGCATCGGCCTCGATTGCCGCGGCGCTTTCGTCGAGCGACTTGCCGTAGAGTGCGATCGCCTTCTCCATCGCCGTTTCTTCGACCGCCCTTTCACGCTCGATTTCCAGTTGGCGACGCTTCTTCTGATGCGCGATTCGCGCATCATCAAGCTCGTCCTCGGACTGGATCTGCACTCGTTCGACGATCTCTTTTGCAGCGATCTCGGCTTCGCGCAGCGCCTTTGTCCGTTCAACTTCGAGGTGCTCCAACGCTTTGCGGCGCTCGATGTTTGCGGCCTCGATTGCGCGCTCTTTCTCGATCTCGGCAGCTCGGGTCTTGGCTTCTTCCTCGATGCGGGCTGCATTGATCGTTTCCTGAGCGGCGATGTTGGCTTCGTCGACCGCACGGTTGCGCGCAATTTCGCGCTCCCGCATGTCCTGCTCGTAGGCAATGCGCTCGGCAGCGAGCTTCTTTTCCTTGGCGATTCGGGCTGCTTCGACCGCTTCGGCTCTCAACTGTTCGCGGACCTCCGTATCTTCATCGGCCTCAATCCGTTCGAATGCGACCAGCCTTTCCTGCGCAATGCGAGCCTTTTCGACGGCCTCGCGCGACTCGATCTCGGCCTCTTCAAGCATCTTGTTGCGCTCGATTTCCAAGCTCCGGGTCTCGCGTTCCGAGGCAATGCGTTCTGCCGCGACCTTCTTCTCTTGCGCAATGCGCGCAGCCTCGACCGCTTCCGCCTTCAATAAATCTCGTTCCTCGGTTTTTTCGTCCGCCTCGATGCGCTCGAAGGCCAGCAGGCGTTCTTGCGCGATTCGGGCCTTTTCGACGGCCTCGCGCGCATCAATCTCGGCCTGGTCGATCGCCCGATTGCGCTCGATTTCCAGGCTGCGGGTCTCCCTGTCAGAGGATATGCGGGCCGACGCCACGGCCTTTTCCTGCATGATCCGCAGCTTTTCGGTCGCTTCACGCTGAGCGATTTCGGCTTCGCTGATGGCCAGGTCGCGGGCAACTTCGCGCTCGCGCGTGGTCTGTTCATACTCGATCCGGGCCTCGGTCACGGCCTTTTCCTGTGCGATGCGGGCGCGCTCCACATTTTCGCGGGCGGTGATGCCTTCTGCATCGATGGTCTGCTGACGTTCGATCTCCTTTGACTGGGTTTCGCGCTCTTTCGCGATTCGCGCCTCTTCCAGGGCCTTTTCCTGGGCGATACGGGCCTTTTCGATCGCCTCGCGCGCTGCAATTTCCGCAGCGTCGGTCCGCTGCCGCGTCTTGATCCGTTCCTCGGTCAGCGTCCTTTCCTGCGCAATCCGCGCCCTCTCAACGGATTCACGGGTCGAGATGTCCGCTTCATCGACGACTTTCTGCGACTCGATTTCGCGTTGCCTGACTTCACGTTCGGACGCGATGCGCACCTCGGAAATCTGACGCTCGTTTTCGATCCGGGCAGTTTCAATGGCTTCGCGCGAAAGTAGCGTCGCCTGTTCGGCGTCCTTTTCCCGCTCGGAACGCTCCCGTGCCAGTTCTGCGCGTTGCTGCGCGCGCCGGAATTCAACCTCCCGCTCCTGGTCAAGGCGGGCCTCTTCAGACTCGCGTTCAATGTCCAGCGCCTGTTTCTCAGCCTCGAGATTCCGCGCGCGAATCTTGATCATCGCATCCTGCTCGATGTCGTTGCGCAGTTTGCGGCGTTGCTCGACAGCCTCGATGACGGCGGTCAAGCCTTCCGCATCGAACTTGTTGGACGGGTTGAAATACTGAATGTCGGTCTGGTCGATGTCCGTCGCCGCGACGCTTTCCAGTTCCAGTCCGTTCTTGTCGAGTCCCTCCTGCGCCATTTCCTTGACGCGGGCGACGTACTCGTTGCGGTTTTCATGCACCTCCTCGAGCGTCATCTGTGACGCAACGGTACGCAGTGCCGAAATGAACTTGCCCGACAAGAGCGAATGGATGCGCTCGGGTTCCAGTGTCCGCCGGCCGAGGGTTGAGGCGGCTAGCGAAACCGCCTCCCTGGTCTGGTTCACCCGAACGTAGAATTCCGCGTCCACGTCGATGCGCATCCGATCACGGGTGATCAGCGCTTCGTCCTTCTCGCGGGTCACCGCAAGTTGCAGGGAATTCATGCTTACTGGCGTGATGTCGTGAATGATCGGCCAGACGAATGCGCCACCGTTGATGACGACCTTTTCGCCAAGAAAACCCGTACGCACGAATGCGACTTCCTTGGTCGAGCGGCGGTAAAGCCAATACATCACCCAGTAGACAACAAAGATGACGATGACGGCCGCGATGAGCCAAAGGATCAGTTGTCCTAACAGTTCGCCAGTCATGTGAGCCTCCCTTTCGGCCTTAGAGGTCGATCTCCTTGAATTTCTTCGTCTGTTCCGTCAGCGCGACTTCCGTCGGCAGGCGCTCCATCGAAGAGGCGCCGTAAAATCCGTGACAATTCTCGGTGTTCTTCAGGACGAAAGCCGCGTCCTCGGGCATTGCTACCGGTCCGCCGTGCACCAGCACAAGGACATCAGGATTCACTTCAAGTGCAGCAGCAGCCCATTCGTCGGTCAGGGCCGGGGCATCGGCCAGTGCCACGCCAGTCTCCGCCCCGATTGAGCCTCCGGTCGTCAATCCAAGATGCACGACAATGATGTCGGCACCCGCCGCCGCCATGTTGCGCGCATCATCGGCCGAGAACACATAGGGTGTCGTCAGCATGTCGCGATCAGCGGCCATGCGGATCAGCTCGACTTCGTGGCCGTATCCCATGCCGGTCTCTTCCAAATTGAGCCGGAAGGTTCCGTCGATCAGCCCGACGGTCGGAAAATTCTGGACACCCGAGAACCCGGCGGACTTGACCTCGTCCAGGAAGGCGCCCATCAGCCGGAATGGATCGGTCGCGCAGACCCCGGCGAGCACCGGCGTATTCCTGACCACCGGCAGAACTTCGCCCGCCATCTCCATCACCACGCCGTTCGCGTCGCCATAAGGCATCAGCCCGGCAAGCGAACCGCGACCGGCCATCCGGTACCGCCCGGAATTGTAGATGACGATCAAGTCGATGCCGCCAGCTTCCTCGCACTTGGCAGAAAGCCCGGTCCCGGCACCACCGCCGATGATCGGCTCGCCGCGGTCTCGCATCGCGCGGAACTTGCTCATCATGTCGCTGCGATCAAACACGCTGCCTATCCTTGTGCGGCAACACGGGGAACCTCTCCGTGCAGATCTCGGAACTCGGCGACCACCAAGGCCGCGAAATCGGAGTCGTTGATGTTGTGGGGCACGCGTAGCAGATGTCGCGAACTGGTTTGTCGGACGGCATCCTCCAAGGCGTTGAAGAGCGCGGCATCGGCGGCAGGGTCATGAAACGGCTGCCCGGGTGCGGACAGCGCCGAAACGCCGCCCTCGGGCAGGAAGAAGCGAACCGGACCCGTCATTCGGTTCAGTTTCGCACCGATCCAGCGACCTATCTGGTCGCATTCGTCCGGCGTAGTGCGCATCAAGGTAACTTGCGGATTGTGCTGGTAGAATTTCCGGTCGCGATAGCGCTCGGGCACCGTTTCGGGACTGTCGAAATTCACCATGTCCAGTGCGCCGCATGCGCCGATATAGGGCAAGCCCGCTTCGATCGATGCTTCAAAGCGGGTCTCGTCGGCGGGAAAGACGCCGCCCGCAAACATGTCGCAGACCTCGGTTGTCGTCAAATCCAGGACGCCGGACAGCTTGCCCGATGCCAGCAGGTTTTCCATGGCCTTTCCGCCAGTGCCGGTCGCGTGAAAGACCAGGCAATCGTATTCCGGCTGAAGCGCGGCCGAAACCTGCTGGACGCATGGCGTTGTTACCCCGAACATTGTCAGGCCAAGAGCCGGCTTCAGTTCCGCCACGGGGGTCGCATCACGCCTGCCAGCGACCATGCCCGCCAGCGCCCGGGCACCATTGGCAAGCACTTCGCGGGTAATGACGTTAAGCCCCTGCACGTCGGCGACCGCATTCAGCAGCAACATGTCTGTAGCCCCGACATACTGACTGGTGTTCCCCGAGGCGACGGTCGAGACCACGACCTTCGGCACCCCAACCGGAAGCGCCCGAATTGCCGGGCTGACCAGCGACGTCCCGCCGGAACCGCCCGCAGAAATGATCCCCCCTATCCCATCCTGCCGCGCAATCCACCGCTCAAAGGCAAGGGCCATCCCTGACACCGCAGTGCCGCGATCGCCAGTAAAGACCCCGGCGACGCCTCGCGGGTGAAACGCCGCGATTGCATGCGGCGGTATCTCCGCTCCGGATGGCTTGCCGGAAGTTGAGAGGTCGACGAGGATCGCATCAATCCCCTCGTCCTTCAGCACGTCTTGGATGAATCTCAACTCTTCGGACTTGGTATCCAAAGTGCCTGCGACGAGCACCTGGCCCGACCGGCCGGACGGTCGCGCCTGTGAAAGCGGCTTGATCTGCTCGGCTTCGCGGGTGGTCGGTGTAACGGTACGCGCTGCACCTTCGATGACATGCACCGGGGCGGGGCGCGACCAGCGGGTCGGGATACTGGGATTGGAGTTGTAGACCTTCGCCAAGGCGACGGGCGCGTCCTGCACATCGCGCTCTTCCGTGCGCGCTGTTGGTTCGGGTGTCTCATCATGCGCATGGCGACCGACCCCCAGCAGTGCCTGCTGCAGGTCGCGGTCGCCCGCCAGGCGGGCTGAGTCCATCACGCGGTTGATCCGTCCGTTGACCATGATGGCGACGTCGGATGCAACTGCACATGCGACGCCGATGTTCTGCTCGATCATCAGGACGTCGATGCCGCCCTCTTCCCCGAGGCGGATGAGCATGCTCTCGAGCTGCTGGACGATGACCGGAGCAAGCCCTTCGGTCGGTTCGTCCATTACCAGCAGGCGTGGATTGAGAAGCAGGGCTCGCGCAATGGCCAGCATCTGCTGCTCGCCGCCCGAAAGCTGAGAACCCAGGTTGCTGCGCCGTTCAGCAAGGCGAGGAAATGTCCCGTAGATGCGTTCTATGGTCCAGACGCCACCCTGCCCTTCGACGAGTCGAAGGTGTTCGTCTACCGACAGCGAGCGCCAGATTCGCCGACCCTGCGGCACGTAGCCGATTCCCATGCGCGCAACGTCTGCGGGATTGCGCCCGTTGATCGCTTGTCCCTGGAAGGAAATAGTTCCGGATGCGACGGGTTCCAGCCCCATGATCGCCTTGCAAAGAGTGGTCTTTCCCATCCCGTTGCGTCCAACGACCGAATGAACGCCGGACTGCAGCGTCATGTTCACGCCCTGCAGTGCATGGCTCTGTCCGTAGTAGACGTTGAGGTCCCTGACCTCGAGGATTGGCGTGCCCTCAGCCATCTTCACCTCCGAGGTAGAGGGCCTGGACTTCGGGATCGTCCTCGATTTCAGCAGGGCTGCCTTCCTTGAAGATGCGCCCGTTGTGCATCATCGTGACTGACTCGGCGACCCGCAGGGCGACGTCCATGTCATGTTCGATGATGATGAACCCCATGTGAGTCGGCAGCCCTACCAGGATTTCGATGAGTTCGGAGCGCTCGGCTGGCGACAGCCCGGCGGCGGGCTCATCGAAGAGGATGAACCGGGGCGCTCCCGCCAAGGCCATGGCGATTTCGAGCTGCCGCTGCTGGCCATAGGAAAGAGTCGCGACCTGCTCGTCCTTGGCGTCCTCGAGGTGGACCACCCGTACAAGGTTCTCCGCACTCGCCATCAAGGCGTCATCGCGCCCCGGCTGCAAGAATGAAAAACGGCTGCGCGAGACGCCAACACAGGCCAGGAAAATGTTGTCCAGCACGGTGAGGCCGGTGAAGAGCAAGGAGATCTGATAGGTCCGGCGCAGCCCCCTTCGGATGCGTTCATGCGGAGGAAACCGGGTAATGTCTTCGCCGAAAAAGCGAATCGAGCCTGTGGTGGCAGAAAAGTCCCCCGCTACACAGTTGAAGAGCGTTGTCTTCCCGGCACCGTTTGACCCAAGCACGGCGCGCCGCTCGCTGGGCCGAACCGTGATGTCGATGTCAATGAGCGCAGCCAATGCCCCGAAGTACTTCGACACGCCCTTCAGTTCCAGCGCGTTGGCCGTCCCGGTCGCTCCGAGGCGTTCGGAAATCGTTGAACCGGCATCGAGAACGGCGTTCATGGCTCTTCTCCGCCACGACCGGTCAGCGGATCGCGTTTGCGGTCTTCACGCAATCTGTCCCACAGGCCAATGATGCCGTCCGGCGACCAGAAGACAATGGAAAGAAAGGCAATGCCGATCAGCAGTTGGAAACGTTCGCCTGAAAGCCCGAGCGTGACCAGGGCGTCGATCGCGTAGGTCTTCAGGATGACGTAGATGAACGCGCCTATGAAGGGGCCGACCGGATGGCGCATGCCCCCGATCACCGCGATGACCAAGATGTCTATTGCCGGTCCGATGCCAGCTGTGCCCGGCGAAATCTGCGCCGACTGCCAGGTGAGCAAAATGCCTCCGATTGCCGCGAGCAATGACGCGAAGGTGTAGGCGGCCACGCGGTGCGCGGTAACGTTGTATCCCAAGGCCGACATGCGGCGCGGGTTGTCCCGAACACCTTGCAGCGCCAATCCGAACGGGGCGCGGGAGATGTAGAGAACAACAAGATAGCCAAGCGCAGCCCAAAACAGGGTCAGATAGTAGAACGCGGCCGCACCACGCCAGTCCACGCCGAACAGCATCGGGGGCAGGACACCGTTGAACCCGGAGAACCCGTTGAACATCACATAGTTTTGCCGGGCGAAATAGAAGAACGCGGCTGCAATCGCGAGGGTGATCATTATCGTGTAGATTCCCTCGGTTCGCACCGCGAGCCATCCGGTCAGGGTGCCGAAGAGCATCGCGATGACCAGAGCGATCGGGATCGCGACATACCACGGCCAGCCAAGTGAAATCGTGTCAATGGCAGACACCCCGAATATCGCGACCATGTACCCGCCCACACCGGCGATCGACATTTGGGCAAGGCTGACCATTCCGCCGTAACCGCCCAGGAACATCAGCCCGAGAGCAATCAGGCCCAGGATGAATGTCCAGCCAAAGATCTGGAACAGCATGAAGTCACCGGCAATTGCCGGCATAATCAGCAAGACCAGGCCAACGACCCAATAGGCGACCGGAACGCGCTCCAACCAGCTTCGCCCGTCGCTGGGCGCCGCCAGGCTCGTTTCAGCTGGGTCGAAGATCGACATTTCAGGACCGCCCCATCAAGCCTTGCGGGCGGAACGCGAGAACGCCCACCATGATCAGGAAAGTCAGGACGACGGCGTACGTCGGCATGTACACGGAGCCGAACTGCTCGGCCAGTCCGATGAGCAGCGCACCAAGCGCGGCACCTGGAATGCTGCCCATCCCTCCGACGATGACCACGACCAGCGAGGCCAGCAGGAACCGTATGTCTTCGCCAGGCGCGACCGACTGGAATGTTCCTCCGACCACTCCCGCTATGCCGGCGAGACCTGCCCCAAATGCAAAGACGCCCAAGAACACGAGTTGAATGCGCGCTCCGGTGGCCGACAGCATGTCGCGGTCGTCGACGCCTGCTCGTATCAGCATGCCAATCTTTGTGCGATTCAGCAGGAGCCACATGCCAACGCCGATTGTTACCGCAGCGAGGAAGATCACTACGCGGACCAGCGGGTATTTAAGATAGACAAGATCGCCAGAGCGCTTTTGCGTCGTGACAAGGATGGTCTCCAAGGGACCCGACAGCCAGGACGGAGCGCTGATGTTGTAAAAGTCGCCGCCCCAACCCCAAAGCATCAAATCGGCCATTATGATCGAGATCCCGATCGTCACGAGGGTCTGTCGAAGATCCTGACCTTCCATTCGTCGAAACACGCCAAGTTGCAGCAGAATGCCGAAGAGGGCGACCACGATGAATGCTGCAGGAAATGCAAGGAGCCAATATCCCGTGAGCTCGGCGAACTCATACCCCACGTACCCCCCAAGCAGATACAAGGAGCCGTGGGCGAGATTCACGTTGCGCATGAGGCCGAAGATCAACGTGAAGCCGGAGGCAACTAGAAAGTACAGGCCACCGAGCGTAATGCCGTTGAACAACGCGTTCAGGAACACCTTCTTCTTGCCAATGAGGTCGACAAGCCAAGACGGCCACAACGCAAAAATCATCCAGATCAGGATCGCAACCAGAATCGCAATCACAGCAGCCCAAATGGGATGGCGGCGCGCGAAGTCTGTCATTGTGCAGGCTTCTCTGGTGCACGAGTATCCTTCGCCGCAACCCGCCAATTGTGCTTTTGGTCCAGTTGCATCCCACAGACGCTACTGCCCGGACTGCAATTCCGCGTATCCCAAGGTCTGATCGGGTGACGCTGGATCGCGTAAAAGTCACCTAGACGAAGTGTGCGACGCGCCGGTAGTCCGTCGGTGGAATTCCAACGTTTGACGTGAAGAAACGCGTGAAGCTGGCTTGGCTGGCAAATCCAAGGTCAAGGCCGATGTCGGTGATCGATTTGTCGGTCGTCACCAATTCGTCGATGGCGTGCTCAGTTCGAAGCGTGTTCAGGTAGAGGTTGGGAGTAATTCCCATCTGCATCTTGAAGAGCTTGAAAAAATGCGGCCGCGAAAGACCAACTTCGCGGGCCAGATCATCCATTGCGGTTTCCTCGGCAAACCGCTCTTGCATGAGCCTGAGCGAGCGTCGGACGCGGAAGTCATTGAACTTCAACTGCATGTTGCGAAGCAGCGGACGAGACTTGGCGCTCCTCCAAGTCTGGTCGACGCATTGACGCGTGGTTTCGAAAAGAAAGCCGTCGAACCTTTCGGATGGCTGGTCATCAAGAAGAATGGATGTAAGGCGTCCGATCCACATTTCGACCGTCGGCGTCACCCGGACCTGGGGTGTCCCGAAACCAAGCGAAAACTCCGCGCTTTGGCTGTTCTCAAGAAACCACATCGGCTTGATGTAAAGCGTTAGAACGAAATGCTTCTGACCGCAGGGCGAAGGCTCGAAACTGTGTGGCTCCCAAGGGCTGATCGCAACCGCTTCGGTCTTCGAGATGGCATACTTGTCTCCATTGATGGTCGCTGATGCATCGGGACCCCCGAGATAAAATATCAGGTGCCCTTCGCGGTGCGCATGCGTGGTGAGGGGACGGTCGAGTTCGTACAATGTCGCCCGTCCGAATGAACCGTGATGAACTGAGATTGCTCTGGCCATTACGATTCTTCTCCCTTGCGGTCATCCTTTCGGTTTTCGGCCAATCGGCCGATATATCGCGGCAAGTCGCAGTCGTGATCAAGGAATACGCGGCCTTTTGATACTCTGGGGTATATTCAAATTGTTTGGGTACTAAATCTAGCGTTGCAGAAATGCTTCGAACATATGCGCCAGAGGTTCGTTTCAATCATTTTGCGCCATTTCCGGGAGCTACGGGTGGCGTTCTTTGACCCTTACAAGAGATTTTCGCCAGTTCCGCTCCAGCGGAACGGGCAAGTGACGTCAATTTGCACTGATCCACTCGAAGCACGACCCGACTGTCACCGGGCCTCAGTGGGCTCGTGCAAACAACTCCCGAATCTCTGAGCGTTCGAAACTCCGCAGATCGCCGGTTATCGCACGGTCGCAAGCTGCAATCGTTGCGGCCTTGCTCAGGGCGCTCACCTCGACCCCAAGCTCCGACAATTTCCGTGGAATCGGCCATTCTGACAACATGTCTCGAAGACCATCCGCCAACGTGCGCTCCTCATCGATACGGAGTGCCCGCTTTATTGGATCGCAGCGGCCATCGGGACGTCGTTCGTAGAACTCCACCAAGTGGGAAATCACAACGCCCCCGACTGCGCTGGGATTTGGATTTGACGCAGACGCCGCGGTGATGGCGTTGCAAAGGGCGTGAATAACGCAAAGTCCCTTCTGAAGCGAAAGCGAACTGTTCAGACCCGCCGCCAGGAGTTCACGCCTCGCTGGCAGGTCATCGTCGTATATGGCCGGGCCAATATTAATCCAGATTCGATTCAGCGCATCCAGTGCCAGTCCGTCAGCAGGCGGATGGTATCGGGGAGACAGATAGCTGTCGATCGCCCGCGACATCACTCCAGCCGCAGCAACCGCCGAGTCCTCTGCCATTGCACCCAGCGTGAGGGTCGGGTCGCATATCGTGATGCAAGGGACAAGGTTGCGGGAAGAAAGCAGAATGTGTCTTTCATCGTCCAGCGTCAGGCGGGCATAGTCGCTGATCGCAGACGCGAAGCCCAGAATGTCGGGGACCGCGTAGAGATGCGGCAGGTGACCGTTGATTCGCCGCGACCCGCCTTCGTCGACCGACAGCATGTCGAGCGGCTCCTCATGAGCGATGGCAATCCTGGCAGCCTTAGCCAGGTCGATTACCCGGTTCGAGCCAAATGCAACCAGTACGTCGCAATCGTTGTCCCGATAGAGCTTTGCCACGGCACGCGCAGCGCTTTCGGTCGGCAGGTGCGGAACGTCTGAAAAAATCACCGGCTCGGCACGCATCGGGAAGCCGGAAAAAAACCTGTCCGCCCCCAAATTTGACATCCTGTCGTCGGCAACGACAACGAGCGGGCGCCGCTTTTTGTTCGCTTCAATCTCAGAATGCAGTGCTTCCTCTAATACGCCATCGGCGAAATGGACCCGTGTGAGGAAGTTGATCAGTGTCATGACCGCACCAATTCTGTAAAGGGCCCGGTTCTAAGGGGCCCGGGCGCGAACGCCCGGACCGGCTTCAGAGAGAGATCAGTACGATGTCTGACACGGCGGGTTGTCGCGGCTCGGAGCGCCGAGCGCCGCGAACTTGTCCGGGTCGATCCGCAGGTTTTGCGGCACGCCGGGATCCATCGAGATGAACTGGTTCACGAGGTTGCCGTTATCATCTTCGATCACTTCCGAGATGAAGGTCGCGCCGATAGCCTGACGGTTTTCATCCAGCGTGATCTTGCCGACCGGGCTGTCCAGCTCAAGGTTCGCCAGGCAAGACCGGAAGGCGGCGTGCCCATCCGACAGGTCGGCACCTACTTCATCCAGACACGTCAGCGTGGCCGACATGTTGTTGTAGTAGAGAGTCGCCAGAAGCGAGGGAGCCGGGAATCGCTCTTCCGGCGGGAACGTGTCCTGGTAGAGCTTCACGAACTCGGTCCACGCCGGGTCGTCCCAGGTGTCAGCCTGCGGGCCGGAAGACGGCGTGCCGATCAGCGCGCGTTTCGCATCACCCTTCGAGTTCAAGACCGTCCCGTCGACCATGATCGTGCCGCCAATCAGGTTCGCGTCGCCGCCCGCCTGTTGATACTGGTTCAGGAAGTTGACAGCGTCGCCACCGCCAAGCCCCAGGTAGATGGCATCGACGTCATCTGGAAGCGACGCGATGATCGAGCCGAAGTCCTTGGTGCCCAACGGTACCCAGAAGCGTTCGGTAATCTCGCCGCCTGCCTGGCAGTAATCCAGGGCAAAGCCGAAGACCTGCGTGTAGATAAAGGAATAGTCCTCGCCGATAGTTGCGACCGTCTCGTATCCCTTTTCGTTGTACACGTAGGAACCCAGGCCCCACGACCACTGCGCCCCGTCTGCATTGAAGCGGAAGAAGTTTTCGGACGGGTTCACGTACGTCGTTTCCTGGGCGCCGGACGAGCCGTTGATAAAGGTCGTCGCAGGCTGAGTCTTGGCGTAGTCACGGATTGCGATCCCTTCAGACCCCGAAAGCGGGCCTACGATCACGGGAAGACCATCCTGTTCCACAAGCTTGCGTGCGGCGCGAACGGCACTGTCAGGCGATGCGTCGGTGGACTGAATGACAAGTTCCACGTCCTTGCCGGCAACTTTGCCGCCAAAGGCCGCCAACGCAGTCTTCATTCCGCGAACGCCATCTTCGCCAAGCACAGTGTAAGTGCCTTCCAATGTCGCCATCGTGCCAATCTTGAATGTGTGCTCGTCCGCATGAGCGCCGTGCACGGCTACTAGTGCCGCGCCCACTGCGGTGGTCACAAGAAGTTTCTTCATCACTTACCTCCCTAGGTATGCTGTAATCCGGTGCCGCACAGGGTGGCCACCTGCACCTAACATGACCGGGCGGATGCAAATGCACTGAACCGCGCCGCCGTCGCGTATACCCGTTAGTCGCTTTTATTTTGTTGAGCACTGCCGCGCAGGCGTCGAAGCCGGAGCACGCGGTCAGAGAGGCAAGGGCTGGTTCGCGCTTTCGCGTTTCAGCTCCACCGCACAGAAGATCATGGTGGTATCGCCAACGTTTTCCAGGTTGTGAAGCGCGAATTCGCCTTCGCCAACGTCATAAAAGTGCGTCAGCCCGGCGTCGTAATCGCTTTCGTAGGTCGTCCCGTCATAGGTCCGCTGCAAGAAACGCCCTGGCGTAATCGCGGTCCACAAATAGGTCAGGACATGACGATGGACCGGCATGCGTTCGCCGGGCTTCAAGGTCATGTGCCAGACCCGAACCGAGCTGTTTTCAAACACCAGATCGGTTCCGATGCGACCATTGAACTCGTTGCTCTTGAACTCAAGCCGGATGGCATCGGACCAGTCCTGGAAGTTCGAAGTGGTCCACTCACCCGATCTGAAAATGTCTGCATGTCTGCTTGTATCGATCGCCTCAGGGCGGGGCATTGGCTGGCCTTCGAAAAAGGAGAGCGGGAAATTTGCGCTTTCCTTTTTCAGTTCGACCGCAACGAATACCATCTTCGTGTCGCCGACGTTTTCCAGATCGTGCAACGCGAACTCACCCGACTTGACGTGGTAGAAGTGCGTCAACCCCGCCTGATAGTCGCTTTCGTAGGTCGTCCCGTCATAGGTCCGTTGCAAGAAGCGCCCAGGAGTAATTGCGGTCCAGAAATACGTCAGGACATGGCGGTGGACCGGCATTTTCTCGCCTGGTTCAAGTGTAATGTGCCAGACCCGAACCGAGTCGTTCTCGAATACCAAGTCGGTGCCAATCTTGCCGTTATAGGCATTGGCACTGAATTCTCTCTTGACGCTGTCGGTCCACCCCTGGAACCCGCTTGTTGTAAGCTCACCTGCCCGGAAACTGTCCGCAAACCCCTGGTTACCCGTTGATAGCGACTGGGCTGCGTGCGCGGCAAGTGCACCACCATTGGAGCGTCCCGTTACCCCGGCCGCAGCGAGATCCTGCGCATTCAATCCCTCAGCCAGAATCAATGTCCCTTCAACCGAATCCAACCGCAGATGGATCATGGACTGGTACTCGGGCGAATTGTACCAGCGCATTGCCTCATCGCGGTTCGGGAAGCGCAGGATCACCAGCCGATCGTGTCCCGTCTGTCCCTCGATCACTTCTGTCGTTTCGTTGACAGCGAGAATCTCGACGTCAAACTTGTTGAGGCAGGCCACCGCCTTAGGCACGTAGACGTCGTTAAGTGTGGAACGGTTGAGCACCTTGTGACTCGCCACGAAATAATAAGGATGATTGTCTGTCACACGACCTCCAAGACGGCCAAATTCGCTTTGCGGGATCAACGGTAGAACCAGCTTTCGCAATTCTTCTTCGCAATTTCGCTGCTTGGCATACCTCAGGGTACGATTGTTTGGTCGATCCGTCGCGGAATTGGGCTACGGCCGGAACTCTTGTGAGCTTTCTCCGCAAGCCTGAGTGCTCATCCTGTATTTCCCAACGCACCTTGCAGCCCCTGATCTGTTGGAGCCGACAGCGAGGCTCGCCCTTTCGGACGTCGCCCAGCCTGGGAATCCGATCTCTGTTGCCCTCCGGCCGACAGGTGACCTCTCCATTCCAATTGCTTTCCAAGCCGCATGCGTGACCGGCTCGTGGTGCGCACTTCGGCCTCTCCGCGTTTGGTCTGCCGCGCCCAGAGATAGGGGTAGCGCCCGGCATCGCCAGCCTAGATTTCAGTCACTGGATTCGATGATGCGGGTCAGCGCGGCGACCAGTTCCGCCCCTCTTCGGGGGGAATGTCGGCGTTGCGTCGGGCGATCCTTGGGTCTCCCGATGCCCGAATCCTTTCGAATTCCTCGGTTGTGAGCACGACGAAACGCGCCTTGCCGTGGCGGGTGATTGCGACGGGCGCATGGGCCGCTGCGTCCAACACGTCGCCGGTCCTTTTGCCAAGGTCCGTTGAAGAAAATTCGCGCATGCGACTCTCCTATATCGGTGACTGCTCCCCAGACTGACAGGCTGTACGGCGCAGCCGACAGTTCTACAATGACCAGTCCCTTTTCCAAACAGCCCGACAGCCAGTTCCTGCTGGCCTCGAACCCGACCGTCCTGCAGGCAAGGGCGTTCGGGTTGCCCCGCATGGATCCGGACCGCACTGCTTACATAAGTGTGACAGCCTGATTCCGGCCGAATCCCCAGTCATGCTTGGCTGGCACCGTCTTCCCGGCCGATGAAGTTCCAGCAATCGCCTGACGCCAGCAGATCCGGCCATCGCGTGCGTCTTCGTGCATCAGTGCGGATTGATCACCGTGGCGCGGATCGCGGCGCCCTGGAAACCGTGCGACCGGCAGTGATCACCGCCTCGCAGCAGCGAGTGCGCCTGGCAGGACCTGTGCAAGGAGATCCAAGTCAGCCGGACGTCCTGCGGTGATCCGGATGCACCGGTTGGCAGGCGCGACGCCGGGCATCCGGACAAAGACATCCCGCGCTTCGAGCTCTTCAAGAACACGGCGCGCGAAGTCACCATCCCTGCCACAATCAACAGCCACGAAATTTGCAGCCGACGAAATCGAAATCAGGCCGCAGTCCTCCGCGATCTCCGTGATCCGTTCACGCGCCCTGCCGACTTCGCTCCTTACGTGGCTAAGCCAATCACGGTCTGACAGGGCAATCTGCGCAGCAATCTGGCTGATCCGGTTCATGCCGAAGTGATTGCGTATCTTCTCGAAGCTCTGAATCACGCTCCGCTCGCCAAAGGCATAACCCACCCGCATTCCCGCCATTCCATGGGCCT
This sequence comes from Silicimonas sp., assembly GCA_022819605.1. GTDB lineage: Bacteria > Pseudomonadota > Alphaproteobacteria > Rhodobacterales > Rhodobacteraceae > JAJEFO01. The sequence goes on along the minus strand of JAJEGW010000044.1, from coordinate 9,486 downwards.
TGGAAAACGTCCGCATGCGGATCACTCTGGGATCGTCAATCGGCACGTGCGGCACGATGCTGTCAGGCGCAAATTCCAAATACGCCTCGTCAAGGATCAGGACGCAATTCTCGGAAAGACCCGCGATCATGCCTTCGATCCAGGCCGGATCCTGCCATGTTCCCATAGGATTGTCGGGATTTGCCAGATAGATCATTTTCGCCCCGGATGCCCGCGCGGCTTCAAGGAGGGCAGCTACGTCTTCCCTGTCGTCCCGATATGGAACTTTCACGAGCGCGCCGCCAAATCCCACCACATGGTAGCTGAATGTCGGATAGGCTCCGTCGGAGGTCACGACCCGGTCACCCTCCTGGACGAAAAGTCTCACTGCATAGCCGAGAAGCCCGTCGACCCCCTCGCCCACGACGACTTCGTCTCGGGCTATTCCCAGATGACCGGCGAGAGCCTCGCGCAGCTCGAAACTCTCCGGATCTCCGTACATCCAGGCATCGCCAGCCTGGTCCTGAATTGCCTTGATGGCCTTGGGGGAAGGTCCGAACACGTTTTCGTTGGCACCGATCCGTGCCCGGAATCGATGGCCCAGACGACGCTCGATGGCTTCGGGGCCGACAAACGGCACGGTCGCCGGAAGACTGTCGGCAAGCGGGGTTTCCAATGGTCGTTTCATCGCACCGAATTCAGCATGCGGTTCATTTGCTGACAAGCCCTGCAAAAACGCCTTCTCAATGCCGCAAATGAACTGTCCATTCCAAAAGGAACAGGGCATGCATTTCGCAGGGAGAACTGTCATGAGAATTGGATTCATCGGGCTTGGCAATGTCGGCGGCAAACTTGCCTGCAGCCTGCTGCGGAACGGCCTCGACCTGACCGTCCGCGACATTGATGTTGAAATGGCCGAACCGTTTCTTGCGGACGGCGCAAGGTGGGCCGGGAGCCCCGCAGAAATGGCCGCCGCCTGCGACTACGTGATAACCTGCCTGCCCTCACCGTCCGTCTGCTCGACTGTCATGGAGGGCGAGGACGGCATTCTCACTGCAATTCGTCCGGGCGCCATCTGGGCGGAAATGTCGACTACGGATGCAGACGAAGTCCGGCGCATGGCACGCCTCGTCGAAGAGAGAGGTGCGCATGCGGTCGATTGCCCGGTGTCCGGCGGCTGCCATCGCGCGGCGACCGGCAACATTTCAATCTTTGCGGGGTGCGACCGGCCAACCTTCGAGAGGGCCCTTCCGGTCCTCACGACACTCGGACGGCGGGTGTTGCACACCGGCGAGGTCGGGTCGGCGTCGATCCTCAAGGTCATGACCAACTACCTTGCTACCGCCAATCTCGTCAGCCTTGCCGAGGCGCTGACGACAATGAGAGCGGCGGGCATGGATCTTGCCACCACCTACGAGGCCATCCGTATCTCGTCCGGCAATTCCTTCGTTCACGAAACCGAAAGCCAGGTCATTCTCAACGGGTCGCGGGACATCAACTTCACGATGGATCTCGTGCTGAAGGACGTTGGTCTCTTCGACCAGATCGCCGCCGACAAGGGAGTTCCGCTCACGCTTTCCCCGCTGCTCGTCGACTTGTTTCGGGAGGCGGTCGCATCCTACGGCCCGCGTGAACTTTCACCCAACATCATCAGGCGCTACGAGGAGTCGACCGGCCTCGATGTCCGTGCACCGGGCTTCCCCTCCGAAATCGTCGATGACGAACAGGAAGAGCCTGGCCACGAGGTCACGGCCAGTCGCAGCTGATTCATCACGCGAGACGCACGCCCGTCGACTCGCGCACGTACCGGACAGCACTTATTCTATCTTCGGCAGCAGGCTGTTCACGCTGTCCTTGGCATCGCCATAGAACATGCGCGTGTTTTCCTTGTAGAACAGCGGGTTCTCAATGCCAGCGTATCCGGTGCCCTGCCCTCGCTTGGAAACGAAGACCTGCTTGGACTTCCAGACTTCAAGCACCGGCATGCCAGCTATCGGCGAGTTCGGATCGTCCTGCGCTGCCGGGTTGACGATGTCATTCGAGCCGATGACGATTGACACATCGGTGTCCGGGAAGTCCTCGTTGATCTCGTCCATTTCGAGCACGATGTCATAGGGCACCTTGGCTTCAGCCAGCAGCACGTTCATGTGGCCCGGCAACCTCCCGGCGACCGGATGTATGGCAAAGCGCACATCCTTGCCTTGAGCCCGCAGCTTGCGCGTCAGTTCGCTTACCGATGCCTGCGCCTGCGCCACGGCCATGCCGTAGCCTGGAACGATGATGATCGATTCGGCCTCGCCCAAGGCAGTCGCGACTCCGTCTGCATCAATGGCAATCTGCTCGCCCGCGATTTCCGCCGCCGGGCCGCCATCACCGCCGAAGCCGCCAAGAATCACGCTCACGAAATGACGGTTCATCGCTCGGCACATGATGTAGGACAGGATCGCGCCGGAAGAACCCACGAGGGCGCCTGTGACGATCAACAGGTCGTTGCCCAAGGTGAATCCGATCGCCGCCGCCGCCCAGCCTGAATAACTGTTCAGCATCGAGACGACGACCGGCATGTCGGCACCGCCGATCCCCATGATCAAGTGCCACCCGATGAATCCCGCCACAAGCGAAACCACGACCATAGTCCAGATCCCGGACCCGTCGAGATAGAGGAACCCGAGGACGAGACATGCGACGGTTGCGATCGCGTTCAGCCAGTGTCCGGAAATGACCGGCAAGGGCATTTTCTCGGATGGAAGCATGAGCTTCTTCGGCTTGCCGCTGACCTTTCCGGCAAGTTTCCCGAACGCGACGACGGAACCGGTAAACGTGATCGCCCCGATCACGATGCCAAGAAAGACCTCGACCTTTAGGATCGCGATCTCGGTTGCGTCTTTCTTCCAGAGCTTTTCGCCGAAGGCGGTGAGACCAGCCTCGTCGAGCGCCATGCCCGCCTCACGCATCTCGGTAACCGCGTTCAGCATGATGTCGGCGTTCAGCCCGATGAACACCGCCGCCAGCCCGACAAACGAGTGAAGCGCCGCTACCAGTTGCGGCATTTCCGTCATTTTCACCCGCGCAGCCACGTACTGGCCCACGAAGGCACCCGCCGCCACGGCGACGACGATAAGCGCCAGGTTCTGGATTCCCGGTGACAGCACTGTCGCCAAGATGGCAATCGCCATGCCGACGATTCCGTACCAGATCGCCCGCTTGGCGCTTTCCTGATTTGACAGGCCGCCAAGCGACAAAATGAAGAGAACCGACGCAGCGATATAGGCGGCCGAGACAAGTCCGTTCGACAACATCGTCCGAGCCCCTTACGACTTCTGGAACATGGCAAGCATCCGGCGCGTCACCAGAAAGCCTCCCACGACATTAATTGAAGCGATCAACACGCTGACGAAGCTCAGGAATACGACGACCCAGTGCACGGCCCCTATCTGGAGCAGCGCTCCGACGATGATGATTCCCGAAATTGCGTTTGTCACCGACATCAGCGGCGTGTGAAGCGCGTGCTGGACATTCCAGATGACTTGGAATCCGACGAATACGGCGAGCGCGAAGACGATGAAGTGCTGCATGAAGCTCGCAGGCGCGTACGACCCGACAAGGAGCATGAGAAGGCCTCCGACCACGAGCAGCGCGACCTGCCGCTTGGTCGCTTCCTTGAAAGCGGCAAGTTCTCCGGTCTTTCTCTCCTCCGGAGTCTGTTCGCGCGGGCTTGCCTTCGCGGTCTGTGTCGCGATCGCCTGGACCTTTGGCGGCGGTGGCGGGTAGGTGATTTCGCCGCCGAAAGTCACCGTGGCCCCGCGGATGACGTCATCCTCCATGTCATGGACAACCTCACCGTTCCGTTCTGGCGTCAGGTCCGCGACCATGTGCCGGACATTGGTTGCATACAGAAGCGAGGACTGCGCGGCCATGCGGGACGGAAAGTCGGTGTAGCCGACAATGGTGACCCCATTATCCGTCACGACTTTCTCGTCTTTTTCGGTCAGTTCGCAGTTGCCGCCCCGCTCGGCCGCAAGGTCGACGATGACGCTGCCCGGCTTCATGGCCTCGACCATGTCGCGGGTCCAGAGGATCGGTGCGTCTCGATTCGGAATTAGGGCTGTAGTGATGACTATGTCCATCTCGGGCGCAAGTTCGCGAAACTTCTCGAGTTGCTTCTCCCTGAACTCCGGGCTTGACGGCGCGGCATAGCCACCCGTGGCAGCGCCATCCTGCTGCTGGTCATCGAATTCCAGCGCCACGAATTCCGCTCCCATCGACTCGATCTGTTCGGCCACTTCCGGCCTGACGTCAAAAGCGTAGGTGATCGCCCCGAGGCTCATGGCCGTGCCGATCGCCGCAAGACCGGCAACGCCTGCCCCCACGACCAGAATTTTTGCCGGCGGCACCTTGCCAGCGGCCGTGATTTGGCCCGTGAAGAACCGCCCGAAATTGCTCCCTGCCTCGATGACCGCACGATAGCCGGCGATGTTCGCCATCGAACTGAGCGCATCCATTTTCTGCGCCCTGCTGATCCTCGGCACCATGTCAATCGCGATGACGTTGGCGCCGCTGTCCCGGGCGATTTCCAGGAGCTTCTCGTTTGCTGCCGGATAAACGAACGAGATCAACGTCTGGCCTCGCGAGAGTGCTACCGCTTCGGTTTCGGTCGGAGGCTGCACCTTGGCGACGACATCCGCATCGCCCCAGACGGCGTCCCCTGTCACGACCATTGCACCGGCATCCCGGTACTCGTCGTCACCAAAGCCCGCGGCCGCGCCTGCACCTTCCTGAATCAGGCATTCGTATCCAAGATTTTGAAGGTCTCTTGCGCTCGCTGGCGTCATAGCCACCCGCGCCTCGCCCGAGGCGACTTCCTTCGGCACTCCGACTTTCATCGCCAGCCCCCCGTCCACAACGACTGAATCATCACTCGGCGTGTCTAGTTGGCGCACCTGCCTTTCACAACCGCTTCATATGTCGCAACAGTACGGAAACGTTCTGTCGAAACGCCCAACCGTTCAGGGGGCGATCCCAACAATGTCGGGGCAGCCTGTGTCAGGTGTCGTTCCCGGGCTTGTCGCGCTTCCAGAACCGCTCATGCCAGCACTGCCTTGCGCTGCGTCGACACGGGTTCATCCGATGGTCCTGCAGTCGGCTCCAATTCATCGCTGCGCGTGAAAAACGCCTCGACGAGCCCCAGCACGACGTCGCGGTAAATGAGCCAGTCCCCAAGCAGCGAGAAATGCACGCGGATTGCCACTTTTGCCAAGCGGAACTCGTCCGTCCTCGATCACGAAATCGAAACGCGATGCCTACCGCATGCATGTCTCAAAGATCGCCGCGCCCAGGGCGTGGGCCTTGGCTGCACGAGACTGTCGTGCACGGGGCATGGGTGTAACCTGCCAAAGACTGCCCATAGCCTGCAAATGTTCAATATCACCTGGGCGTGGCTTCGTTGTCGTTGCTATCCGCAATGATCTCTTCAAGAGCGTAGAAGGTCTTCTGCGGAAGCAGTTCGACAGGATAGTATTTTGCGACCACGGACAGGGCCTCGTCGTAACTCCCGATCCCGAGATGGTCCAAGAGAAAACAGGTGTCGTCCAAGTCGTGTGATTCCTCCCCTATGCGCATCGACATGCACTTCATTGCAAGAAGATACTCCGGTTCCGCGGTCATCACGCGCAGATTCGACATCTCCCTGTAGTCTCGAAATCTGCCTCGGGGGCTGAGAAAACCCTTCACCGCGTCGTTAAGCCAGTCCGGCGGGACATCGAATCCGGAATGGATGGCTGCAATCTCTGCCGCCTTGCGGATTTCGGCGGCAGGATGGAACAAAGCATCCACGTCCCTTGTGGCTGTGCGGACCTTAAGCACCAGGCACATGACGGCGCCGCCCACAACATAGACTTCACCTCTCACGCCGGTTTGCGCCAGTTCCTGATTCAGCTTCTCGAAGAGGGCATCAATTTGTTGTGCCGTAAGGGACAAGCTCAAACCCGCGTGCCGACGGAGGAATCTATGAAGATGTTACGCCGCCGAAAAGGCGCCGGCGAGTTCGTGAGAAGATGCAGTCGCAGGCTCTTCAGGTTCGAACCGAACCAAGGTTCCTTCAACGGCGCCACATCTGCCGTCCAAGATGGCGGACGGACACCTTTCAGGCCTGCTGCGTATTCCACCATGCCGCACAGGTAATTCGCCCTGAACGGTGACAGGGTCACATCAGGCCAGTGCCTGACGGCGTCGCTGAACTCTTCCGGGCGGAGTTTCGCCAGCAAGTCGTGAATATCGGCAAACACGAACCTTCTCTGAGCTTCCGGACGGGCGAGACGCCGGACCAAACACTGGAATCGGATGAACGAAGCCTGGCGATCGAGGCGCGGCTCGACCCGATCCGGATCCCGAATTGGAGACTGGAAAGCCATCCGTCAAAACGCTCCGCTTGTCACGCCTGTCGGCCCTGGATTCACTCACTTGCCGGGCCTTGCTCCTTACATCATCTGGAATACGCGTTCAAGGCAGAGTGACGCCAAGACAGGGTGACGCCAGCCAATTCTCCAAGCAGTCCACTGCCGGAATCCTGCCCTTGAGAACTCGTTCGCTGTCAAGCCTGCGACGCGCCTGATCCGGCTTCCCGCAAGTCCCTGATTGGACTTCGCACGACGCCGTGCGCAGCAGTGCCCACATCGCAGGTCTCAAACGAACCAAGTGTCGTAGTCGCTGACCAGTAGATGCGTCGGCGCAGAATCCTCCGCGATGTCGGCAAACCGTCCGACCGGTTCACGGAAGACGTTGTCCGTCATGTCATCGTTCACGGTCGAGACTTCGCCAATCAGAACGTCTCCGTTCTCGCCCCAAAGCGCGTGCCAATCACCCGGGTTCAGCGTGACACTCTCGCCCGGAGCCAGTTTCAGGACTTCGCCTGGCTGCAAATGGCGTTCCAAGCCGTCAGTCAGGACAGTAACGCCCTTCTCCCCATCGAAGTTCCCGTCCGCGTCAGATCCAAACAGCTCCACTGCAAGAACAGCGCCGCCCCGGTTGATAATGTCCTCGGACTTGATGAAATGGGTGTGCATCGGGCTGACCTGGTCCTGCCGGCTGATCAGGAGCTTTTCCGCGTAAACCATGCCTCTCCCGCGCTCCAGATCGGAAAGAAAGCCGTTTCGCAACGTGAACAGGAAAAGGCCGAGCTTGTCGAATTCCCCTTGCCCGTAGTCCGTGATGTCCCAGCCAAGACGTGCGTCAGCGATGCGCCTTGCCGACCCGTCGTTCACACGGGCGCGAAATTCTTCCGGTTGCCAATAGGCAAATGGCGGCAACGTGAAGCCAAACGAACGCATCATCTCGTCCGCGGCTGCCATGATGTCGTTGATGCTAGAGCGTTTCATCTGGTTCCTCGTGGCAAGAAAGTCATGCGATTCGTGGCAGCTTGATTGTTTGGCGTCCAGACCCACATAGGCGTCGCGCAATTGCCCGCAGAATGAACAGGACAGGTGCCAAACGGGCCTGACAGACCGCTAAGCACTTCTGAGCCGTGCCGGCCTCTCCCCGGCGGCCCAGTTCCGGACCGCCTTGCCAAACGCCTCGAACAGTGCCCGGGAGACCGGATCTTCCGCCGCCTTGTACTCTGGGTGCCACTGCACGCCGAGCGCAAAGCCCGTTGCGCCTTCAACGTAGACGGCCTCTTCCGTACCGTCTTCCGCGCGCCCGTCAATGACGATCCTCTCGCCAACTTCCTTGATTCCCTGTCCGTGAAGCGTGTTGGTCAGAACCGTCGTGGCGCCAAACAGTCTATGGAACACGCCACCTTCGGAAAGCGCCACCTCGTGGCGAAGCCCGAACTTTTCGTCCAGAGTCCCTTCGGGCGGCATCCTGTGGTTCATGCGGCCCGGCAACTCCCGGATTTCCGGATGGAGCGAACCGCCCATCGCCGTGTTCAGTTCCTGGAACCCTCGGCAAATTGCGAGAATCGGCTGACCGGCAGCCACGCATTCGCGAATCAACGGCAAGGTGATCTTGTCGCGGGCGCGGTCAAAGTCGCCATGAGCCGTCGTCGGTTCTTCTCCGTATTCTTCCGGATGAACGTTCGCGCGTCCGCCTGGAAACAGGAACCCGTCACAGACGGACATCAGATCTGCAACCGAGACCAAGTCAGGATCCGCTGGCACTATCAGCGGCACGGCACCAGCCACATCCCGAACCGCAACGGAAATCATGCGCCCGCCCGAATGAACGGGGTATTCGCGATTTATGAGATGTGCATTGCCTATGATCCCGACGACGGGCAAGGCCATCGCTTCCTCCTTGGGCATGAACGCGCGGCGCGCGACGTGCGCCATCTACTACGGCATGCCAAAGCAGCACAAGGCCCCTGCGTGCAGGCTGCGTGCCCGAGCCTGTCCAACGCGTCCACCCGATCAGGACACTTCCAGTCTCAGGGGCTTTCTCGGACAACTGGATTGGAACTACATGCTGTGGCAGATGCGTTACTTGTTGAACCTCTTGGACAATCGACGTCGGCGTCACTATCTCAACGACATTCCGGTGTTCATGGAATTCATCGACCGCGTGATGCGTGACATCCGAAGACACTGGGTCAGCCTAGCCGGCTGCCCGAGAGGCCCCATCCAACCAAGGCAAGAACGAAGCCAGCAACCACTGCGCGAACCGTGTTCCAAAACTGCCATTCGCTGGAATAATTCCGCCAAGTTTCCAGCGCTCCGGTGGGGTCGAGCGGAGTCTCAACCAGAGCCAACGACTCGTTCAGCGGTACATTGACAGCCATTGTCGGAAGCATCACGCCAAGAACATACAGAAGGCCAGCCAAGGTGAAGCAGACCGTGGCCAACCGTTGCCCGTCCTTCAAGGCAAGCAATGCCGTGAAAGCCAAGAGCACGGGAGTACCAAAGAAAGCTGGCGCGAGCAGCCAGTTGCGTACACTTGCATTCATGGCCTGCATGGCGACGATGGCAACATTTGGTTCGGCGGCGTCAAGCCCCCACATGGTTGAGCAAACCCAAGCGAAGAAGAAGCCGAACATCGCCCCTGCGAAAATGAGCGACAGAAAGGCTAACAGCTTCACCGGACTGCGTGCGCGACGACCGTCTTGTCGAACAGCTTTTGGCATTACGCGAACTTCCCGCCGGCAAAGCGCATCTGTTGGATCTCTCGACAGAATGCATGTCAAAGGATAACCGCAATTGCGACTTGGGCAACGATCAACGCGGGCCAGAGCCTGGCAAATGCAGAATCGACGTATTTCTGCGGTCCATGGGACACGTGCGACGTCAGCGCAAAGAGAGGCGCGATCACCATAGCGAATGGGACTTACAAAGAAAGGTTTGCACCTTTCCATGTTCCGCTTTCGCGGCACGACGTTGTGCATTGGCATGGCGACGTTTGGGCGGTCGAAAGATCGAGCAGGGCGAAAGCCGATCTGCGTCCCGCGTGATGTTCCACACGAAAGTCCGATGTTCAGGACATGTGCGCCCAACCTTCATCGGTTGGGCGCTTCCCGTGCGT
>JAJEGW010000210.1 GCA_022819605.1 Silicimonas sp. | reverse complement strand
GGAGAAGTCCGACCCCGCGTATTTCCGCATCCTGACCGTCGCGGGCGCGCTTGGATTTGGCTGGTTGATCATCCAGGGATTCTCCATCGGCATACGCGGATTCAATTTCCAATGGATGAATGCAGCGTTTGGCGCACTGGGAGATCGCCAGTTCGGAATGGGATACGGCGCGATGATTTGCGCTTCTTCCTTCCTTTTTCTCTTCACCCAAGGCATAGCCGCGCGGGGCGCAGTCAATGGTGACGTCTTCGTGGTCGGCGCGATTGGCGGCGTGGTCACCATTGTCACCGCCTTCGTGTTCTTTCCCATCGCGAACATGCTGTTCTCGGCCTTTGTGACCGACGAAGGCGCGTACTCGATCTCGGCATTTGTCGGCAAGTTCTTCGATGATCGCCTGTGGGGGATAGGTTGCTTCTTTGGCACGAGATGCGGCGCGGCGCTGAATTCACTTGTCCTTGCCGTCGCCGTCGGCTTCATCACCACCGTCCTGGGCCTCGCCTTTGCCCTGGTCGTGACCCGCTCAGGGTTTCGCTGGAAACGCATTCTCCGTGCGCTGACCGTGCTGCCGATCATCACGCCGCCTTTCGTGATAGGTCTCGCGCTGATCCTGCTGTTCGGCCTGTCCGGTTCCGTGACCGTTTTCTTCGCCGACCTCTTGGGCACGCAGCCCACCCGATGGCTCTACGGCATGCCTGGCGTGCTGATCGCGCAGACGCTGGCTTTCACGCCCATTGCCTTTCTCGTTCTGATCGGCGTGGTCGAGGGCGTCTCGCCGTCGATTGAAGAGGCTGCACAGACTCTGCGCGCCAACCACTGGCAGACATTCCGTACGGTTTCGTTGCCGCTGATGCGTCCAGGACTCGCCAACGCGTTCCTGCTGGGCTTCATCGAGAGCATGGCCGATTTCGGCAACCCTCTCGTTCTGGGCGGCAACTTCGATGTGCTCTCGACGGAGATCTTCTTCGCCATCGTCGGTGCGCAGTACGACCAGGGTCGTGCGGCGGTGCTTGCCATGGTCTTGCTGTTCTTCACCCTGTCCGCCTTCTTTGCCCAGCGGGCCTGGCTTGGGAAAAAGAGCTATACGACCGTCTCCGGCAAGGGCGACGCAGGCGTCCACCCGTTGATACCGAAAGGCCTCGCGATTCCCGCGATGATCGTGGCGCTCAGCTGGGCGATCTTTACTGCAACGGTCTACGGCATGATCGTCTATGGAAGCGTCGTGGAGCTTTGGGGGGTCAACAACTCGCTTACCTTCAAGCACTACGTGACGGCTTTCTCGATACGGATCGAGGAGGAGGGCATCCGTTGGACGGGTGCCGCTTGGGACAGCTTCTGGACGACGATCACCATCGCCGCGATTGCAGCGCCCTTGACCGGGGCGGTAGGGCTGGTCACGGCCTATCTGCTGACCCGGCAGAGCTTCGCGGGAAAGAGCGCGTTCGAGTTCGGCACGATGCTGTCCTTCGCAATCCCAGGCACGGTCATCGGCGTAAGCTACATCCTGGCGTTCAATGTGCCGCCGATCGAGATCACCGGGACGGGCATCATCCTCGTGGTCAGCTTCATCTTCCGCAACATGCCTGTGGGCGTGCGTGCCGGCATCGCTTCCATGTCTCAGCTCGACAAGTCGCTGGATGAAAGCTCCCTGACTCTCGGCGCCAACTCGTGGCAAACTTTCCGCCGGGTGATCCTGCCGCTTCTGCGGCCTGCAATTCTCGCCGCGCTCGTGTATTCCTTCGTGCGCGCCATGACCGCGATCTCGGCCGTGATTTTCCTTGTATCGGCGGAGTACGACATGGCCACCAGCTATATCATCGGGCGGGTCGAGAACAACGACTACGGCCTCGCGATTGCCTACTCCACGACGCTGATCTTCGTCATGCTCTCCGCCGTGGCGCTGATGCAGCTGATCGTCGGGCGCACCCAGATAGGGCGCCGCATGACGCAGTCGCGGACGAATGTTTGAGGAGAGCGCAAGATGAGCATTGCATCCAAGGCCGCACCCATCCGGTTCGAAGGAGTCTCAAAGAGATTCGGCAAGGATGTCGTTGCGGTCGACAACATCGACCTCGCGGTGGACGCCGGAAAGCTCGTGACCCTCCTCGGCCCTTCGGGTTGCGGAAAGACCACGACGCTAAGGATGATTGCGGGGCTGGAGATGGCTACTTCGGGCCGAATAACCATTGGCGACGTGGATGTCACGAAGTTGCCGGCCACCGACCGCGACGTGTCGATGGTCTTCCAGTCCTACGCGCTCTTTCCGCATATGAGCGTGCTGGAAAACGTCATGTATGGCCTGACCTTCTCAGGTTTCGGAAAGGGGGAAGCCCGTTCTCGCGCGTTGCAGGGGCTGGATCTGGTGGGCTTGAAGGGTTTCGACGGGCGCCTGCCGGCCGAGCTGTCGGGTGGCCAGCAGCAACGGGTGGCGGTGGCGCGTGCCTTGGTGCTCGAGCCTCAGGTATTGCTCTTTGACGAGCCGCTTTCGAATCTCGATGCCAAGTTGCGCCGGCAGGTTCGTGAGGACATCCGCGCGATACAGCAGGAACTCGGCCTGACCGTGGTCTACGTCACCCACGATCAGGAAGAGGCGCTCGCGGTTTCCGACGAGATTGTGGTGATGCGCAACGCAGCCATCGCCCAGACCGGCACGCCTCGCGAACTCTTTGATGCCCCCAATGACCGCTTTGTGGCCGACTTCATCGGAGAGGCGAATCTCATTGAGTGCCAAATTGTAGAACTGGATGGCGGAACCGCGATGATTGAAATCGAAGGCTACCGGCACCAGCTGCCGGCGCGAGGATTGTCGCCGGGGCCGGCCACGCTTGCCGTGCGTCCGTCCCGAATTGTTCTTGATGGCGACGCCGGCGTGCAGGCGACGGTCGCAAAGGCAACATATGTAGGCGTACGGATGGAATACACGTTGGAGGGCGGGTTCGGACAGGTCTTTGCCGTGCAGGATGACGTGGAAAACCCGCTGGAGGTCGGCACGAACTTGTACATGTCCTTTGCCTCAAGAGGACCTGTCCTGCTGCCCGGAGAGGCGTAGCGGACCCGTCTGGCTGCGTTGCAACCCGAGATTTCCTGGCATCGCTCGGCGGCTTGACCGGTCCGAGCAGGTGCATTGCTGAATCGGCGATCTGTCCGGCCTGGCGATGAAGCGCTGCTGGAAGCCATTGATTCAATCTTGTGCGCCCCACGCAAGTGTCGCGATGGATTTCAGTTCCTCAAAGACCTGCGGTGCACCGGCGATCACGCGTCCTCCTGCGCGGATCATCTCGTCGGCACTCTGATCCTCGACCGCTCCGCCCGCCTCGGCCACGAGAAGCTGACCAGCGAGGCAGTCCCACGCGTTCATGTGCTCCTCCACATACCCAAGCATTCGCCCTGCGGCCACGTATGCCAATGACAGGGCCCCGCTGGCATTGCGATTGAACATCGTCCCGCGGACAACAAGAGCGTTCACAATTGACGTGACATTCTCGGGACTTATGCGGTTTGAGTAACCCCTCCCCACGGTCCCTTCGTTCAGAGACTTGCCTTCCGCCACGTGAACCGCTTGTCCGTTGAGGCTTGCTCCAGACCCGCGAAGCGCCGAAAAGGTCTCGCCGTAGATCGGGTCGTGAACTACGCCGAACTGCGTTTTGCTTCCCGACACGCCAGCGAGAACAATCGTCCAGGTTGGAATGCCGTTGAGGAAGTTCGTGGTGCCGTCAATCGGGTCAATGACCCACGTGAAGCCGTTTTCGCCAGCGGCGACACCATGTTCTTCGCCAACGATTCGGTCATCCGGCCAAGCTTCGGAAATTCTCTCGCGGATGAACGATTCGACCTTGCGGTCGGCTTCGCTCACCCAGTCATGCGCACCTTTCCGATCAACACGCAATTGATCGCGTTGCGCGAAGTAGTCTCGCGCCAGCAATCCGGCGGACTGGCAGAGACTTATCGAAAATTCAAACTTCTTTTCGGAGGTCATGAACAGAGATTCCAGCACGAATTGACTGCCTGTTCAATCAGATCGCGGCGCATGGCAAGCCCTGTTCCAACGAGAGCCGCACGCCGCCGCCATTCCGGGATCGATCGGACCGAGGCGGGTTCTGGATCGTGAAGCAACCTTGACGCATTCCAAACCTGATGCTTGTCTGGCGGCGACCGGAAATCTCCGGCGGGAGCAGTGTCGAAGGAATCCGAACGTGAAAACAGTCATTGCCTTGGCCGCCTTTTTCCTTGGCGCCCCATCCGTCGGTGCCCAGCCCTGCGGCGGGCCCTTCGATGCATTCCTTGACGGCATCAGGGACGAGGCAATAGGAAACGGCCATTCCGAGCAGGTGGTCGACCGCTTCCTTGAACACGCAGCCCACGACCCAAAGGTCATCCGGGCGGACCGGGCGCAGGGGATATTCCAGATCCCATTCATCGAGTTTTCCGGGCGCCTGATCAGCCAGCACAGGCTTCATCACGGATCGGAGAATGCCAGGAAATGGGCGCATGTCTTCGACCGAATCGAACGCGAGTACGGCGTTTCCCGAGGCGTTCTGCTGGCTTTCTGGGGCTTCGAGACCGACTTCGGCGTTGTTCAGGGCGATTTCAACACGGTCAATTCGCTGGTCACGCTTGCCCATGACTGCAGGCGGCCTGAGCTGTTTCGACCTCAAGTCCTGGCCGCGATCGAGCTGTTCGAGCGAGGCGGACTGGACCCCGTCAACACGAAGGGCGCATGGGCCGGTGAAATCGGAATGGTCCAGATGCTGCCCGAAGACATTCTTCTCAACGGCGTCGACGCCGACGGTGACGGAAAGGTCGACTTGAAGGGCTCCCCGACGGACGCCTTGGTTTCGGGCGCCAGAATGCTCATCAATCTCGGCTGGCGAAGGAACCAGCCCTGGATGCATGAAGTCCGGATGCCGAAGCGCTTCGACTGGTCCGAGACCGGTTTCGAGAACTGGAAACGCGCGTCCGACTGGGCGGCGGCCGGAGTCACGCCGAGATCGGGCAGGCTGGCCGCGCCAGATCTCGAAGCGGCAATATTGCTGCCCGAGGGCCGGAACGGACCCGCCTTCATGATCTATCCGAACTTCAACGTGTTCCTCGAATGGAACAAGAGCTTCGTGTACGTGATCACTGCCGCCCACTTCGCGATGCGCCTCGAGGGGGCACCGATCTACGATGCGGGTGAGCCTGGCACGGCGCTTGACGAAGGTCAGGTCAAGGCATTGCAGGAACGACTCGAAGCTCGCGGCCATGACGTCGGCGGAATAGACGGCATCATCGGTGCCAAGACCCGCAGCGCGGTGCAGAAGGAACAGGTGCGCCTCGGCTTGCCGGCTGATGCCTGGCCGACGCTGGAGCTTCTCGACCTGCTCTGATTGCTTGCGAGCGCTGATCTCGGCCGGCCACGCCTGGGCCGGCCTTGAGCATGTGTCTCGTCTGCCGCTCCGTCCCGGTCGGATCTCAGGAGAATATCCTGGTCAGCGCCTTGTCCACCGCGGCAGTGATCCGGTCGATGTCGTCGGCGGTCGAGATCAGCGGGGGCGAGAGGCAAAGCGTGTTGTTAAGCCCGGGCAGCGAACGGTTAGTTGCGCCGATTATGACGCCTTGCGCCGCGCAGTCCGCGACGACTGCCAGGACCGTCTTCTCGTCGACCGGGTCCTTGGTCACGCGGTCGACAACGAGTTCGGCCCCGCAGAACAGTCCCTTGCCGCGCACGTCGCCTATGACGCGGTGCCTCTCCTGAAGCGAATGCAGGTTGTCTATAAGGCGCGCACCCATCCGAGTCGTGTTGTCGAGGAGGTCCTCTTCCTCGATGATCGCGACGTTCTCGAGCGCTGCAGCCGGTCCGGCTGTGCAGCCGCCAAAGGTCGAGATGTCGCGGAAATAGTTCATGGGGTCGTCGGAATCGTCCTTGAACATGGCGAAGACCTCGTCGGTCGTAACCATGCAGGCGATCGCGGCATATCCCGAAGCCACGCCCTTTGCCATGGTCACGAAGTCGGGCTTGACGCCGAAGTGCTGGTAGCCGAACCATGTTCCGGTGCGCCCGACACCGCAGACGACCTCGTCGATATGGAGAAGGACGTCATGTTTCCAGCAGATTTCCTGAACCCGTTCCCAATACCCTTCCGGCGGCGGCACGACGCCTCCGCCGGCCGTCACGGGTTCCAGGCACAGCGCGCCCACGGTATCGGGGCCTTCGCGAAGTATGACCTCTTCGACCTGGTCGGCCGCCCACTCGCCGTAGTTTTCCGTTTCGACCTGGGCGCGGTATTCGAGACAGTGTGGCACTTCCACGAAGCCGGGCGTGAAAGGGCCGTACTGGGCATTCCGCTCGGGCTGTCCGCCCGCGGAAAGGCAGGCGATCGTCGTGCCGTGATAGTCGCGTTCGCGAAAGAGGATCTTGTGCTTCTTGCCGCCGTATTTCTTGTGCGCGATCTGGCGGACCATCTTGAAGACTTTCTCGTTCGCCTCGGAGCCGGAATTCGCATAGTAGACACGTGTCAGGCCGGGTAGCAGCCCGGTCAGCTTCTTGGCGAAATTCGCGCCGGGGATCGAGCCCGCACTGCCCGAAAAATATGGAATCTGAACGAGCTGGTCTCGGATGGCGTTGGCAATGCGCTCGCGACCATAGCCGACGTTGACGGTCCACACTCCACCCGAGACGGCGTCGATGTACTCGCTGCCGGCCGCGTCCCAGACGCGCACGCCCTTGCCTTCGACCATGACGCGGGGATCGGTTGTCTCCAGGGGCTTGTGCTGCATCAGGTGATGCCAGATGTGCGCGCGGTCGGCTTCGATCACGTCGGCGAGGTCGTTCGGAACAATGTTCATTCAGATGTCCTCCTGGGAAGTGGGAAGGATGCGGTTCTCGCCAGATTATCCGATGCAGCGGAACGGGACCAGAGGGCATTGCGATTACGGCGATAGAATAATCGCCTAGAAGACCGGGCCTCTATTCTTCATGGGCTTCGGTCAGGGCCCTGATGATCGCCCTCGCGCTTTCGCCGTACCATTCGGCGTCTCCGCGCATCCGGGCGATTTCCCGGCCGTCCATGTCAAGGATCACGGTAGCTGGAAGGCCGAAAACCCCCATGCTGCGGGCGAGGTTCTGTCTTGGATCGAGAAAGAGCGGGAGGTTGTCGACACCTGTCTCCTGGAAGAACCTGCGAATGCCCGGAAGGGAATTGCGCCCCGTGGCAATGGTCACGACTTCGAACCGTTCGCCGCCGAATTCGCGCTGCAGGTCCGAAAGCATGGGCATTTCCTTGCGGCAGGGCGCGCACCAGGTGGCCCAGAAGTTCACGAGAACGAACTTGCCGTTGAAGTCGGACAGCTGATGCGCACCCCCTTCGGAGTCGGTAAAGCCGGTGTCGGGCACGGCCTTCGGTTCCGCAAAGACAAGTTTCCTCATCGTTCCCTCACGCAGATCCTCGAGCCTGCCTGTGTCCGCGCTGGCGTGGTTTGCAGTGAGCGCAAGGCAAGTGTAGAGAACGGCGAAGAAACGGGACATTGAACTCCCTCCGGAGACCAGATGACAGACGACGCGAACAAGATGTGGGGCGGCCGCTTTGAAGCCGGTCCGGATGCGATCATGGAAGCGATCAACGCTTCCATCGGATTCGACCAGCGGCTGGCGCGACACGACATCGAAGGTTCGCTTGCCCACGCAGCGATGCTTGCCGCAACGGGCATCATCACGGATAGCGATGCCAAGGCGATCCGGGAAGGCCTGCTCACGGTGTTGTCAGAGATTGAAACCGGCACGTTCCGGTTTCAGGTCGCGCTTGAGGACATCCACATGAACATCGAGTCGCACCTGCAGAAATTGATCGGCACGCCTGCGGGACGGCTTCACACCGCTCGGAGCCGGAACGACCAGGTCGCGACCGACCTGCGTCTCTGGGTGCGGGACCAATGCGATGCTGCGATTGCGGGCATCAGGGCCCTGCAGCGGGCGCTGGTTGACCAGGCCGAAGCTGGCGCGGACTGGGTGATGCCCGGGTTCACGCATCTACAGACGGCGCAGCCTGTGACATGGGGCCACCACATGATGGCGTATGTCGAAATGCTGGAGCGCGACGCCTCGAGGCTGGGTGACGCGCGGAACCGGATGAACGAGTGTCCGCTCGGGGCCTGCGCCTTGGCAGGAACGTCCTTTCCAATCGACCGGGATGCAACGGCGAGTGCGCTCGGATTTGACCGACCGATGGCGAATTCGCTCGACGCCGTGGCAGATCGGGATTTTGCGCTGGAATTCCTGGCGGCGAGCGCCATCGTGGCAACGCATCTCAGCCGGCTGGCCGAGGAAATCGTGATCTGGTCGAGTGCGCAGTTTCGGTTCGTCTCGCTTTCGGACCGCTATTCGACCGGATCGTCGATCATGCCGCAGAAAAGGAACCCGGACGCAGCCGAACTCGTGCGGGCAAAGACCGGGCGCATCCTCGGGAGCGCCGTGGGTCTGTTCACCGTCATGAAGGGCCTCGCGCTGGCCTATTCCAAGGACCTGCAGGAAGACAAGGAGCAGGTCTTCGACGCTGCGGATTCGCTGATGCTGGTGCTGGCGGCTATGGAAGGCATGGTTCGGGACATGTCTGCCGACCCGGATGTCCTGACCGCCGCGGCGTCGTCAGGCTATTCCACGTCCACCGATCTCGCCGACTGGCTGGTGCGGGAGGCAGGCCTTCCTTTTCGGGAGGCGCACGAGGCGACCGGCAGGCTGGTGGCGATGGCGGAGGCCGAGAACAAGGAACTTCAGGAACTGACGCTTGAACAGATGAAATCGGTTCACAAAGCGATCACGGACCAAGTTCGGGACGTGCTGGGAGCGGAAAGTTCGGTCCGAAGCCGCACGTCTTTTGGCGGAACGGCACCGGAAAGAGTGCGCGAACAAGTCGTGCTGTGGCGGGAGCGGCTCTCGTGAGCGGATCGGCATGGCTTGCGCCGGTCCTGGATGCGGGACCGCAGGATCGGACGCCTGGGTTCAGCGCCGGGCTTTCGATTCCGGCGCGAACGGGCGGCCACGGCGTGACGGTGTTGCCGTGAGGTTGCTTTCGCTTCTCCTCGTTCTGGCACTAGGCGCATGTGGCGTGGATGGCCCGCCACACCCGAAAGGGCAGGGCGTCAGCGTGTCGGGCGAGGCAAGAATCGGCGTTGTCGGGAGGCTCTGACGAGCGCACGGGACAGGTCGTTCTGTCCAACTTGGCCGTTCCCTTGACGGTCTGGTTGGCAGGGACGGCCACATTGATTCAGTGTCACTGGAACTTGAGATGTGCGGGAAATTGGGGACTTACAAAGATAAGGTTTGCACCTTTCCATGTTCCGCTTTCGCGGCACGACGTTGTGCATTGGCGAAGACGCTGATTGCAGGGATTCGTTGCCTTTGGCAACCGGCGTCAGGGACTGGCGCAGCTGGACGGCGAGAGGCGTTTGCATTGGCAACCTCACTGACCCGTCAACATCGCGATGTTGGGCATTGGCATGGCGACGTTTGGGCGGTCGAAAGATCGAGCAGGGCGAAAGCCGATCTGCGTCCCGCGTGATGTTCCACACGAAAGTCCGATGTTCAGGACATGTGCGCCCAACCTTCATCGGTTGGGCGCTTCCCGTGCGT
>JAJEGW010000176.1 GCA_022819605.1 Silicimonas sp. | reverse complement strand
GGAGCGGCGGCATGCCCAAATCAGTGATCATTACCTGCGCACCGACCGGCGGCATCCATACGCCGACCATGTCCGAATACCTGCCGGTCACGCCAGCCGAAATCGCGCGTGCGAGCATCGATGCGTCCGAGGCCGGGGCGTCGATCATCCATCTCCATGCACGCGACCCCGAGACCGGCAAGCCCGATCCCCGGCCGGAGACATTTCGGCAGTTCCTGCCGGTCATCAAGCAGTCGAGCGAAGCCGTCATCAACATTTCGACCGGCGGCGGGCTTGGCATGTCGATGGATGAACGCCTCGCTGCCGCCACATCCGCAAGCCCGGAAATGGCGTCCCTCAACATGGGGTCAATGAACTTCGGCATCTTTCCGATGCTGGAGAGGTACAAGGAGTGGAAGTTCGACTGGGAGCCGGAGTTCCTGGCCATGACGCGGGATTTCATCTTCCCGAACACGTTTGCCACCATCGAATACGCGCTGAAGGAACTCGGGGAGAAGCACGGGACGAGGTTCGAGTTCGAGTGCTACGACCTTGGCCATCTCTACAACGTCAAGTGGTTTGTCGATCAGGGAATGATCAAGCCGCCCTTCTTCATCCAGTTCGTGCTCGGAATTCTCGGGGGTGCAGGCGCGGAACTGGAGAACCTGCAGCACCTGAACCGGATGGCCGACAAGCTCTTCGGGCCGGAGAACTACGAATGGTCGGTGTTGGGAGCTGGACGGCAGCAGATGAACATGGCCACCCAGGCCGCCCTGCTTGGCGGCAATCTTCGTGTGGGGCTGGAGGACAGCCTCTACATCGGCAGAGGCGAACTCGCGGTTTCGAATGCCCAGCAGGTCGAGAAGATTCGCACGATTGTCGAAGCGCTGGGCCTGGAAGTTGCAACGCCAGACGAAGCGCGCGAAAGGCTCGGGCTCAAGGGCGGCGACAAGGTCGCGTTCTGAGGCCGCAAAGCTCCAAAGCCCAAGTCTCCGACATCTTGCATTGCGGAAATTGCACCGGGAGATGACCATGACCTATCAGGATTGCCTGGCTGCGGCGGCCGAGAAGCTCGAGACCGTGCGGCAGCTCATCGAGGCCGAAATCCGCAGCTACCCAGCGCCAGTGGCAGGGTGCGATGCGCAATTCAACCATCTGGTCGGCATGCGCGGCTCCGTTTGCGAGGCACTGACCGCGCTTGATAGACCTCGATTCGTGCCGACGCCGAGAACTCTGGAAACGCCGGTTGACGCCTCTTGAAGCGTGCCTCTCAGGGAGTTCGTGACTGGGCTAGACGCGGGCCTTTTCGAACGCCGTCCATGCCTCCTCGAATGCATGGAAGTCAAATCCCGGCGCGCGCGCCGCAGACAGGACGATCTGCTCGGTCTCCTGCATCTTCTTGATCGCTTCAGCGAGCCTTTCAGTGCATTCTTTTGGGACTACAAGCGCGCCGTGGCGGTCTGCATGGACGAGTTCGCCATTGGCGATGGTAAGCCCGAAGACGGTGACCGGCGTACCGACTTCCTTCACGTGCACGAAACCATGACTTGGCCCGACAGAGCCCGCGATCACCGAGAAGCCCTCCGGAAGATCGCCAAGGTCGCGCATGACCCCGTTCGTCAGGGCGCCGCTCAGACCGAACCCCTTGTGCACTGTTGCATTCACTTCGCCCCAATAGGCCCCGACGGCGCTCTCACCATCGAGGTCCTCGATGACCGCGATTGCGGGGCGGTCACCGCTTGCCATATGGCGGTAGTAATCCATCCGAATTGTCCTGACGGTCTCGGGTGGCTCTTCAGACGGGGCGCCGCCTGCGATCTTCGCCGTCAGCGCGTAGCCGACGATCGCGCCGGCATCCGGATCGCTGCACAGCACGGTGCCACGCGTGAACCGTGCGAAGCCGCGCTTTCCTTCGGCAACTTCGATGGCGTTGCAGACCGTTGGCGTGTCAACCGAACGAAGGAGTGCAAGCAACGTATCATCCATCGCGTTCTACTCCTGTCCGACCCTTGCTGCGCCCTCCGAAAGCGCGGCCAGCTTTGCGTAGGCGATGTCAGGGTCGACGGCGCCGAAACCGGCAAAGGTGCCAAATCCGCAATCGCTTCCCGCGATGACGCGCTCCGCCCCGACGATGTCCACGAACCGCTCGATGCGTTGTGCAACCAATTCGGGGTGCTCGACGAAGTTGGTTGTGGTGTCGACAACGCCAGGCACAAGCAGCTTGTCGTCGGGAATGTCGGCCTTGCGGTCCCTGAACACGGTCCACTCGTGGCCGTGGCGCGGGTTGGAGGTTTCGAACAGCACGTGGCGCGCCCGTGCCGACATGAGCGTGTCGAACATCGTTGCCATCGGTATGTCGCAGATGTGCGGGCCCTCGTAGTTGCCCCAGCAAATGTGGACCCTTATCCGGTCTTCGGGAATGTCCCTGAGCGCGTCGTTCAGCACTTCCACGTGCATCCCCGCAACCTTGACGAACTCTTCGTCGGAGAGGTCAGCAAATAGCATGTGCCGCGACAGTGCCAGGTCCGGGCAATCGAGCTGCAGGTCAAGCCCGGCGGCAACGATCGTTTCGTACTCTTCCTTCATCGCGTTGGCCAGCGCGGCAAGATAGGCCTCGCGGCTCGGATAGAATTCGTTCTGCAGGAAGAGGGAGATCACGCCCGGGGACGCCGCGTTCATGAAGCCGCGCTTGGCCCCGTGCGCGTCCATGGCAGCCTTGAGATTCGCGATGTCCTTCTGCAGCTCGCCCTGGCCCTTGGATCTGACCTCTCCGACGCAGAGGGGCCGCGCATATTGCGGTGTGCCGCCGTCATCCGCCAATCTCTTCAGAAAGCCGGGGAACCGCTTCAGGTCGTCGGGCGCGTTCCGTGGGCTGTCGCCTCCAAACCCAGTATAGCGGTCCTTGACATAGGTGGCGTAGCTGATCTTGGATGTTTCTCCGTCAGAGACGATGTCGATTCCGGCATCAACTTGCTTCTTCACGGTTTCCATGACTGCTTCGGCCATTGCAGCATCGAAGTCATCCTGCGAGAACGACTCGTTCCGTTCGCGTGCGAAGATGAAATCGACGACTTTCTGGGTTCGGGGCAGGGAGCCCACATGTGTGGTCAGGATGCGGGTCATGTTCGCCTCGCTATCGTCATTGCTTCGGAATTCTGCGGAAATCCCGCGGTCGGGCTGCCGGGCGACCCTGCGTCCGGCACGCCGCCCGAGTCGTCGGTCCGGTCAATGCCGCCCGATGTCCGGACACTTGACGGGTTTAGAATGCCGACTTGCGTCAACCGGTCCATGTGGCACCTGCGGGATCGTCAGTCCCGACGACGTGATAGAGCGCTGCTTCGCCGGACATTGACGGCACCGCGGAGTGGTCGAGTCCTGCCGGAACGCTCATTGTGTCGCCTGGAGCCAGGATGGTTTCGCCGCCCGTCCAGGTAACTCGCCAATGGCCCTTGACCGGCATCAGCACTGACGGGTGTTCGTGACTGTGCATGGCGTCGCTCGCGGAAGCCCGCGTGACCAGATCGACCTCGAAGCCGGGCCTGTCGCGGATGATGGCCGATTCGCCAATGACCTTGCAGGGTGTCTTGTCTGCCAGCGCGACCATGTCCCGGTAGCGGCGGACGTATCCCCCAACGACTTCCCGGGTCGTTGGCTCGGGCAGGCCGTTGGCCTCCTCCTCCGAGAGCTTGGGCATCGGTCCGATGCCATCCGGCAATGTCTCGCCCTTCTTCGTGTCATAGAGCTTGCCCGTCTCTGCAAGCACCAGTCCGTGGTCAGCCGCATCCTCGATCACCTGGGGCGCCCAGACTACGCCGCCGCCCGCGTCGTCGCCGCCCAGAATCGCCATTATCATTCCGT
>JAJEGW010000091.1 GCA_022819605.1 Silicimonas sp. | reverse complement strand
CTCGTGATCACCGTAGGACGCCTCGATTCGCCGCGCCGTGGTCAGGGCCGCCTCGATGTTCCCCTGCGCCACCTGCGCCGTCGCGATTCCAGCCATGGCGCGCGCCCGCCCGGCAAGATCGGGGATTGCGAGCGCGGTCTGCAATCCGGCTTCAATATCCCCGCTCCGCGATTGAATCACGGCAATTTCCGCCAGCGCTTCGTAAAACCAGTAATGGTCGAACTGTTCGCTGCGCGCGACCAGCCCGCTGGCAATCTTGAAACGGTTCTGTTCCGCGGTGAACCAATAATCCATGCCAATCCGCGCCGCCGCGTGCATCGCGGAGGGGATGTCGCCCGACCGCGCCACCGAGACCGCGATCGCCGCCTGCGCCTCTGATCTGCGGAACGGATTGTTGATCGCAATTACGGTGTCGAATGCCTCGTCGATCAGGCCCCGGGCCGCCTGTTCGACCGCCAGCGTTTCAAGCGCAAGATCCTTGGTCGAATGGTTGCGTGCGTCGCCAATCTCCATTGCAATCTCAAAGGCCGTTTCGAATGCCCCCTGCCGCGCGGCCGCCCGGACGAATTCGGCTTCGGCCTCGGCCATCGTTATGGGGCTTTCGATCAGCCCGGCCTCTTGAGCGGCCTCTGCCAGACGCCCCAATTCGGCCAGCGCCGCTGCAATCGCGAAATGCGCTTCGTCGCGCTGCAGTTTCCGGCCCAGACCCTCGGCCGCAACCCGGGCGGCGTGCAACAGACAATCCGCTGTCGCGGGCGAACACTCGATCGGAGAACCGTGCGTGACCGTCCCACCGAACCCGATGGAAAGCATGCCCAGCACCAAAGCTTGTCGGAGTGGCCTCATTCCAGCTACACCTGCCTTCGATTCCACCGGGTTGACAATAGTCCGAATTCGCGGTCGGCACACAGATGACTGCAATCGGCAAGTCTATCGAATTTGAAGGGGGTCCCCTTTGCGTGTCCGTGACTGGGCGATTCCCTGCAGAAAATGACTGGCTGACGCGGGGTTGAGCCGGAAAGACACAGAACATCGGACGAATCCCCAACGGAGCGGAAGACCCCGGACCATTGGAACGACCAGGCATGATCTCCAATGAGCATCGATTGCGGCACTTCATCGCGTGCTTTGCGACAGCCTGAATTGCATCAATCTGGCCCCGGTCCAAGCGGGCGCAGTAGGGCTCCAACGTCGCTTCATGCAGAACGGGCACGGTATCCCAAGCCACCACGCCTGCGTGTCGATGTTCAGCGTTCTCGACCCTGATTGCCTTCATCGGTCGCCCCTCCGCCTTGCCGCGGACTGGGCCAGACGTGATCGCGGTCAAAGGCAAGGCGGATAGGGTCAGAAAGCTCGGGTTGCCATCAGTTGACGATGTTATTCGGCAGCGGAAGTCGGGAGAGGCCGAGCCTTTCCGACGTATATTCGTCCCTGAACAGTTCCGATACCTGCGAGGCGAAGTCGCGAAACGGGCCCACGCTGTTCAGGTGCTTGGGCATGGCCAAGGCGACGCTGCGTGCGATCTTCTCCAACTGGTAGAATCGGACGCGATTGCGGACATCGTCGGGAAGGTTGGGGATCATCGACATCGGGATGTGGCAAGTCGCCAGGCCGGCCGCAACTATCCGAACGGCCGTTTCATGTGTCATGCAGCCGAAATACGCGTGCGCGCCGGGCAGGAGGTTGTGATACCAGTTCCGAGTCTTCGCGGACCAGTGGGCGATATCGCCGATGTCCACGTACCGGTCGAGACACTCAATGTGTCTAGGTGCATTGATCCCTGACAGGCAGGCCCGAACAATATCCTCGGGAACCGACGCGGGCACCGCCAAGACGATCTGGTCGTCGAACAAGCCAAAGACACTCAGAGATGCACGATGCGGTTCCAGCCGTTCGGCGCTGAGGACCGCAACATTGACCTTGTGCATCATCAGTTTTTCGGTCAGTTCCGCGGAATTGATTGCCCAGACATGGTCAAAACGCGAAATCCGCGGCACCGACACGGCAATTTCGGCAACTCGTTCGATGAACCGTCCGGCCAGAGATGGCGTCGCACCAAATGAGAGCGAAAGACCTCTTTCATCGAAGAGATCGAGGTGGCGTGTTTCAGCGGCATCGACGTCGGCGAGAATCCTCTCTGCGGAACTGGCCCAGTACATTCCTGCTGGGGTGAGTTCCGTTCGCGGGCTGCGCCGGCGAACAAAAAGCAGGACCCCGAGTGCGTCTTCCATCTTGGCTATCTGCTGGGACACGCTCGGTTGCGACATCCCGAGTTGCCGGGTGGCGCGACTGATCGACCCAGCAATCGAAATTGCTCGCAGGATTTCCAATTGTCTGAGCGTCACTCTCATGGAAAGCGCGTCTTTCGACTTTGGGGTGAAACCAGCGAAACCGAAATCGAAGCTTCAGGCAAGAGCGCAGGTCGAGCCTTCAGGCTGGGTGGTTCGATAGTCAATGCGTGAGTTGAAGGTGTATTTTGGTTCCTTCCCAATGCATAGAGGGCTGAAGAGAACAACGAACGCCCTTGAATGCGGAACCTAACGCCGCGCGGTTGTCCATTGCGACGATTATGGATGGTGCCGACTTCATCAGCTCAAATTGATCCGCCCAGGAACATTGAGCGATTCGGGCGGAATCGCCCGAATTCGATCTGTTGATCTGCAATTGCTCACGTAGGGAACGAAGGTGCGTGTAGCGAGCGGCAAGAAGCATCCGCGGACTGTCGCCATGCGGAACACTTCGGCACCGGCCGCTTCACGGGGGCCAGTGACCAAAGGCATGCGCAAATCGCTTTCCGGATCCGCAAAGGGAGAAACCGACGGGGGATCCAAATCCCGGAGCGCTGCGAACAGGCAACTTCGGTCTCGGGAGGCCCCCAAAAGCCCCGCTCGACACCAAATCGAGTCCAAATCTATGCAAGAGTGTCTTCGACTTCCGGTTGCAAGGCGTCAGTCAAGATGCGCAGCTTGGTCAACCGACGCTTTTTTGCACTATGCGTATCCTGTCGGCATTGGGTGGGTGCGTGCCAAGAAAGCGATCACCCGGATCAGCGGCATCCTGGAAAAAAAGTACGCCACGAAGCGCGTCGTATCCGGCGCGTTCGGCGATTTTTGCGCCGAGAGCGTCGGCCTCAAGTTCATACTCCTTGGAGTAGCTTCTTGCTCCGATTGTCCCGCCAATGTCGGCGGCTGCATCCATGCCGATCACGCCAAGGCCAGTCGCGGCCCCGAAAATCGCTCCGATCAGGGTGCCCGCGATGGCCGATGACTGGGTCTGCAAGATGTGCTCCTCAATGTGGTGGGCCGCTTCGTGGGAGAGGGCGAAGGCCACCTCGTCCCGGTTCTTCATCGCGCGGAGCAGCGACGACGTGAATACAATCACCGGCCGTCCGTTCCTCAGGTACATCTGGTATGCGTTCGGCTGCAGGTTTGGTCGCTCGTTCACAAGGATCAGGAAGTCGCAATTCAGGTCCGCCTGCGATTCACGGCATACTTGCTCAGCCACGGGCTCAACGCGCCGCACGACTGCGCGAAGGTCCTCAACGCCCTGAGGGGAGCCCGTGCGCTTGACCGTGGGCAAGAATTCGAGTTCCGGACGCTGCGTCGCGTCGGGAACACAGGCAGCCAAGACGACCATCGCGCAGACCGCAATGTGGACTCGGTCGAACATCTCAATGCCTTGATTCGCGTTTCGGACACATGTTGATGCAGATCACGCCAAGCCCGCAACAAGGTTGCTCAAGTCCGCAGTTCCGCGCCGGCACCCGCGTCGTTCGTGAAAGATGCCAAAGTCTTGTCCGATCTGCATTTGGCTTCGCCTTGCCCTGCAGCAAGGATGACCGTCAAGATCACGGGCGGGTCGCGGCGGCGCGGCGCAAGCGGTCATTGATCGCCCGCCCAAGGTCGTGATCGGGAATCGGGGCAACGGCAATTCTCTCCACGCCCTCCGCATCAGCTTCGTGGAACAACGCGAAGAGTCTGGACGCCGCTTCTCTTAGATCGCCGTCCCGCGAGAGCGACGCGTTTCCCCTTATGTCGCCGAATCCCAAATGCCACTCTCCCGGCGCGGCAACCCGGACGTTCATTCGAACGAGACCGCTTGGCGCATAGTGCGAGGCAAGCTGACCCGGAGACTCGACACGGCCTGAAGCGTCCGCCGGCATGGTGATGCGCGGGAGATCCTCGGGAACCACAAAGACTCCTTCGCGCAGCACAACCGGTTGCTTGCCTCGAAACCCGATGATCGTGGACTCAAGCCCGACGGAGGCCATTCCTCCATCCAGGACCGCGGCAATGCGGCCGCCAAGCCCGGCCATGACATGATCTGCCTTGGTTGGACTGATCCTGCCCGACGGGTTGGCCGATGGTGCCGCAATCGGCCCGCCGAATGCCTTGAGCAGATCCTGCGCCACAGGCGAAACAGGCACCCGAAGCGCCACTGTCGACTGCCCTGCCGTGACCAGGGAAGAGATGCCGCTCCGTTTCCGCAAGGGCACGGCCAGCGTCAGGCCGGCAGGCCAGCCGTTCCCGATGAAAGGAAGCGCGGCCTCCGGGAACATCGCGATCTCCCTAGCGCGGTCCACATCCGACACATGCGTGATAAGTGGATTGAACGAAGGTCTGCCCTTAGCCTCAAATATTCCGGCAACGGCACGTCCGTTCCGTGCGTCGGCACCCAAGCCGTAGACGGTCTCGGTCGGAAATGCGACGAGCAATCCTCCCGCAAGAAGTTCCGCCGCACGGGTGATTCCCGTCTCGTCGGCAGCAAGTCTCTCGGCTTCTTCGGGCATGTCCCGTGACGTCACGTTCTGATTGCGACTGACCGTCGCCGCATGCAAGGTTGCTGCGCACTCGTTAACGGCACGTTGCCGTGATGCCAACCTAGATTTGCCGTAGCCCACGCGAATGTCCTTCAGGTCACCGGTCAGTGACTCTCGATTCGTTCTGCAAAATGTGGCGGGATTCCCGGAAGTCTGTGCCGCTCACGATCGGATTGCCCCGTTTGGCAACCGGCAATGGGTCCGGCCACTCGATAACTTGGGCAAGGACAATCGGCCCGAACGGAACACGTGACCGCATGATCGCTTTCCGGGGCAGGCATTTAGTCACGGACTACCCGGACAAGCCGCCAAACGCCCGGACGTCAGTGCCCTCGGTGCGTCGCTTCTGCGTGTATTCCGCGAAAGCCCCTGGCACGACCTCGGGCTGCCAATTCAATAGTGCCTCCTGGTAGCTGGGGCGTGCGGAAACCCTTCCAAACCAGGCTTTCAGATTTGGTGTCCTCTCAAACGGCCATCCCATGAGATTGAACCGATGGAAGTTCGGCATCCAGGCCACGTCGGAGAGTGAAAACTCGTTGCCACCCAGATATTTCCGACCATCCGACAAGAGATCGTCGAGGTGCCGAAACCCCTCATCAGTCCGACGAACCGCGGCATCGATGCGTTCGGGATCGAAACCCTTGGCAAAATCAATTCTGAACTGCTTCAGCCAGTCGTTTTGATGGGTACGTTGAAACGCCTCGGCATCTTCGGGTCTTGGAGGCGGCCTGGAGCGAAACAGGAACTCAAAGCTCAGCAGCTTGAGGTCCAGCTGTGCCTCATCCGCCTTTTGCAGGTGTTCCGGTGACGCCGCTTTCGCCAAGGCGCTGTCATTCCCGGCAACTTGCTGGATTATGTGAACGGACTCTATAAAGAGATGACCGTCTTCCACGAGCGCGGGGACCAGCCCTTTCGGATGGATCGCCTGATACTCATTCGTCGCGTGCTCGTTCCTCTCCAGGTCGACCACGTGGCTGACGAAGGGCTTGCCCGTCTCGGCCAAAACGATCCGCACACGCTGGGAGCAGCTCGACATCGGCGCATGCCACAGGTGAATGCCCTCAAGCGATTTAAGCGACGTGTCCCTGGGTTCGATTTCAGGCATCGCCCAATCCTCCTTTCTTCGTCCAATTGATCACGCAATGTCTGGAGGCAGCAAGATCGACCGACAGTTCTGACGTCCCGGTTGCGCTAGTGGTGATCGTCTCCAGCTCGCAATCGGCCCTCTGCGATTTCGACCCACCACGAGCACCCGTGAGGAATTACTGCGTCGTTGAAGTCATATGTCGGCTGGTGGACGTGAGCCGTATCGCCATTTCCGAGAAGGATGTAGGCACCGGGACAGGCATTCAGCATGAACGCAAAGTCCTCGCCGCCCATGGTCAGGTCGGCATGCCCGCAATCGCCCGCCACGCGCTTCGCGGCCTCGATGGCGTGGCCGGTCTCGGTCTCGCTGTTCGCCATCGCGGGGTAGTTCCGGTGGTATCCGACATCAGCCTTGGCGCCGAAGGCCGCCGCAGTCTGCATGACGGTCTCCCGAATGCGCCTCTCCGCCATGTCCTGAACCTCTGATTCCAAAGACCGGACAGTGCCCTTGAGCGAGACGCGCTCGGGAATGACGTTGTAGGCCGTAGAAGACGTTTCGAAGGAGGTCACCGAGATCACCAGCTGCTTGACGGGATCAAGGTTCCTGCTTGCGATCGTTTGCAGCGCCAGGACGATCTGGCATGCGACGACGGTCACGTCTATGCCTTCGTGAGGTTTCGCTGCATGCGCTCCGCCTGCTGCGATCGTGACATCGAAATGATCGGCTGCAGCGAAGAACTTGCCGGCCCGGATCGCGAACGTTCCGACATCTGCCTCAGGCCAGTTATGCATTCCGTAGACCTCGTCGATGCCGAACCGCTCGATCATGCCGTCATCGACCATTTCGCGTCCGCCCCCGCCGCCTTCTTCGGCGGGCTGGAAAATGACCGCGACGGTTCCATCGAAATTCCGCGTTTCCGCAAGGTATTTCGCGGCGCCAAGGAGCATCGCGGTGTGCCCGTCATGTCCGCAGGCATGCATCTTGCCCGGCGTCTTCGACGCATAGTCGAGCCCGGTTTCCTCATGGATCGGCAAGGCATCCATGTCGGCGCGCAGGCCCACCGTCTTCCCCGAAGTCCGGGTCTTGCCGTGGATCAACCCGACAACTCCCGTGCGCCCGATGCCGGTCACCACCTCGTCGCATCCGAATTCCTTGAGCTTGTCTTCCACGATTCCGGCGGTGCGATGCACCTCGAAGAGCAGTTCCGGATGCGTGTGAAAATCGCGCCGCCACGCGGTGATCTCGTCATGCAGTTCAGCAAACCTGTTGCGAGTGGGCATCTTCCACCTCTTCAATTCTTCCTTGCAACTTTCGGACTTTATTCGGAAACGCAAGCCCCTCGCTCTCACGAGCGCGTCAATCGGCCCTGCATCGCGACCGCACGCGTCACTTGAGGGCAACCCGCACCAAGGCTAGGTATCGCGCATGTCACTCTGGGAATACGCCAATCCGAGGAAGTTCATGGCGACGACCGACCGGCTGGTTGGACCGCTGTTCCTGCTTGCCGCGCTGTGCCTCGGTACCGGCCTGACCTGGGGGTTCTTCTTCGCACCGGACGACTTCCGGCAGGGTTCGACCGTCAGGATCATCTACCTGCATGTCCCTTCCGCCATGATGGCGATCAACACCTGGATCATGATGCTGGTCGCATCGCTCATTTGGCTGATCAGAAGGCACCACGTTTCGGCGCTGGCAGCCAAGGCCGCCGCTCCGGTAGGTGTGGCGATGACCCTGATGGCGCTCTTCACCGGCGCGGTCTGGGGTCAGCCCATGTGGGGAAGCTGGTGGGAATGGGATCCGAGACTGACTTCGTTCCTGATCCTGTTCCTCTTCTACCTGGGCTACATGGCACTTTGGTCCTCGGTCGAAAACCCGGACACCGCCGCCGACCTGACCAGCATGCTCTGTGTCGTTGGGTCGGTCTTCGCCCTCCTCTCCCGCTACGCCGTAAATTTCTGGAGCCAAGGACTGCACCAGGCCGCGAGTCTCTCGCTGGACAGAAACGAGAACATATCGAACGAGTTCTGGCTCCCGCTCGTGGTGTCGATTGCGGGATTCGTCATTCTGTTCATCGCGCTCGTCCTCTTGCGCACCCGCTGCGAAATCCGCCTGCGCCTGGTGCGCGCGCTTGAACTGAGGGAGCGCGTGCCATGATGCCCGATCTTGGAGCATACGCATTCGAGGTCGCCCTGGCCTATGCAGGATCGTTCGTGATCCTGGTCGTCATCATCGGACTGAGCGTGATGCAAGCCGTGCGCGCCAAGCGCCTCCTTGACGAAACCGAACGCCGAAGTCCCGATGCCTAGGATATCGCCGCTAGTCCTGTTGCCGCTCGTGGTATTTGCGGGGCTTGCCGGCCTGTTTCTCGGCGGCATCTACCGTGAGGACCCGGACGCCCTGCCCTCGACTCTCCTCGGGCGCAGCGCTCCTGTTCTGGACGTCGTTCCGCTCGGGCAAATGGCTGCGATTGATCCGGATGAATTGACGAACGGAAGCGTCACGCTGGTGAACTTCTGGGCCAGCTGGTGCGCGCCCTGCCGCGTTGAACATCCACAGCTGATGCGCCTGAAACGCGACGGCTTCGCGATCCTTGGCGTCAATTACAAGGACGACACGCAGAGAGCCCAGCGGTTCCTTGACGAACTCGGTGATCCATTCAAGGCCGTCGGTGCGGACCCAAGGGGACGAACGGCCATCGAATGGGGCGTATACGGAGTTCCCGAGACATTCGTCGTCGATGGCAAGGGCAAGGTCGTCTCACGATTCGCCGGTCCCGTG
>JAJEGW010000148.1 GCA_022819605.1 Silicimonas sp. | reverse complement strand
GGCGGGCATGCCGTTCTCCTTCTGCTTGTAGCCAAACACAGAATACAGGACGGCTGGGCCGATCACACGCAACATGATGCGGCGCATCACTACATGATGTTCCTAAATTGTTCGTGAGTCTTTATTTATTTGGTTTGGTATTACATCTGGGGCGCGACGGCCCGGATCCTTCGAGCCTTGGCGGATCGAGTGCAGAATGTCGAAACTTGAAGCAGACTGGTTGGCTGCAGAGCCGACGCAGAGGGTCTTTTCGCTGCTCGCCGATGCTGGCCACGCGGTGTATGCCGTGGGCGGCTGCGTCAGAAACGCGCTCCTGGGAGAGCAGGTCAACGACGTCGACTTTGCAACTGACGCGCAGCCGGAACACGTGCTCGAGCTTGCGAAGGCAGCCGGGCTAAAGGGGGTCCCGACAGGAATTCTGCACGGGACGGCCAGCGTGATTGTCGGCGGAGCCATGCACGAGGTGACGACGTTCCGCAAAGACGTGGCGACAGACGGGCGACGCGCAGTCGTGGAATTTTCGGACCGCATGGAAGACGATGCCCAGCGCCGGGACTTCACGATGAACGCGCTCTACGTCGACGCGGAAGGTGTCGTGCATGACCCGCTGGGCGGCCGTGCCGACATCGAGGCGCGGCGCGTGCGGTTCATCGGCGATCCCGAAGCCCGCATTCGCGAGGACTATCTGAGGAGCCTGCGCTATTTCCGGTTTCATGCTTGGTACTGCGGTTCCGGGGAAGGCTTTGACGTGGAGGCGATTGCCGCAATAGCCGCGAATCTTGACGGGCTGAACGGCCTTTCGAGGGAACGTGTCGGCTCGGAACTGAAGCGTTTGCTGAGCGCCCCGGATCCCGCACAAGCGGTTGCAGCCATGCGGTCTTCCGGGGTCTTGGCGGCGGTCCTGCCCGGTGCCAGCGACGCCGCGCTGGGTCCGCTGATTGCGCTCGAACAAGGGCTGGGTTTCGCGGCGGACCCGATTCGTCGCCTGGCGGTGATGGGCGGAGACGGAGTGGTGGGTCGGCTGAATCTGTCGCGTCGAGAGGCGAAGCGGATCAGAATCATTCAGGGCCATTTCGTAACGGATCCCGGCGAGGCAGGGTATCGCCTTGGTGTTGTCGATGCACGGGACGCAATGCTCGTGGCAAGCGCTGTCGCGGGGCGGCCGCTTCCGCCGGAGGCGCTGGAATTGATAGAGCATGGCGCGGCACAGGCCTTTCCTGTCAAGGCCGAGGACCTGTCGCCAAATTTCAGGGGGCCAGCGCTCGGCAGGGCCCTTGACGGGCTAGAGCGGAAGTGGATCGCGTCCGGATTTGAGCTTGATCGCGAGGAATTGCTTGCGCTGACGAAGGGATGACTCTGGCAGCCAGACAGGGTAGATCGGCGAATGCCGATACCCGTGAGGCGCAGGACGGTTGGCGGGATCGGTCATGCGCTGTCTCGGCAGGCGCTGCATGCCGCGGAAGAAGCGTTCCGCTGTCTCGTTGCCTCACGTCCTGCCCGTCCAACCCAGGGTGCAAGCGATATGCTTCGCTTCTTTGAAAATCTCGTCGATCCCTATTGCGATTATCCGCAGGTGGACCATCCACCGAAGAAGCTCTGGCCGTTCATGAACGAATACGCACGGCCGTTCCGGAGGGTTTTTGCAGCCACGACAGCCGTGGCAATTGCTGTCGCGGCCGTGGAAATCTGGTTGATTTCCTATATCGGGCGACTGGTTGACCTGCTGGCGGTCGCAGATACAGGAACGTTCTGGCAGGAGCATGGGACCGAAATGATCCTGGTCGGGCTGTTCTTGCTGACTATCCGGCCATTGCTCGAGTTTCTCGACGTCGGCCTGCTGAACAACGCAATTCTGCCCAATTTCGGAACGCTCATCCGATGGCGGTCGCATAGCCATGTCCTGCGACAGTCCGTCGGATGGTTCGAAAATGACTTTGCGGGCCGAATCGCGAACCGGATCATGCAGACTCCGCCCGCCGCGGGAGAGGCGGCCTTCCAGATCTTCGATGCGCTGACCTATGCCACGGCCTATGTGGCGGGGGCCCTGATTCTTCTCGGCGAGGCGGATGCACGGCTGGCGCTTCCGCTGCTCGTCTGGCTGTTCCTCTACGTGCTCCTGATTCGCTGGACCGTCGTCCGGGTCGGGCCGGCCAGCCAGGCCGCATCCGACGCGCGCAGCGCGGTTACCGGCAGGGTCGTTGACAGCTACACGAACATTCACAGCGTCAAGATGTTCGCACACACCTCGACAGAGCGAGAGTATGCACGGGAGGCGATCGAACATGCGCGCCGAACCCTTCAGGACGAAATGCGCATATACACGAAGATGGATCTCGGCCTGACGCTTATCAACGGGTACCTTATCGTGTCGGTCGTCGGTTGGGCGATCTGGCTCTGGTCGACGGATGCCGCAAGCATCGGGGCGGTGGCGATCGCCACTTCACTGGTCGTTCGACTGAGCGCCATGACCGGATGGGTCATGTGGGCGCTGACGAGTTTCTTCCGCAATCTCGGCATCGTGGCAGAAGGAATGGAGACCATTGCCCAGCCAATCACCCTTGTGGACCATCCGGATGCCAGGCCGCTCGATCCAGGTCCAGGGCGCATCGAATTTGAAGCGGTTGCGCACCACTACGGTCGCCGGACGGGTGGCCTGGTGAGGATCGACCACGTTATCGAACCCGGCGAGAAGGTCGGGCTGGTGGGACGGTCGGGATCGGGCAAGTCGACGTTCGTGAAGCTGCTCCTGCGATTCTACGACGTCGAAAGCGGCACCATTCGTGTTGACGGGCAGGACATTTCGCTCGTGACGCAGGACAGTCTTCGCGCGCGCATCGGGATGGTCCAGCAGGAAAACTCGCTGCTGCACCGCTCCGTGAGGGACAACATTCTCTACGGTCGGCCGGATGCCACGGAAGACATGGTGATCAGGGCGGCGAGACAGGCCGAAGCCTGCGATTTCATCCTGGATCTCGAAGACCCGGACGGCCGGTCCGGATTCGATGCGCATGTCGGCGAGCGGGGCGTGAAGCTCTCGGGAGGACAGCGCCAGAGGATCGCATTGGCAAGGGTCATCCTGAAAGACGCACCGATTCTCGTGCTCGACGAGGCGACGAGCGCGCTGGACAGCGAAGTGGAGGCCGCAATTCAGGACACGCTCTATGGCATGATGAAAGGCAAGACGGTGATTGCCATCGCGCACCGGCTTTCGACGATCGCACGGATGGACCGGATCGTGGTTCTGGATGACGGCAGAATTGTCGAAACCGGCAGCCACTCCTCGCTGCTGGCGAAGGGAGGTCTGTATGCCGGCTTCTGGAACCGGCAATCCGGCGGTTTCATTACGACTGATCTCGAGGCAGCCGAATGATCCGCCGCGCCGGACGACTGATTGACGCCTTTAGCGCGGCCGACAGCCCGCCGCCCAGATCGCTTGGCGCCTTCATGGTCTGGGGCCTGAAGGACACGTTTCCGGTGCTGACCGCTGCAGCAGCGATCTCGGCGACCGCCGGGACGCTTGAGGTCCTGACGGCATTGATACTTGGTCACGTGATTGACACGGCGCTTGTCTCCACCCCTGACACGTTCTTCTCCGTGAACTGGGCCCTGGTAGTTGGCGTGGCAGCGTTCTTTCTGGTCGCGCGACCGGTCGTCTTCGGGCTGAGCTCGATTGCGAACGCCGTCGTGATCCTGCCCAATGTCAATCCGCTCGTGCTTGCCCGGCTTCACCGATGGACGCTTGGCCAGTCGGTCACGTTCTTCGACAACGACTTTGCCGGACGGATCGCACAAAAACAGATGCAGACGGCTCGGGCTCTCGCGGATGTCGCGAGCGAAGTGATCAACGTCCTCTTCTTTGCGCTGGCCTCGCTGATCGCCTCCGCGCTGCTGCTGACCGCCATAAACGGATGGATGGCACTCGTCCTGTTCGTGTGGCTGTGCGGATATCTCTACATGGTGCGCTGGTTCATGCCGCGCATCCGCATGCGATCACGGGCCCGTGCAGGCGCGCGCGCGATGGTCACGGGACAGGTTGTCGACACGATTACCAACATCAAGACCGTGAAGCTCTTCGCCCATGCCAGTCACGAGGAACGCGCGGCGACGGATGCGGTAAGGGAGTTTCGCGAACGCGCGCTTGACTACGGCTCTCTGGCTGCGCTTTTCCGGATATGTCTCATCACGGTCGCAGGCATGGTTCCGGTTCTGCTCATTGGCGGCACGCTCTGGTTCTGGAGCCGGGGCGTTGCGAGCCCGGGCGACGTTGTGGCTGCTGGCGCAATCTCGATTCGGATTTCGCAGATGACCGGCTGGGTCAGCCATGTGCTCATGGCGATCTACGGGAACGTCGGCGAGGTCGAGGACGGAATGAACACCTTGACCCCGCCGCACGGCCTGACGGATCGGCCCGGGGCCGAGGCGTTTCAACTCGGTACGCCAACGGTCGAGTTCAGGAACGTGAGCTTCGCTTACGGACGTGCCACGGGAGGAGTGGACGGCATAGACCTGAGCATTGCACCGGGCGAAAAGCTGGGGATCGTCGGCGCGAGCGGGGCCGGAAAATCGACCTTGGTTGCGCTTCTTCTGAGGCTCTATGACGCGGAGGCCGGCACGGTTCTGGTGTCCGGGCACGACGTTCGGTCGGTAACGCAGGAGAGCCTTCGCCGCCAGATCGGCATGGTCACGCAGGAAACGGCGATGTTCAATCGTTCAGCGCGCGAGAACATCCTCTACGGCCGTCCCGATGCGACCGAAGCGGAAATGGTTGCCGCTGCGCGCCGCGCCGAGGCGCACGACTTCATACTGGAGCTTCAGGATCACCTGGGACGGAAGGGATATGACGCCCATCTCGGAGAGCGTGGCGTCAAGCTCTCAGGCGGGCAGCGGCAACGCATCGCGCTTGCGCGAGCCATTCTGAAGGACGCGCCGATCCTGGTCCTGGACGAGGCGACAAGCGCGCTGGATTCGGAGGTCGAAGCCTCGATTCAGTTGGCGCTGGAGGCCGTCATGGCAGGCAAGACCGTGCTGGCCATCGCGCACCGCCTGTCAACGATTGCGCAGATGAACCGGATTGTCGTTTTGCATGAGGGACGCGTTGCAGAAACTGGAACCCATGAAGAACTGCTGGCCAGAAGCGGTCACTACGCACGTTTCTGGCAACGTCAGTCCGGCGGGTTCATCGGGGTTCGGGAGGCTGCTGAATAGTCGGCTCGCGAACGGGCGGTCCGTACTAGCGCGGTGTTCGAGATTCTCTGAGCAAGGCAAGCCACGCTGCTCCATGTCTCCATGGCCTTGGGTTCAGAATCGGATGCCTTCATCGAAGCGGTTTTCTTGACCGCGGTTTTCGTCTATTGTTCTGTTCGAGGCAGAATTCAGGTAGAACATGCGAGCGGCTTTCAGATTCTGCGTGGTGGTTGCGCTTGCCTTCTCGCTGGCGGGCTGCGCATCGAAGTTCCGGCGCTATGACGGACCGAAAGTGACCCATGTCACCGTCCACAAGGACGCGCGGGCCATGAATCTTCATCACGGAGGCAAGGTTCTCAGGTCGTACAAGGTCGATCTGGGCTTTGCGCCGGAAGGCGACAAGAAGGAAGAGGGGGACGGGAAAACGCCAGAAGGCTCCTATTACGTGGACCGACGCAACCCAGACAGCAAGTTCCACCTTTCCCTGGGAATCAATTATCCGAATGATCAAGACTTCGCCGAAGCCAGGGCAAGGGGCGTCAATCCCGGCAGCGACATCTTCATTCACGGCCAGGGTCCCTGGAGTCCGTTGCGGGCCATGCGTCGGCGGGCTGACTGGACATGGGGCTGCATTGCCGTGACCAATTCCGAGATGGAGGAAGTCTACGCAATGGTGCACAACGGAACGCCTGTCCACATCTTTCGATAGGGGGCAGCTATTGCGACGCTGTTCCGGCTCCGCTTTCGCCACCCTCTCGAGCCGTCGCCTCCGGTTTCCCCATGACCAGCGTCCACCAGATCTTGCCCGATGACTCCTGGTGCCAGGCAAAGCCGATGTCGCGGGCACGCGGATCAAGGATCACTTGCCGGGCCTCGGGCTTTTCCATCCAGGCCGAGAGCGTCTCGATCTCGGTTTCATAGGTTTCGGAGATGTTCTCGCCAATGAGCCGGCCTGAGTAGCCGGCACGGGCCACGCGATCAAGCGGGCTGGAGCCGTCAGACCCGAAATGCCAAGGCCGGTTCTGGACGGACATGTCAAGCGCGTGGGTTTTTGCTGCGGCGTTGAGATGCGCGGACAGGCTGACGGGCTCCAGTCCGCGCGCCTGACGCAGGGTGTTTACGGAATCGAGCATGCGGAACTGGATTCGTGCCAGGTCGTCGTCGCTGATCTCGTAGACTTGAGGCACCGGCCTTCCGTCCGGCCCGAACACCGGCTCGATTTCCTCACAGGATGCGAGGACCAGGGCAACAATCAGCAGGCACGCACGAGCCATCATCGACCGCCTTTACAGAAGTGATCCGTCCATACCTGCATGTTTTGTTCGGTTCAAACATTGAGACGCTCGTTCGGCGCAGTGACGCCACTGTGAATTGAGTTTGTCGGGCGCTTCCCGTAAGTTCGCCGCCAAGTTGGAACATCGACTGGGGAGACAGCTTTGGCACGCGATCCTGTTTCGCGCCGTGCGTTCCTGGCAGGTTCGGCTGCTGTGATGGCCGCACCGGCAATTGCCCAGCAGGGCACAACTGAATTCCGGGATTCGGTTGCGGGAATGGTGAGGCGGAATGCGTCGGGTTTCCGGGCGCTGGACTGGCAGCCCTACTTCGACAACACCCGCAATGGCGCGATCCTCGTGGACATTTCCGCACGCGCGCTTCATTACTGGAATGACGACCAGTCAATCTACAAGCTCTACCCCACCAGCGTGCCGATGTCGGAAGACTTGACGCGAAGGGGACACACGAAGGTGGTGGGCAAGGTCGAGGGCCCGGACTGGCGACCGACGCCGGCAATGAAAGAGCGGAATCCGGAATGGCCGGACTACATGCCGCCCGGACCGGACAATCCGCTCGGCACGCATGCAATATATTTAAGCTGGACGTATTATCGCATCCACGGCACCCATGACACGCGCAAGATCGGTCGCCGATCATCGAATGGCTGCATAGGCCTGTACAACGAACACATCTCGGAACTCTATGGCCTGACGAAAATCGGGACGAAGGTATTGGTGATCTGACTGCAGTCGCGGGTCGCCGTTCCACAAGTCAGCCGGTCCATCCCCCGATGTGTTCTCCGATGATTTCCGCCAGCGCCTCCATGTGGGCATCGTCGTCGTTGAGACAGGGAATGTAGCTGAAGCTCTCGCCCCCGGCGTTCTCGAAGCTCTCGCGGATCTCGCCGTTGATCTCTTCAAGCGTCTCAATGCAGTCGGCCGTAAATGCGGGTGCGACCACGGCAATGTTCTTCCGCCCGGACTTCGCAAGGTCTGCCACCTTTTCGACCGTGTAGGGCTTGAGCCATTCTTCGGGGCCGAAGCGGGACTGGAATGTCGTGACAAGGCGGCTGTCCGGCCATCCCAGGCGCTCCTTCAGGAGACGCGTCGTCTTCTGGCATTGGCAGTGATACGGGTCACCTTCCGCCAGGTAGCGCTCGGGCATGCCGTGATATGAACAGACAAGGATGTCAGGCGCGGTGTTCGACGCAGCCACTGCGCGCTCGATGGAGCAGGCCAGCGCCTCGATATAGGACGGATGATCGAAATATGCCGGAACCGTGCGGATCGCGGGCTGCCAT
The DNA here is from genome assembly GCA_022819605.1 of Silicimonas sp. GTDB lineage: Bacteria > Pseudomonadota > Alphaproteobacteria > Rhodobacterales > Rhodobacteraceae > JAJEFO01. The sequence goes on along the minus strand of JAJEGW010000148.1, from coordinate 48,411 downwards.
TTCTCCTCCATGAGCGAGCGAAAGAACTGGTCGTTAGCCGTCGCGGTCGTTGCGCCGGCATATTGGGGATACAGCGGAAAGAAAAGTATCCGGCGACACCCGAGGTCAATGAACGAGCGGACCTTCGATCGCGTTGAGGGCTTGCCGTACCGCATGCAGAAATCGACGATGACACGGTCACCGTAGCGTTGGGCAATCAAGGACCGCATCTTGGCGGTTTGTGCCTTGGTGATCGTCAAGAGCGGGCTTTCGCCGGCTTCTTCGTTCCAGATCGACTTGTATGCTGCCCCGGACGTGAAGGGGCGGCGGGAAAGAATCACCGCCTGGAGCAGCGGCTGCCATTTCCACGGTGCGTAGTCGATGACCCGGCGGTCGGACAGGAATTCGTTCAGGTAGCGGCGCATCGGCCAGTAGCCGTATCCGTCCGGAGTGCCGAGATTCGCCAGAAGCACGCCGGTTCTTTCCGGAGGGACGCCCGGGTGACCGGGCGGCAATTGGGCGTTGGTGTCCGTCATCGTCCTGCCATCCACCACAGCAGCCCATTCTTGTCCAGCAGGGCCCCGGACCTGTTGACCCGCAGGATTCTCGGGGCGGGCTGTCAAAGCGCGCAGCAAGACCCTGTCCGTCAGTGCGGGGGCAATCATCGCTTGAGCCGGGTTTCCTTCACGCCAAGAGCCTCGGCAAGTCGGGTGCTGGCAGTGCCGGGCCGGAGCGGCTCTTGCTGGTTTGCAGAGGGAGCCCAGCCGGTCAGGAAGACCATTTCGAACGTGGCGACCAGATAGCCGTCATCGGCAAAGCTATGTCGGTATATTCTCTCGGTTTCGCGAAAGATCTGCCGGGAAGGCCAAGACGTGCCGCGGGACGCAAGCGCGTTGGTCTCGCCCATCCCTCGCAGGTCTGCGGCCAGCCTGGCGACGTCGGGGTAGCGAACCGTCGTGCTGACGCTGTCGGCGACGGGAAGCGCAAGTCCGGCGCGTTGAAGCAGTCCGCCGAGGCTGGCAATGTCTGCCATGGGAAGGACGCGCGGGGAAAGGCCGCCCGAGAGACGGGCTTCGGCCTCTGCCAGCGATGCGCGAAGCTCGTGCAGCGTCGCGCCACCGAACATCACGCCCAGGAACAATCCGTCGGGCACGAGGGCGAGGCGGGACTGGACCATCTGGCCAACCGGATCGTCGGCCCAATGCAGGCCGAAGCAATGGAGAGCCAGGTCGTGGGCTTCGCGGTCGAGGGAAAGCGTGGGAGTGTCGTCGACATGCGGCGCGCCTGGAAACAGCGCCGCGACGGGTGGCGTTACGTGCCCGATCAGGACGGGAGCGCGGAACGCCCTGCTGATCTCTGCGAGCCGAGCTCGAATTTCGAGCGCCGCTTCCTCGTGAAGAAAGAGTTCCGGTGAACGGGCCGCACGGGCCCGATGCAGCGCAAGCGCCTTCCGGTCGGTGATTTCAGGCGAGCCGGTCATGGCGGCGCGAAGGTAAGGCCGAAAGCGGCAAATGCAACGCGCTTTCCGGTTTCCGTGCTCACGGTGCCGCCGCTTCACGCAAATGCTGGCGGAGATCGCAAAAAACCACTACCTAGTCTGCGGTTGTCCGAGCTTGGTCAAATGAAGACTGTCAGGATATATACGTCGCCCCTTTGCGGGTATAGCTGTGCAGCAAAGCGCCTGCTGGCCGGCAAGGGCGTGCCGTTTGCCGAGATTGACGTTCTGGGAGACCCGGAAGCGAGGAGGGCAATGACGATGCGTGCCGGCGGACGCCGGACGGTACCGCAGGTTTTTGTGGGGGATCGTCACGTGGGCGGATATGATGACCTGTCGGCGTTGGAGCGGGCCGGGAGGCTGGACCTGCTGCTCGAAGCGACATGAAGGCCGCCCTTCTTCAGCTAAACTCGTCTGACGACCCGCAGGAAAACCTGCGGACCGTATCAGGTCTTGTGGAAAACGCGGCGGAGGCCGGCGCAACGTTTGTCCTGACGCCGGAGGTGACAAACTGCGTGTCCACGAGTCGGACGCACCAGGACGAAGTGCTGGATGTCGAGGAACAGGACAAGATGCTCGCCGCGCTGCGTCGCGTGGCCGCGCGGCTCGATATCTGGCTCTTGCTCGGGTCACTGGCCTTGAAGTCCGGGGACGAGAAACGATTCATAAACCGTTCGTTCCTGATTTCTCCGGAAGGAAGAATTGCAGCGCGTTACGACAAGATCCACATGTTCGACGTATCGATCAGCGAGACCGAAGTCTATCGGGAGAGCGACGGATATCGTGCCGGAGACAAGGCGGTGCTGGGGGTGGTGGACGGCGAGCCCGTCGGGTTGACGATATGCTATGACCTGCGATTTCCCTATCTTTTCCGGGGCCTTGCAAAGGCCGGCGCTAGGATCCTCGCGATACCGTCCGCGTTTTCACCCGATACGGGGAAGGCGCATTGGGAGGCGCTGCTGCGGGCACGCGCAATCGAGACCGGATGCTTCGTGCTTGCGCCGGCGCAATGCGGCGTTCATCCGGCAAGCCGGGGTCGGCAAAGGAAGACACATGGACATTCCCTGGCCGTCGATCCATGGGGTCGCATCCTGTGCGATGGCGGGGAAGCGCCTGGCGTTAACCTGGTTGACCTGAACATGAGCGAGGTCGATGATGCAAGGCGGCGCGTTCCGTCACTGACCAGCGAACAATTCTACACCAAGGCCTGATGCCGGATTCCCGAGACACTGTCGACCAGTTGGCCATCGCTCTGTTCAGCGAAATGTTCATGGCGGACCATCTGGTTCGGAGCCGGATCGGCAAGGTTTTGCCAAAGGGAATGGAATTCAGCCAATTTTCGATACTGCATCACCTTGCCCGGCATGGAGGCGAGCGGACTCCGGCGCAGCTGGCGCGCGCCTTTCACGTCTCGCGAGGCGCAATGACAAACACGATCGGAAGGTTGCAACGGGCGGGCTACATTCATGTCCGGCCTGACTGGGATGATGCGCGAAAGAAGCTGGTCGCGATCAGCCCCTCGGGCCGCAAGGCATGGGACATTGCCTTGGCATCGGTTGCGCCCGTCCTGGCACAGGCGGTCAGCGCCATCGGGGAAGAGCGATTGCGAAGTGCATTGCCCGTGATGCGGGAACTGCGCCAGCGACTCGACGAGACGGCTAGGGACGAAGAGACGTCGTGACGTAGTTCACCGAAAGGTCGCGGTCCGACAGGCGCCAGCTCCACCCGAGAGGATCGAAGACGAAGCCGGTCCGGTCGACCGGCTCGAGGCCTGCCTGGCGAAGCAGACCGAAGAGTTCGTCCGGAGTGATGAATCTGGACCACTGATGTGTGCCCGCAGGCAGCCATCGCATGACGTATTCCGCTCCGACGATGGCCAGGGCGAAACTCTTGGCCGTTCGGTTTATGGTCGAGCAGGTCATCAGTCCGCCGGGCTTCAGAAGATCATGGCAGGCCGCCAGGAAGGTGCCCGGATCGGACACGTGCTCGATCACTTCCATGTTCAGGACCGCGTCGAACGTTTCACCCTCGGCTACGAGATCCTCGGCCGTGGCATGGCGAAAGTCGATGGACAGTCCCTGCTCGTCCGCATGCAGGCTGGCCACCGGGACATTGCGTTCTGCGGCATCGACGCCCACGACCTCCGCCCCGAGGCGGGCCATGGGTTCCGACAGGAGCCCGCCGCCGCAGCCGATGTCCAGGATGCGGAGGCCGGAGAAAGGCGCTCGCATGGAAAGGTCACGGTCGAATTCGGCAGCAATCTGCGACGCAATGTAGTCCAGGCGGCAGGGATTCAGCATGTGGAGAGGCTTGAATTTCCCGGACGGATCCCACCATTCGGTGGCCATCGCCTGGAACTTCTCGATTTCCGAAGGGTCGATTGTCGATGCCTTTGACATGTTGCCTTTCGCCGGCTCCTGCTGAAAATGTTCCGTGAATCGGTCTTCACTCCCGTATATAGAACCTTCATGGACAAACCGTCAGACCAAAAAACGGCGTCGCAGTACCTTTATCCGCGGATCGAACCGTACGATCAGAGAATGCTCGACGTCGGCGAAGGCCACCGGCTCTATGTCGAGCAGTGCGGCAACCCGAAGGGGGCTCCGGTCGTTGTCCTGCACGGCGGGCCGGGAGGCGGATGCAATCCTGCCATGCGAAGATATTTCGATCCGGACTTCTATCGGGTCATCCTGTTTGACCAGCGCGGCTGCGGAAGATCACGTCCGCATGCAAGCGTTGACAGCAACACGACCTGGCATCTGGTGCGCGACATTGAGACGATACGGGAGACTTTCGGTCTCAACCGCTGGAATGTTTTTGGCGGCAGCTGGGGTGCGGCACTGGCCCTGATCTACGGGATCACGCATCCGGAACGGGTGGCGAATTTCATTCTGCGCAGCGTCTTCTTGATGACTCAGTCCGAACTCGACTGGTTCTATGGCGGCGGCGCGGGCGCGTTCTGGCCGGATGTCTGGTCACGCTTTGTCGACATGATTCCCGCAGACGAGCAGTATGACCTGATCACCGCCTACTCGCGGCGGCTGTTTTCCGGCGACGTGAAGGGCGAGATCCGCTTTGCACGGGCGTGGACAAGCTGGGAGAACACCTTGGCGTCGATGCGGAACGACGGTTCGGGAAGCCCAAGTCCGTCCGAATTTGCCCGTGCCTTTGCCCGGCTCGAGAACCACTATTTCATGAACAAGGGCTTTCTCGAACACGACGGCTGGATTGAGGCCAATCTAGGCCGCATTTCCGGCATTCCGGGTTTCATCGTGCAGGGCAGGTATGACATGATATGTCCGCCGGCGGGCGCGTTTCGACTGCACGCGCACTGGCCGGGCTCGAACCTGAGGATCGTTGCGCGGGCCGGCCACGCGCTCAGCGAACCGGGGATAAGCGCGGAACTTGTGCGCGTGACCGACGGGTTGCGAACGCGCGGCCGTACCGCGTGCGCGGATACGCAGCAAGCATAGCCGCCTGCCTGGATGCAAGCGGCATTGCAGACCCGCGCCCGTTTCCGCAATCGCCGGGAAACCCGGATGCTCCTTCACCAGGCACGCCGAAACTGCACACCCCTCGCCACCGCCGGGATGCGGATCGGCGACCGTGCAGGGTCCATGCGCAAGGTCGAGTTGACCGGCACGAGGAACAGCTGTCGCGGACGTCCCGGAAATTTGCGCCAGTTCCGACTTGCGGCCTGCTGCGGACTCGCCTATATGCCCCTTCGAAAGCGGTGCTTCGGCTTCCACCCCCGAGGCTCCAACGGAAATGACCGACGGGCCGCTGGCCCGTTTTTTTGTTTGAGACCATGATCGATCTTGTTGCCAGAACGAGCGTGGACCGGCGTCTGGCCGGCGTGATTGCCCCGGTGGTCGAAGACCTGGGCTTTGAGCTCGTGCGCGTACGACTGTTGTCCGGAAAGTCGAGGACCTTGCAGATCATGGCAGAGCGCCCGGACGGCGGCATGGAGGTCGACGACTGTGCAGCGATATCGACAGCCGTAAGCGCGACGCTGGATGTCGAGGATCCGATCGAGGATGCCTACACCCTGGAAGTCAGTTCGCCCGGCATCGATCGTCCGCTGACGCGCATGAAGGACTTTTCGGCGTGGAGCGGATGCGAGGCAAGGCTTGAAACGTCCGAGTTGATTGACGGCCGCAAGCGATTCAGGGGCATGCTTCACGGCGTCGGGGAAGACGAAGTGCTCGTTGAAGTCGACGAAGGGATTATCGGTCTCAAGTTCGACTGGTTGAGCGATGCAAGACTTGTGTTGAGTGATGATCTGGTGCGCGCTTCCCTGAAGGCGCGCGGCAATCCGGACCGAATCCCCGGTGCGGACATTGACGATACCGACGAGAACCTGGATGCCGACAAGGAGGCCTGAAAATGGCGATCACATCCGCAAACCAGCTTGAACTCCTGCAGACTGCCGAAGCGGTGGCGCGCGAAAAGATGATTGACCCGGCGCTGGTGGTCGAGGCGATGGAGGAAAGCCTCGCCCGAGCGGCGAAGAGCCGGTACGGAGCCGAGCTGGACATCCGCGTGTCGATTGACCGCAAGACCGGAAAGGCGACGTTCACGCGAGTGCGGACGGTGGTCGACCCCGAGGCGGAGGAGATCGAGAACTACCAGGCGCAACTGACGCCGGAACAGGCGCGTCAATACCTCGCCGATCCCAAGCCGGGAGATACGATCGTGGACGAGGTGCCGCCGGTGGACATGAATCGGATCGCGGCGCAATCCGCGAAGCAGGTGATCCTGCAAAAGGTCCGGGAGGCCGAACGGGACAGGCAGTTCGAAGAATTCAAGGATCGCGCCGGCACCATCATCAACGGTGTCGTCAAGCGCGAGGAGTACGGCAACGTGATCGTGGACGTGGGTCGCGGCGAGGGCGTCCTGCGCCGGAACGAGAAGATCGGGCGGGAATCCTACCGCCCCGGCGACCGCATTCGCTGCTACATCAAGGACGTGCGGAGCGAGACCCGGGGACCGCAGATATTCCTGAGCAGGACGGCGTCGGAGTTCATGGCGGAACTCTTCAGGATGGAAGTGCCCGAGATCTACGACGGCATCATCGAGATCAAGGCAGTGGCGCGCGATCCGGGCAGCCGGGCAAAGATCGCGGTCATCTCGTACGAATCCTCGATCGACCCGGTCGGGGCCTGCGTCGGAATGCGCGGCTCCCGCGTGCAAGCCGTCGTCAACGAATTGCAGGGCGAAAAGATCGACATCATTCCCTGGAACGAGGACGCGCCGACATTTCTCGTCAACGCGCTTCAGCCCGCAGAGGTTTCCAAGGTGGTTCTTGACGAGGACGCCGAGCGAATCGAGGTCGTGGTGCCGGAGGAGCAGCTGAGCCTCGCCATCGGCCGGCGCGGACAGAATGTCCGGCTGGCATCGCAGCTCACCGGGCTCGACATTGACATCATGACCGAAGATGAGGAGAGCCAACGTCGCCAGGCGGAATTCGAGGAGCGCACCAAGCTCTTCATGGACACGCTGGATCTTGACGAGTTCTTCGCGCAACTGCTCGTGTCGGAAGGATTCACCAGCCTCGAGGAAGTCGCGTATGTCGAAATCGACGAATTGCTGGTCATCGACGGCGTGGACGAGGACACGGCCAACGAGCTTCAGGCTCGGGCTCGCGACCACATCGACGAACAGAACCGGCAATCCGAGGAACGTGCCCGCAAGCTGGGAGCCGAAGACAGCCTGTTTGCGTTCGACGGCCTGACACCCCAGATGATCGAGGTTCTGGCGAGCGACGGCGTGAAGACGATCGAGGAGTTCGCACGATGCGCAGACTGGGAGCTCGCCGGTGGATGGACCACTGTCAAAGGAGAGAGAACCAAGGATGACGGCCTTCTGGAGAGCTTCAATGTTTCCCTGGAAGAAGCGCAGAACATGGTGATGACCGCGCGAATACAGCTGGGCTGGGTAGACCCCGAACAGCTCGAGGCCGATAGTGACGATGAGGCCGAGGCGGACGTGGCAGAGGAGGTCGAGGCCTGATGGCCTCGAACTGTCTTGCCCAGAGGCGGCAAAGCAAGAACTCGCGGCGAACCCGAACGCCGCTGTATCGCGACCGGTGAGACCCGACCGAAGCGTCGTCTGATCCGCTTTGCGGTCAGCCCCGACGGGGAGGTCGTGCCGGATGTCCTGGAGAAGCTGCCGGGGCGTGGGATATGGGTTGCAGCGAAGAGAGACGCCTTGGACGCGGCCATGCGCCAAGGTCTTTTTGGCCGTGCCGCAAGGAAGCAGGTGTCCGTGCCCGACACGCTGCCTGCTGATGTCGAGAAACTGCTTGCACGGCGCTTGACCGACCGGCTCTCGATGGCGCGGAAGGCCGGACTGGCGGTGGCCGGGTTCGAAAGGGTGAAGGACTGGCTTGGCCGCGGCGAGGCCAGGATCCTGTTTCAGGCCACGGACGGCTCGGATCGGGGCAAGTCCAGGCTTCATCCGCCAGGTGGCCGAGGCAGCTTTTTCGAGGTTCTGACGGCGTCAGAATTGGGTTTGTCCTTTGGTCGGGAACGTGTGATACATGCGGCGCTCGGAAATGGCGGCCTCACTGAAATGATCAGGGAGGACGCCATCCGGCTATCTGGCGTTCGCGAATTGGACGGTGGCATGTCCGCCGAAGAGGTGCAGAAAACTCTATGAGCGAAAGTGACGGCAAGAAAACGCTCGGCCTGCGTGGACGCGGCCCCGGCCAGGTGAAGCAGAGCTTTTCGCATGGCAGAACCAAGAACGTCGTGGTCGAAACGAAGCGCAAGCGCGTTGTCGTGCCGAAGCCCGGTGCTGCCAAGACGCCATCCCAGCCGAAGGCGGCAACTGTTCAGGCTACGGACCCGTCCAATCGGCCAGCCGGAATATCGGATGCGGAACTCGAGCGCCGAATGAAGGCGTTGGCGGCCGCCAAGGCGACGGAGGCCGACGAAGCCAAGAAGCGCGCCGACGAGGAAAGGGCTCGCGCCGAAGAGCGCGAAAGGCGCAAGGCCGAGGCTGTTGCCAAGGAACGCGAGGAACAGGAACGCGCAGAGAGAGCCCGGACGAAAGCGGAAGAAGAGGAACGCAAGAAGGCAGAGGCCGCGCGCGCGCGCGCGGCAGCAGAGCAGGCACCCGCTGCAGAGCCCGCTCCAGCGCGCGGTGGCGGAAAGACCGCGCCGAAACGTGAACAGCGGGAGGAGCGAGAGCCGCGCCGCGACAATCGGGGCGGCCGGTCTCGCAGCGCCGGCGGAAGGCGCGAAGGAAAGCTGACGTTGAACCAGGCGCTGTCCGGTGAAGGCGGCCGGCAGCGTTCGCTTGCGGCGATGAGGCGAAAGCAGGAGCGGGCACGCCAGAAGGCCACGAGCGGCACGCAGGAACGCGAAAAGGTCATGCGCACCGTTCAGCTTCCCGAAGCGATCATGGTCAGCGAGCTGGCGAACCGCATGTCGGAGCGAGTTGCAGATGTCGTCAAGGCGCTGATGACGAACGGCATCATGGCAACCCAGAACCAGACGATCGACGCAGATACGGCCGAGCTCATCATCGAGTCCTTTGGGCACAGCGTGCAGCGGGTGTCCGATGCGGATGTCGAGGACGTGATCGACACGGTCGAGGACAAGGACGAAGACTTGAGCCCGCGTCCGCCGGTCATTACGGTCATGGGCCACGTCGATCACGGAAAGACATCGCTCCTCGACGCCATTCGCGAGACAAAGGTCACTGCGGGCGAGGCTGGCGGCATCACGCAGCATATTGGCGCATACCAGGTCACGACTCGGGAAAAATCGGTTCTGACATTCCTGGACACGCCGGGCCACGCGGCGTTCACGTCCATGCGGGCGCGGGGCGCGCAGGTTACGGATATCGTGGTGCTTGTCGTCGCGGCCGACGATTCCGTCATGCCGCAGACGATCGAGGCGATCAATCATGCCAAGGCTGCCGATGTGCCGATCATCGTCGCGATCAACAAGACGGACCTGCCGGCGGCCAGCCCCGACAACGTTCGCACCGAGCTTCTTCAGCAGGAAGTGGTCGTCGAGAAGATGTCTGGCGAGGTGCAGGACGTGGAGGTCTCGGCTGTCAAAGGGAACGGGCTTGACGAATTGCTTGAGGCAATTGCGCTTCAGGCCGAAATCCTCGAACTCAAGGCCAATCCGGATCGTGCGGCCCAAGGAGCGGTCATCGAGGCCCAGCTTGATGTCGGACGCGGTCCGGTTGCGACCGTCCTTGTTCAGAACGGAACGCTTCGGCAGGGCGACATCTTTGTCGTCGGAGAGCAATGGGGCAAGGTTCGCGCGATGGAGAGCGACAAGGGCGAGCGGATCAAGGAGGCCGGGCCTTCCGTGCCGGTCGAGGTTCTGGGCCTGAACGGCACGCCCGAAGCCGGCGATGTCCTGAACGTTGTCGACACGGAAGCCCAGGCGCGCGAGATTTCAGATTACAGGGCAAGCCAGGCCAAGGAAAAGCGCGCCGCTGCCGGAGCCGCAACTACCATTGAACAAATGCTGCAGAAGGCGAAGGACGGCGAAAGCGTCGTCGAAATGCCGCTTGTCGTGAAGGCGGACGTGCAAGGCAGTGCGGAGGCCATCGTCCAGGCGATGGAAAAGATCGGCAACGAGGAAGTGCGCATACGCGTCCTGCATTCGGGTGTCGGTGCCATAACAGAGTCGGATGTCGGCCTTGCCGAGGCAAGCGGCGCTCCGGTCTTCGGCTTCAACGTGCGCGCCAACACGCCTGCGCGAAACGCCGCGAACCAGAAGGGCGTGGACGTACGATATTACAGCGTGATCTACGATCTCGTGGACGACGCGAAAGCCGCGGCCAGCGGGCTCCTGTCTTCGGAGTTGCGCGAGAGGTTCATCGGCTACGCACAGGTCAAGGAGGCCTTCAAGGTGTCGGGCGTGGGCCGCATCGCGGGCTGCCTCGTGACCGAAGGAACCGCGCGGCGCTCTGCAGGCGTGCGCCTCCTGCGCGACGACGTGGTGATCCACGAGGGGATCTTGAAGACGCTGAAGCGCTTCAAGGACGAGGTGACCGAGGTTCCGTCCGGCCAGGAATGTGGCATGGCCTTCGAAAGCTACGATGACATCAAGGAAGGCGATGTCATCGAGATCTTCGAACGCGAGGAGGTCGAGCGTACGCTCACCTGATACTTGCTGCGTCGAGCGGCAGAATCAGGCTACAGCCAGTCCCTGAGCACCGGAATCAACGGAATGTCGGCGGGCGGCATCGGGTAGTCGCGCAGCGCGGCGGGCCTGACCCATTTGAGATTCTGTCCTTCCCTTGAGGCCGGCGTGCCCTGCCACTTCCGGCAGGCAAAGAGCGGCATCAGGAGGTGAAAATCGTCATAGGCATGGCTCGCGAAAGTCAGCGGCGCAAGGCAGCTTTCCCAGGTTTCGATCCCGAGCTCCTCGCGCAGCTCCCGTATGAGCGCCGCCTCCGGAGCCTCGCCGTCCTCGACCTTTCCGCCCGGAAACTCCCAAAGTCCGGCCATCGACTTGCCATTTGGCCTTTGGGCGAGAAGAACCCGGCCATCGGGGTCGACGAGGGCTACTGCGGACACGAGGACGATCGTCACGAACGATAGTCCGCGTTGATGGCAATGTACCTTTCCGTAAGGTCGCAGGTGTAGACCATTGCCGCGCCGGCTCCCAGGCCAAGCTCCACCGAGACGGACACGTTGTCGCCATTCATGTGCCGGGCGGCCTCTGCTTCCACGTAGCCGGGAGCGACCCTGCCGTCCTTTGCAACCAGCACGTTTCCAAACCGGATCGAAAGCCGGTCCCGGTCGGCTTCGGCACCCGACTTGCCGACCGCCATGACGACTCGACCCCAATTCGGATCCTCGCCTGCAATCGCCGTCTTGACCAATGGCGAATTTGCGATTGCGAATGCGACCTGACGGGCATCGCTTTCGCTCGCGGCGCCCGTGACGCTGACAGTGACGAACTTGCTGGCCCCTTCGCCGTCACGCACGACCTGCCTTGCAAGATCATCCATGACTTCTGCAAGGGCCGCCGCGAAGGCATCGCTGCCTTCCACGTCTACGCCCGACGCTCCCGTCGCGGCGGCGAGCAGCGTGTCGGAGGTTGAGGTGTCGCTGTCGACGGTGATGCAGTTGAATGTCTTGTCGCAGGCGGCAGCCACGAGCGACTGGAGCCTGTCCTGCGAGATTCGGGCATCGGTGAAGATGTAGACAAGCATCGTTGCCATGTCGGGCGCGATCATGCCGGAGCCTTTCGCGATTCCGACGATGCGAATGCTTCTTCCGTCGACATCGACAGTCCGGCCGGCCCCTTTCGGGAAGGTGTCGGTGGTCATGATCGCGCGCGCGGCGTCGGAGATGCCATGTTCATCCAGCTTCTCGACCAGCGCTGCAAGCGTCGCGACAATGCGATCGTGGGGGAGCGGCTCGCCTATGACGCCGGTGGAGGACGTGAAGATCCGGACTTCCGGGATACCGGTCGCGGTTGCGACCGCGTTCGTGATGGCCTTGACCGAGGTCACGCCTGCCGCGCCAGTGAATGCATTCGCGTTTCCGGAATTGACGACAATGGCCGCACCGGCCTCTGATGGCGTTCCAATCTTTTCCTGGCAGTCCAGCACCGGCGCGGCGCGGGTCTTCGATCCGGTGAACGTACCGGCAATGGTCGTGCCGGGCGCCAGCTCGGCCAGCATGACGTCGGTGCGGCTCTCGTACTTTATGCCGGCCGCCGCCGTCGCGAACCGGACACCGGCGATCGCGGGAAGATTCGGAAATCCGCCCTCGGGGGCCAGCGGGGAGACGGGGAGGTTGCCGGCCAACGTCAGCCACCCACGAGCGAGAGATCGTCCAGAACGATTGGGTCGATGTCATCCGCTGTCTTGCGCGTTATGTCGGCACCGGCCGTCAACTCGTCCAGACGGCTTTCGATCGCGGATCGCTGGATGCTGTCAAGAAGCTCTCCCTGAACCTCGGCAATGGTCGGCACGTCCTTCGTTCGCGTCTCGTTGAGCTTGATGACGTGCCAGCCAAACTGCGTCTGCACCGGTGCCGAAATCGTTCCGGTCTCGAGTGCAGCGACCGCGGCATCGAACGGAGGCACCATTGCGCCCCTGGCGAACCAGCCCAGCTCTCCGCCACTGGGCCCGGAGGGTCCGGTGGACCTTTCCTTTGCGAGGCCGGCGAAGTCGGCACCGCCATCCAGTTCCGTCACGAGCGCAAGCGCTTCCTCTTCCGTCGTCACGAGAATGTGCGAGGCGTTGTATTCGGTCTGGGGCTCGGCCGAACCGTAGACCTGGTCGTATGCTTCCTGCAGGGCCTCGTTCGTCATGGCGGCAGACGCCACGCGCCGCATTTCCTCGTTGGCGCGAAGCGCGCGCTCCTCGTTTTCTAGTGTCAGGCGCGCTCTGAGCGGGAGAGTCTCGACAACGTTGCCCAGCAACGCATGCTGAACAAGCTGGTCGAGAATTCCTTCGAAGAGGACGTCGCCTGGAAGTTGCCGGTACTGGTCCGGGAGGCGCTGCTTCAGCAGGATCATGTGTCCCAAGGTGATGTCCGTGCCGTTTACGGTTGCCACGACCGTATCCGCGCGGACATGCTCGTCCCCGAACGCGCTCGTTGGAAGTGCCAGTGCGATCACGGCCGCGAAGGCGGCAAGCCTTTTTCTTGAAGTCATGTTGTGTCCTCGAATGGGGCCGGGAGTCCGGGCGAAGTTGACAGCAGGATACCCGCCCCTTAAATCGCTGAACGTTGGCGAGGCGGCTGTTTCCTTGCCCTTCTATGGCGGGCCAGAGGCACGGGCAAGCTCATCCCCTCACACGATCTCGTCAGTCCTGATGCCAAGAGGCGCTGCGAATGCTTGAATTTGGATCAATTGCGAAGAAGGTCTTCGGGACCGTGAATGACCGCCGGGTCAGGGCGACGCGTCCGCTGATTGCGCGGATCAACGCGATGGAGCCAGAATTCGAGGCGCTGTCAGACCAGGAAATCGTCGCAAAGACGGAGGAGTTCAGGAAGCGCGTCGCGGAGGGCGAAAGCCTGGACGACATCCTGCCCGAAGCCTTTGCCAATTGTCGTGAAGCCGGTCGGCGTGCACTCGGGCTTCGTGCCTTTGACGTTCAGTTGATCGGCGGCGTGTTCCTGCACCGGGGCAGCATCGCGGAGATGAAGACAGGAGAGGGAAAGACGCTGGTCGCCACCCTTCCCGCATATCTCAATGCCTTGACTGGCCGGAACGTTCGCATCGTCACCGTGAACGACTATCTCGCCAAGCGTGATGCCGAGTGGATGGGCAAGGTCTATTCCGCATTGGGAATGACGACGGGCGTTGTGCATCCCGGTCAGGACGAAAGCGAAAAGAAGGCCGCCTATCGTTCCGACATCACCTATGCCACGAACAACGAGCTGGGCTTCGACTACCTGCGCGACAACATGAAGTCGGCGCTGGCCGACATGACGCAGCGGGATCACTACTTTGCAATTGTTGACGAGGTGGATTCGATCCTCATCGATGAAGCGCGGACGCCGCTGATTATTTCCGGGCCGAGCGAGGACCGATCGGAACTCTATGTCACGATCGACAAGCTGATCCCGGAAGTGCAGGACGATCACTACTCGCTCGACGAAAAGACCCGCAACGTCACCTACACTGACGACGGCAACGAGTTCCTCGAGGCGCGCCTGCGGGAGGCGGGGCTCCTGCCCGAAGAGCAGTCGCTTTACAATCCCGAATCCACGACTCTTGTGCATCACGTCAACCAGGGTTTGCGGGCACACAAGCTCTTCACGAAGGACAAGGACTACATCGTCCGAGACAGGGAAGTCGTGCTGATCGACGAATTCACCGGCAGGATGATGGCGGGACGCCGGCTGTCGGACGGATTGCACCAGGCGATCGAAGCGAAGGAAGGCGTCCCGATCCAGCCGGAAAACGTCACGCTGGCGAGCGTGACTTTCCAGAACTACTTCCGCCTCTACGAGAAGCTCGCCGGCATGACCGGCACGGCTGCGACTGAGGCCGAGGAATTCCAGGAAATCTACAAGCTTGGGGTCATGGAGATTCCGACGAACGTCACGGTCGCGCGCGTGGACGAAGACGACCAGATCTACCGCACCGCGGACGAGAAATTCGACGGCATCGTTCACGAAATCAATGAAGCCCACGAAAAGGCGCAGCCGGTTCTTGTCGGCACGACCTCGATCGAACGCTCGGAATTCCTGTCGGGGCTCCTGAAGAAGAAGAAGATCGCGCACAACGTCCTGAACGCACGGCACCACGAACAGGAAGCGCAGATCGTGGCCGATGCGGGCAAGCCCGGCGCCGTGACGATCGCCACCAACATGGCGGGGCGCGGCACGGACATCCAGCTCGGCGGAAACGTCGAGATGCGGGTGATGCAGGCGCTTGTCGAGGAGCCGGATGCCGACCCGGAGGCCATCCGCGCCAGGATCGAGGCCGAACACGCCGATGACAAGGAAAAGGTCCTGGCTGCCGGCGGCCTGTTCGTTCTTGGCACCGAACGGCATGAGAGCCGACGCATAGACAACCAGCTTCGTGGACGTTCGGGGCGCCAGGGAGACCCGGGCCGCTCGACATTCTTCCTTTCGCTTGAGGACGACCTCATGCGCATCTTTGGATCGGAGCGACTGGACAAGGTTCTCTCGACCCTTGGGATGCAGGAAGGCGAAGCCATTCAGCACCCGTGGGTAAACAAGTCGCTCGAACGTGCCCAAGCCAAGGTTGAGGGACGGAACTTCGACATCCGCAAGCAGCTCCTGAAACTCGACGACGTCATGAACGACCAGCGAAAGGTCATTTTCAGCCAGCGACGGGAGATCATGGAGGCGGAAGAGGTCGAGGAAATCGTGCAGGACATGCGGCACGAGGTCATCGACGACCTGGTCGAGCAATGCATGCCGCCCAAGACATACGCGGATCAATGGGAAACGGAGACGCTGGCCGAGGAGGTCAGGAAGAAGATTGGAATCTCGCCGCCTATAGTCGAGTGGGCCGAGGAAGAAGGGGTCGATGACGAGATGATCCGCGAACGGCTCTACGAAGAGTCGGACCGTTTCATGAACTCAAAGGCAGAGCAGTTCGGCCTGGACAACATGCGTTCCGTCGAGAAACAGGTCCTGCTGCAGACGATGGATGCGAAATGGCGGGAGCATATCCTTAAGCTTGAGCATCTGCGGTCTGTCGTCGGCTTCCGCGCATATGCCCAACGTGATCCCGTAAACGAATACAAGTCCGAGTCGTTCCAGCTCTTTGAGGGATTGCTGAACGCGCTGCGGGGCGAAGTGACCGAGAAACTCGCCCTTGTCCGGCCGCTGAGCGCGGAAGAGCAGCAGGCGATGATTCGGCAAATGCTGGCGCAGCAGCAGGCTGCCTCGGCGGCGGCCTCCGCGAAGGCATCTGCCCTCAAGCCCAAGGCATCAACCGGATTTGACGAAAACGATCCCTCGACTTGGGGAAAGCCGGGCCGCAATGCCCCGTGCCCGTGCGGGTCGGGAAAGAAATTCAAGCACTGTCACGGCCGGCTGTAGACCTCGCGGCATTCAGTGGCGCGAGACTTCCCTTCAAGCCATGGATGCTGCCGCATGATCAGGCGACTGGCGCGACATTTCGGGCTTGAGCGCACCGGGATCGCGTCCGCGCGCTCGACACGCTCCGCTGCTCCATTGTGGGGACCGGCGGGCTCGTCCGGCCGAAAGGGTGCCGGAACCCTTTCAGGGTTGCCGAGCATGCTGGAACAGAGGGGACGCCGGTCAGTCTTGTCCGGCAAACGGGCGCACGTCCGTCATTCCGGTGCAACGTTTGTCAGATGTGCCGTGCAGGCCCGTCAGGGCGAGTAGCAGTCGCACGGCGAATGAACCTGGCTTGAATGGCCGGCAACCTCAGCCCGTGCGTTCAAGGGCGGCACCTATATTCGTACCTTGATGCGGCCCGCCGTTCAGGCCTTCATGCTTTCCCAGAAGGATCTCACTTTCTCGAAAAACCCCGAGCTGTTGGGATTGTTTTCCGCCGAGAGCTCTTCAAACTCGAGGAGCAGTTCCTTCTGCCTGGCAGTCAGGTTGACCGGAGTTTCGACCGCAAGCTCGACCATCATGTCGCCACGGCCTCCACCCCTCAGCGGAGGCATTCCCTTGCCCCGAAGCCGCATCTGGCGGCCCGACTGGCTGCCGGTCGGAATCTTCACGCGGCTGCGCCCGCCATCGATGGTGGGAACCTCGATGTCGCCCCCGAGTGCTGCCGTCGCCATCGAAACAGGCACTTGACAATACAGGTTCATTCCGTCGCGCTGGAACAACGCATGCTCGGCGACATTGACAAAGATGTAGAGATCGCCAGGCGGACCTCCCCGCAAACCCGCCTCGCCTTCACCGGCGAGCCGGATCCGCGTTCCGGTTTCTACGCCAACGGGAATGTTGACGGAAAGCGAGCGTTCCTTCGCGACCCGCCCGGATCCGCCGCAGGACCCGCAGGGATTCCTGATGACCTGGCCGGCGCCAGAGCAGGTGGGACAGGTACGCTCCACCGTGAAAAAGCCCTGGCTCGCGCGCACCTTTCCCAAGCCCGAGCAAGTCGGGCAGGATTCCGGTTCCGCGCCGCCTTCGGCTCCCGTGCCGTTGCATGTTTCGCAGGCCAGGGCGGTCGGTACCCGGATGGACTTCTGGATGCCCGCATACGCGTCTTCGAGCGCAACACGCAGGTTGTAGCGCAGGTCCGAGCCGCGCGTTGCGCGCTGGCGCCCTCTTCCGCGGCGAGATCCGGTTATGTCGCCGAACAGATCGTCAAAGACATCCGAAAATGCGCTGGCGAAATCGCCTCCTGCGTATTCGCGTCCGGGATGCGCCCCGCCGCCCATGCCTCCCTCGAACGCGGCATGACCGAAGCGGTCATAGGCCGCTTTCTTTTCGGAGTCCCTGAGGATTTCGTACGCTTCGTTGACTTCCTTGAACTGGGCTTCGGCGTTGGGATTGTCCGAGTTGCGGTCCGGGTGAAGGTCCTTTGCCTTGCGCCGGTATGCCTTCTTTAGCTCTTCGGATGACGCACCCCTGGCGACCCCAAGAACCTCGTAGAAATCGCGCTTGGACATGTCTCATTCCCCTTGAAGCGCTGCGACCGGCCCGAGAAGGCCTCGGGCCGGTCGTGAGTCGCGCCAAGCGGCGTCAAGCGCGCTTGTCGTCTTCGAGGTCTTCGAAGTCGGCATCGACAATGTCGTCATCCACACCGCGCGGCTCGTCTTCGGCGTCCGGATCGGTGTCTCCAGCGGACTCGGCCTGCGCCTTGTAGATTGCCTCGCCCAGTTTCATCGACGCTTCTTCCAGGTTGCGAATGCCGGATTGCAGCTTTTCTGCCGTGACATCGTCCTTTTCGAGGTCGTCCTTGAGTGCAGAGATGGCCAGCTCGATCGCCTCAACGGTGGTTGGATCGACCTTGTCGCTATGCTCCTTGATCTGCTTTTCGTAGTAGTCGATCTTGCTTTCGGCGCTGTTCTTCGCCTCGACCAGCTCCCGGCGTTCCCTGTCGGCCTCGGCGTTTTCCTCGGCATCCTTGACCATCCGTTCGATTTCTTCGTCCGAAAGGCCGCTCGACGCCTGGATCGTGATCTTCTGTTCCTTGCCGGTGCCCTTGTCCTTGGCCGACACGCTGACAATGCCGTTGGCATCGATGTCGAAGGTCACCTCGATCTGGGGCATTCCACGTGGCGCGGGAGGAATCTCTTCCAGGTTGAACTGACCGAGAATCTTGTTGTCCGCCGCCATTTCGCGCTCGCCCTGGAAGACGCGGATGGTAACCGCGTTCTGGTTGTCCTCGGCGGTCGAGAAGATCTGCGACTTTTTCGTGGGAATCGTCGTGTTGCGATCGATGAGCCGGGTGAAGACGCCTCCAAGCGTTTCAATGCCCAGGGAAAGCGGCGTCACGTCGAGCAGGACAACGTCCTTGACGTCACCCTGGAGAACGCCGGCCTGAATGGCAGCGCCCATTGCGACGACCTCGTCGGGGTTCACGCCCTTGTGCGGCTCCTTTCCGAAGAACTTCGTGACTTCCTCGATGACCTTCGGCATCCGTGTCATGCCGCCGACAAGAACGACTTCATCGATGCTGTCCTTCGGGATGCCGGCATCCTTCAGGGCAGCCTGGCACGGCTTGATCGACTTCTTGATCAGGTCGCCTACAAGGCTCTCCAGCTTTGCGCGGGTCAGCTTGATGACCATGTGGAGCGGCGTACCCGAGCCAGGATCCATCGAAATGAACGGCTGGTTTATCTCGGTCTGGGAGGAGCTTGAAAGCTCGATCTTTGCCTTTTCTGCCGCCTCTTTCAGGCGCTGAAGCGCCATCTTGTCGGCGGTCAGGTCAACACCGTGCTCCTTCTTGAACTCCTCGGCCAGGTGGTTGACGACCCGCATGTCGAAATCCTCGCCGCCGAGAAACGTGTCGCCATTCGTGGACTTCACCTCGAAGAGGCCGTCATCGATCTCGAGGATCGTGATGTCGAAGGTGCCGCCGCCGAGATCATAGACGGCAATGGTCTTCGTCTCCTTCTTGTCGAGACCGTAGGCCAGGGCCGCGGCGGTCGGCTCATTGATGATCCGCAGCACCTCGAGCCCGGCGATCTTGCCGGCATCCTTCGTGGCTTGGCGCTGCGCGTCGTTGAAGTAGGCCGGCACGGTGATGACGGCCTGCGCGACGTCCTCGCCAAGGTAGCCCTCGGCGGTTTCCTTCATTTTCTGGAGGATGAAAGCCGAGATCTGGGACGGCGAGTAGTTTTCGCCTCCCGCCTCGACCCAGGCATCACCGTTGCCGCCATCGACGATGGCATATGGCACGATCTTCTTGTCCTTCGTCACCTCGGCATCGTCGACACGACGTCCGATCAGGCGCTTGACCGCGAAAACGGTGTTCTCCGGATTCGTGACTGCCTGGCGTTTAGCCGGTTGCCCAACAAGGCGTTCCTTGTCGGTGAACGCGACGATTGATGGCGTGGTTCGCGCGCCTTCGGTGTTTTCGATCACCCGGGGCTGGGACCCATCCATGATGGCGACGCAGCTGTTCGTTGTACCCAGGTCAATACCGATAACTTTGCCCATTCCTGTGTCCTCTTTCTTTCGGCGATGTCCGGAAAACCGGCCCGGTTCGGCACCGGTTTCCCATCCCATAAGTCGTGACGCATCAAGGGGCGATCACGGGTTCGTGGGGTATATAGGTAGCGGTCTTGGCGCCTGCAAGCAGGTCAGGAAAGCGAATTCACAAAGGGTCTGAACCGAATGCGAACACGACCCGCCGACCCGACTCGCCGACTTGCGCCCGGACAGACGGCGCCAGATGCGGACGCAGGCCGCTTGTCGGGCACGATACGGGGCGAAAGACGCGGCAACGATCAGCGTGCGTTCGCGGCATTGGTGCCAGGAGGGCGACAATCTTGATCCTGTGCCCGATGGAACCTTGCGGCCATCCGGCTATAGTGCGCGCATGTCGGGCACCGCGTTGGATGTGAATGGCGTCAGGATCTGGAAAGGGTTTCTTGCCCCGGACCTGCAGCGCAAAATGGTGGGCGACTTGCGCGACGTTGCCGCAAAGGCGCCCTTTCGCAGGTATGAAACGCCCGGCGGCAAGAAGATGTCGGTAAGAATGAGTGCCGCCGGAAGGGTCGGTTGGGTCACGGACCGCGCCGGCTACAGATACGATTCTCTCCAGCCGGATGGCGAAGCCTGGCCCGAGATTCCGATCGCAATGCTTGATGTCTGGTCGACGATTTCGGGCGTTGATCGCGCACCGGACTCATGTCTCGTCAATTTTTACGGCGAAGGCTCGAAAATGGGACTGCACCAGGATCGGGACGAGGTCGATCTGGACTGGCCGGTCGTTTCGATTTCCCTCGGAGATGACGCGCTGTTCCGGATCGGGCAGGTGACCCGTGGTGGCCCGACGCAATCCATCTGGCTGAATTCCGGCGACGTGGCCGTGCTCTCGGGTGCAGCGCGGCTGGCATATCACGGCATTGACCGGATCCGGTTCGGTTCGTCGTCCCTTCTGCCCGACGGTGGTCGAATCAACGTCACAATGCGGGTGGCCGGATAGGTCCGTACGGCTCCCGAACTGGTGCTGGCCGTGAAACCGGGTTGCCCGTTCTCGCCGAGAGGACAATAAGTTCCGCAGTCCCCTGACGAAGCGTATCGACAGGGCATGCGAAGGAATCCGCAGTGAATGCTGATAGAGACATTTTGGTGTCGACCATGCGCCGCTTGGCGATTCAAGGCGGCGAGGCCATCATGGAGACCTACCGTCGCGACGATCTCGTGATCAGGAAAAAGCAGGACTCGTCCCCGGTGACGGAGGCGGACGAGGCAGCCGACAGGCTGATAGCGGCAGGGCTGACGGCCGGATTCCCGGGTTTGCCCCTGGTGACCGAGGAACAATCCGCGACCCATGATCTTTCGGCCAGGACGTTCCTGATCGTTGATCCGCTGGACGGCACCAAGGAATTCGTCCAGCGCAGGGGCGACTTCACGGTGAACATCGCACTGGTCGAAGACGGCTGCCCGGTGTTGGGCGTTGTCTATGCGCCGGCGAAGAGGCGGCTGTTCCTGACCTTGCCGGAAGGCGGGGCGATCGAGGAAACGGGCGATCTGGGCGCGGACAGGCCTGGCGACACGCGACAGATCAGGGTCGTCGAACCGGACAATGCGGCGTTGCGCGTGGTGGCATCGAAGTCACACAGGGACCAGGCAACGGACGACTACATCGCGAAATATGAGGTGGCAGATCTGGTGAGCGCCGGTTCGTCGCTCAAGTTTTGCCTTGTGGCGACAGGAGAGGCGGACTTCTACCCACGTCTTGGCCCGACGATGGAGTGGGACACGGCCGCCGGCCATGCCGTTTTGGCCGCTGCCGGGGGGAAGGTGGTCTGGAAGGAGACGCACGAACCGCTCGCGTATGGCAAGCCGTCCTTTCGAAACCCGTTCTTCCTGGCTCATTCGCCCGGAGTGATCCTCGCCGCCGAGTGATTCGGCAGACCGAGCCGGCCATGCAAATCGCTCGGTCGGCGAAGCAGCGAATTCCTGCGACCGGGTCGCGCAGCTGGATTCGAGGGAATGGCTCGAACTGGCCCCGGCGGAGCGACCGGGACAGAATCGTCTTGCGGCTCAGGCGGCCTTTTCGCGCGGCTGTTCGGCAAGAAGGGTGTGCAACGTGGCCGAATCCGTATTGGCGCGAAGCTTGGTGCAAAGATCGACGTCACGCATGGAGCGCGACACGACTGCCAGCGCCTTCAAGTGCTCAACGCCTGCATCCTCGGGCGCCAGAAGCGCGAAGACCAGATCGACAGGCTGCTTGTCGACTGCCTCGAATTCGAGGGGGCGCTCGATCTGAACGAAGAGTCCGCAAACGTTTGTCAGGTCGGCCAGGCGGGCATGCGGCAAAGCAACCCCATGCCCTACTCCGGTCGGACCCAGTGCCTCGCGTTCCTGAAGCGCTGACGCCACGTCAGCCGGATTGAGGCCGTAGGCGATTTCTGCCAGATCCCCAATCTCGTGAAACAGCCGCTTCTTGCTGCTGAGCGAGGCAAGGTGCCTGACCGCATCCGGGCGGAGAATCTTTGCTACGTTCATTCAATCCTGTCCCTTGGCAGCGGTTGGCCTCACTGACCTAGCTGGGGTCGATCCAGCCAATGTTCCCGTCATCCCGACGATACACGACATTGACTCCGGTTCCCCGCAGTTCATTGCGAAAGACAAGCACCGGAGCACCCGCGAGCTCCATCTGCATCACCGCTTCCCCGACTGACAGCAAAGGAATCTTCGTTTCCATCTCTGCGATGATGATCGGCTGAAGCGTGTCGGGTTCCGATTCGTCGTGTCCGTCGGACGACGCGAGGATATAGGCTGACGCGTCTTGAAGTTCAACAGGTCGTTCACGGCGATGATCCTTCAGGCGTCGCTTGTACCGCCGGAGCTGCTTTTCGGCCTTGTCGCGGCTCCGTTCGAAAGCGGCATATATCTCGTGGTCATGGCCTCGGGCCTGAACGGTGAGTCCGGTCGAAAGATGGATCACGATTTCGCAGACGAATTCGTGGCCGCTCTTCGAGAATACGACGTTCGCGTCGGTCGGCCTCCCGGCATACTTGCCGGCGACTTCGTCGAGGGACGCCGTGATATGCTCTCGAAACGCTTCGCCGATGTCGATCTTCTTGCCGGTGACTTGATACTGCATGGACTTCTCCCGAAACGATACGGCCTGCCACCCGTCAGGCGGCGAGAGCCTTGGACGATACCTTGTATGTATATGTGAAGCGACCCGACGACATTGAAGATGCAGGGGGCCAGCGGACACGGGGATTCACGCCGGACAGCATTTGCCATCGATTCCAGCTGGTGTCGACCGCGCCGTCGCTGTCAGCCGCACCTCCATTCATGCCATCCGAAACTCCTGGCCCAGGAAGATGCGGCGGACCTTCTCGTCAACGACGACTTCGTCCGCGCTGCCGCTCATCAACACGGTACCATTGTGGAGGATGTAGGCCCGGTCGACGATCTGGAGCGTCTCACGCACGTTGTGGTCGGTGATCAAGACGCCGATTCCTCGGTCCTTGAGTTCGATCACCAGCTCGCGGATGTCGCCGACGGCGATCGGGTCGATGCCTGGAAAGGGCTCGTCAAGCAGCAGGTATCTCGGATCGGCCGCAAGGCTGCGAGCGATTTCGCAGCGCCTGCGTTCTCCCCCCGACAATGCGACTGACGGCGTGCGGCGCAAGTGCGCGATCGAGAATTCGTTCAGCAGCTCCTCGAGTCTTTCGCGCCGCTTGGACCTGTCCGTTTCGACGATCTCGAGAATCGCCAGGATGTTGTCCTCGACATTGAGCCCCTGGAAGATCGAGCGTTCCTGCGGAAGGTAGCCGATGCCAAGCCTTGCGCGACGGTACATTGGGTAGTTGGTGACGTCGCGCCCGTCGACCTGCACCTGTCCGCCATCCGGCATCACCAGCCCGGCGATCGTGTAGAAGCATGTGGTCTTGCCGGACCCGTTGGGCCCGAGGAGCGCCACGACTTCGCCCCGCTGCAAGTCGAGGCTGACGTCGCGGATGATCGGTCTCTTGCGGAAGGACTTCCTCAGGTTTCTGACTTCGAGGCCCTGCTCGGTTTCCGAGGCGACTGTCAGAATCGTCATCAGTTTCCGCCTTGCCGGTTGAGAATGGTGCGGACGCGACCTTCCATCCGACCGGAGCCGGTTTCGAGGTTGATCGTCAACTTGTCTCCGGAAATCGAGTTTCGTCCCTGTGTCAAGAGGACGTCGCCGATGAACTGCACTTCGGCACTCTCGACGGTATAGGCAGCTTCGCTGGCCTCGACCGCCTCCCCTCCCGTGACGAACGTCACGCCTCCTGAAGCAAGCAGTCGCGCGATGCCGCTGGCCCCGCCGCCATCGTCGCTGTACTCGATCAGCACGCGGCCCGCCGAAAGCCGAAGAGTGTCCTGCACGACCAGGACGTTGCCATCGAACACGGCGGATCCGCTTTCCTGGTCCAGCGACAGCGTGTCGGCCGTGACCTCGACGGGCTGAGTCCTGTCGAATGCGGCAGAACCAAGATTGATGCCTGCAATCTGCGACGAGGCAGCATGTGCCAAAATGGCCAGCATTGAGATAAGCGCAATTCGCAGGGTCACGGAACGCCATCCTTGGATTCAGGGTTGGTATACCAGCCTAACTCCGTCTTGGAAAACAAGTTGATGTCCGTCGGCGGATTCAAGCCGGACAAGCACCATGGACCCGGCGGAAATCTCTCCGGCTGGCCCCGTGGCCACGATCTTGCCTTCGGACGCTGCGCTGGCATCGCGCAGTGACGTCACCAGCCGGTCAGTTGTGACGACATACCCGTTGGTGCTCTCAAGCCGCACGCCCCCGTCGAGGGTGACTTCCTGTGTCTTGGAGTCGACGGTGCCGGACGGGCTCGCGATGTCGATGCGGCTGCCGTCCGGCATGTTCAGCACTGCGGTCAGCGTCTCTCCCGTGAGCATGATCCGGGACGAGTCTGCCCGAATCTTGTGCGCGGCAAGCGAAATGGCCACTCCGTCTTCCGTCACGCCGCCAATCGACGGGTTCGAGATACCCTGTTCTTCGAGGATGCGTGCAACGTCGACTTCGGCATACGGAATTGCAGCGTCGGGATCGAGGGTTTCAGCCACGAAGAAGAGCGTCGACAGTATTGCCAGCGCCACAAGCGGCAGGGCAAGCTTCATCCTGAACACCAGGCGCGAATATTTGTCGGCAGCGGCCATGTCCGTCACATAGGACAATCGGGTTAGTGGGCGAAGATGTCAACTTCTGGCCAGCCGGCAAGGTCAAGGCGGGCACGGGTCGGCAGGAAGTCAAAGGCCGCCTGCGCCAGGTCCGTTCGGCCTTCCCGCGCAAGGCGGTCGTCCAGTTCTTCCTTAAGGCGATGCAGGTAAATCACGTCTGCAGCTGCGTACTCAAGCTGCGCTTCCGTCAACGTGCCCGCACCCCAGTCGCTCATCTGCTGGAGCTTCGAGATGTCGATGCCCAGAAGCTCGCTGACCAGGTGTTTCAAGCCATGCCGCACCGTGTAGGTGCGGACGAGCTTTGAGGCGATCTTGGTGCAGTAGACCGGCGCCGCAAGTGTACCGAAGCGGTGGAAGAGTGCCGCGATGTCGAAGCGCCCGAAGTGGAAGAGCTTGAGCACGCTCGGGTCGGTCAGCAGGCGCTCAAGATTCGGCGCCGATTCCTGGCCCATTTCGATCTGTACAAGATGCGTGTCGCCGTCGCCGGAAGACATCTGGACGAGACAAAGCCGGTCGCGGCGCGGATTGAGGCCCATGGTCTCGCAATCGATGGCCACGCACGGGCCGAGGTCGAGGCCGTCGGGCAGGTCGCGCTGGTAGAGATGATTGGCCACGGGCGCCTCCGGTTGCAGTTCCGTGCCTTGATGCACCCGAAGCGCACGCGCATCAACCCGGCGCATTCATTGGTCCCGTGTCCACGAGGTATCTTTGTGACAGCGGCAGGCTTGCCGCCCCGAGAGTCCTTGCATCCGCCCCGACCGTTCCGGACATCACCGCTGGATGCGGCAGCCCGGACAGGTTCATGCGGCTCAGTTCGGCTTGAACGCCGGCAACCAGATTTTCCCTGACCCGCTCAGGCAGCCAGCCGTCGATCAGTACGTGCTCGATGTCCATGACGGAAACGGAAGCAACTATCGCGTGCGCGATTGCAGGCGCAGCAGTTCCTGTCCATGCATCGATCAGCTCGGGTGGCACGCGCCAGTCCGTTGCGCTCTCCCAAAGCGCTTTCGCCTCGCCTCCTGCATCGACCACCATCCGTTCCAGGCCGGCAAGGGAGGCGACGTCAATGAGCTGGCGCGTTCCTCCGTTCTGGTCTGGAACCGGCATTGGTCCAAGTGCTCCCGCGTTGCCCGTCGACCCGGTGAACAGCCGGCCGTTCAGGACGACACCGCCTCCGACGAAGTAACCCATGTAGAAATACAGGAAATCGTGTGGCGCATCCTGCGCTCCGAAAACCAGTTCTGCGCCGCAGGCACAGGTGGCGTCGTTCTGCAGGATGACCGGAAAGTCGAACAGTGCAGCGACTTCGGCCTGCAGGTCGAAGTCGCGCCACGCTTCCATGTCTTCGGCGGACGTGCCGAGAATCGCGCCCCATTCCCATATGAAGAACGGCATCGCGATGCCGAGGCCGGCGATGCGCGCCCTCTGCTCGGCCTCAAGCTGGCCGGAGAGTCTCTCGGCGGCATCCTTGACGAATTGAAGCGTGGTGTCCGGAGCGGGAAAGCGATACGTGACGTGCTCGCGAGAAAGGATGTGGCCGAGAAAGTCGACCAGCACGAGATCGATGCTGCGCCGCCCGACCTTCAGGCCGAAAAAGAGCGCCCCGTCCGGGCTCAGCGCCATCGGAACCGAAGGCTGGCCAACCTTTCCCCTCACAGGCTGTTCGCGGAGCAGCAATCCCTCGTTTTCGAGTTTGCGCGTGATCACGGACACGGTCTGGGCGGACAGGCCGGTCACGCGCGCGATTTCTGCTCTTGCAAGGGCGCCGCGTCGGCGCAGGAGCGAGAGAACCAGCCTTTCGTTCCTGTCCCGCATGTCGCTCTGGTTCGTTCCGAGAAGACCGGAAACATCCACGCCCGTGGCGGACTTGTCTGTGGTCGCGTGTGCCAAGCTGCACCTCCGGGCTTCAGGTTGAGCGAGTGACGGGGGCGAGTCAAATTGAAAAGTAAATCACTGTGATTTATTTATTGACAGGCAGAACGAATCATGTGATTCCTTCCGGCGTGCCGCGTTTCCGCGCGGCCTCGATCACTCGTTCAAGGGAGGAACCGATCTTGAAACTCACACATCTCATCGGTGCATCGGCGATTGCCGTGACGGCCGTGGCGGGAAGCGCCATGGCAAGCACGACCGTCTGCCTGATCACCAAGACTGACACCAACCCCTTCTTCGTCAAGATGAAGGAAGGTGCGACCGCCAAGGCGGAAGAACTGGGCATGACCCTGAAAGCCTTTGCCGGGAAGGTCGACGGCGACAATGAAACCCAGGTCCAGGCCATCGAGACCTGCATAGCCGACGGCGCAAAGGGCATTCTCCTGACTGCATCCGACACGGCGTCGATCGTGCCCGCGGTCAAACAGGCGCGCGACGCCGGGCTCGTGGTGATCGCTCTCGACACCCCGCTTGATCCGATCGATGCGGCTGACGCCACCTTCGCTACCGACAATTTCCTGGCCGGCGAACTCATCGGCAAGTGGGCGGCCGCCACGCTCGGAGCGGATGCAGCCAATGCCAGGATCGCAATGCTGGACATTGCCATCAGCCAGCCGACGGTCGGCGTGCTGCGAGACCAGGGCTTCTTGCAGGGCTTTGGCATTGACCTTGGCGACCCGAACAAGTGGGGCGACGAGACGGACCCGCGCATAGTCGGCAACGATGTCACGGCAGGCAACGAAGAAGGCGGTCGCCGGGCGATGGAAAATCTCCTGGCGAAGGACTCAAGCATAAACGTCGTCTACACGATCAACGAGCCGGCGGCGGCCGGTGCCTACGAGGCCCTGAAGGCCATCGGTCGCGAGAACGATGTCCTCATCGTTTCGGTCGACGGCGGTTGCCCAGGCGTCCAGAACGTCAAGGACGGCGTGATTGGCGCCACGTCGCAGCAGTATCCGCTGCTGATGGCGTCGCTAGGCGTCGAGGCAGTCAAGAAGTGGGCCGACAGCGGCGAGAAGCCCGGGACCACGCCGGGCAAGGACTTCTTTGACACCGGCGTGGCGCTGGTGACCGATATGCCGGTCGAAGGCGTGGACTCGATCGATACCGCCGAGGGTACCGCACTCTGCTGGGGCTGAGGCCCGCAGGCGGAACTTGAAGGGGCGGGCGCATTCCGCCCCTTTACTTGTCTGGACGGACACCCTGAGGCCCGCCTAAACTGGCGCTTGCGGAGCGCATGTTGGCACCCGCCATCCTGAGGGGAACGAAATGGCCGAAACCTCGTCGAAAGGGCAGGAATTCGAATCGGCGCTTGAGCAGGCAAGCCAGAGCGTCGTTGAATTCGACGATCACCGTTCAGGATTCATCCCGTGGCTTCAGCACCTCCTGCACACCAATCCGTCCCTGGTGCCGCTGATCGTCCTTGCGCTGTCCACGCTGAGCCTGGGCATCTACATCGACTGGGGCGCGATCAGCGTGAGTCTGGGCATCGCTTCGCCCGAAGAGGTTTCGAACGGTTCGTTCCGGTTCTTCAAGGCCTTCACGTTGACGCTCATCCTGCAGCAGGTCCAGATCGTGGGCGTGCTGGCCGCCGCGCAGACGCTGATCATCCTGACGGCGGGCATCGACCTCAGCGTCGGCGCCATCGCGGTGCTCTGCTCGGTCATCATGGGGCAATTCACGTTCCGCTATGGAATCCCGCCAGCAGTGTCGATCGCTATCGGTCTCGCGTTCGGCACTGCGATCGGTGCCGCCTCTGGCTGGCTTGTCAGCCGGGTCAAGCTGCCGCCCTTCATCGTTACGTTGGGAATGTGGCAGATTGTGCTTGCGGCGAACTATCTGTACTCCGCGAACGAGACGATCCGCAGCCAAGACATCGAGGCCCAGGCGCCGCTCCTTCAGTTTCTCGGCACCAAGTACACCTTGCACGGGGCGACGTTTACGCTTGGAGTGATCTCCATGCTGATCATTGCTTTCGCGTTGGCCTACGCGCTCAGGTCCACCCCTTGGGGACGGCACGTCTACGCTGTCGGAGATGACCCGGAGGCGGCGGAGCTCGCCGGCGTGAACAGGCAACGCACGCTCATTTCGGTCTACATGCTGGCAGGCCTGATCTGCGCGTTCGCAGGCTGGGTCATGATCGGGCGTTTCGGCTCGGTCTCGCCGTCGGCCACCACCGGAGTCATCGGCAACATACAGGCGATCACCGCCGTGGTGATCGGCGGCATCTCGCTTTTCGGAGGCCGTGGCTCCATTCTGGGCGCCCTCTTCGGAGCGCTCATCGTCGGCGTGTTCGAGCTCGGCCTGCGCATGGCCGGCGCCGATCCGCAATGGACGTTTCTCCTGATCGGAGTGCTCATCATTGGTGCCGTCGCGGTCGATCAGTGGATCCGAAAGGTGTCGATATGACGGAAGATCGCGAACCGATTCTGAGCGCAAGGAGCTTGGTCAAGAAATTCGGCAAGGTCACGGCGCTTGATCACTGCGATTTCGAACTCTATCCTGGCGAGGTTCTGGGCGTGATCGGCGACAACGGCGCCGGCAAGTCCACGCTCATCAAGGCGGTGTCGGGCGCCGTGATGCCGGATGAGGGCGAAGTCTATCTCGACGGGCGGCAGGTTCATTTCGCGTCGCCCATCCATGCCCGGCAGCACGGCATCGAAACCGTGTACCAGACGCTTGCCATGTCACCTGCCCTCTCGATCGCGGACAACATGTTCATGGGCCGCGAATTGCGGCGGCCCGGAGTCCTGGGCACTGTCTTTCGCATGCTCGATCGGCCCGCGATGGAGAAGTTCGCACGCGAAAAGCTGAGCGAGCTTGGACTCATGACGATCCAGAACATCAAGCAGGCCGTCGAGACGCTGTCGGGCGGTCAGCGACAGGGCGTTGCGGTTGCACGTGCAGCGGCGTTCGGCTCGAAAGTGATCATTCTCGATGAACCGACAGCGGCGCTTGGCGTGAAGGAAAGCCGCAGGGTGCTTGACCTGATCAACGACGTTCGGTCGCGCGGCATTCCGATCATCCTGATCAGCCACAACATGCCGCATGTGTTCGAAGTCTCGGACCGAATTCACGTTCACCGGCTTGGGCGGCGGCTCTGCGTGATTGATCCGAAGGAGCACTCGATGTCCGACGCCGTGGCTCTCATGACGGGAGCCAAGGAACCTCCAGGAGCCGAGGCCGCGTGAAGACAGACCTCAAGGCCAGGATTCAGGCTGTTGCCGAACGAGTGCGCGCCTTGCCAGAAGTGCGGCGCTGCCTCATCGCGATTGCCGGGCCTCCTGGCGCGGGCAAGTCCACTCTGGCGGCCGCCTTGGTGCAGGAACTGGGACCAGAGGCGGCGCTTGTGCCCATGGACGGGTTTCATTTCGACAACGACATCCTGGTGGCGCGCGGCCTGCGGGACCGAAAAGGTGCGCCGGAAACTTTCGATCTTGCCGGGTTCTCAGATCTGCTTGGACAACTGGCCCGCGAGGACGAGGTGGCAATACCCGTCTTTGACAGGGTCCAGGACAAGGTGTTCGCTGCAAGCGCAGTCGTTCGGGCGGAACATCGATGGGTGTTCGTCGAAGGCAACTACTTGCTTCTGGATGAGCCGGGCTGGCGCGACCTGGCGCTGTACTGGGACCTGTCCCTGTACCTTGACGCGCCGCACGATGTTCTCGAGGAACGACTGGTTCATCGCTGGCTGAATCAAGGTCTGACATTGGAGGACGCACGCGCTTGGGTGCTCGGCAATGACATTCCCAACGCCCGGCGCGTGGCCGCCGCGCGGCTTCCGGCAGACGCCGTTCTTTATTGAATGGGAGTGTCGCTCGAGCGCGGCCGCTGAATCTACAGGCCGTTGACCGGTACCTTCAGCATCGGCTTTCCGTCCGTGTCTGTCGGCACCTCTCCCGCCCGCATGTTGACCTGCAGTGACGGGATAATCAGTTGAGGCATGGCCAGGGTCGCGTCCCGCTCGGTCCGCATCCTGATGAAATCCTCCCGTGTCGTCCCGCCCCCGACATGAATGTTGTGCTCCCGTTCGTCCTTCACGGTCGTTTCCCAGCGAATGTCGCGTCCGTTTTGTCCGTAGTCGTGGCACATGAACAGTCGCATCTTGTCCGGCAACGACAGGATTCGCATGATGCTGTCATAGAGCTCGCCTGCGTCTCCGCCGGGAAAGTCCGCCCGCGCCGAGCCGCTGTCTGGCATGAACAGCGTGTCGCCCACAAAGGCGGCGTCTCCAATGACGTGCGTCACGCAGGCCGGCGTGTGTCCGGGCGTGCTCAAGGTCAGGGCTTCCATGTTCCCGACCATGTAAGTGTCGCCGTCCTCGAAGAGTCGGTCGAACTGGCTCCCGTCCCGCTGGAACTCCGTTCCCTCGTTGAAGACCTTGCCGAATGTCTCCTGCACTACGAGAATCTTTGAGCCGATACCGATTTTCCCGCCGATCTTGTCCTGAATGTAGGGGGCGGCGGAAAGGTGGTCCGCATGGACGTGCGTCTCGATGATCCAGTCCAGCACAAGGCCGCGTTCCGTCACTTCATTGATCAACGCATCGGCATGTTCGTGAGTGATGCGTCCGGCGGCGTAATCTATGTCCATGACGCTGTCGAATATGGCGCAATGATTGCTGCCGGGATCCTTGACGATGTAGCTGATCGTGTTCGAGGCCTCGTCGAAGTGGCCTGACACATCCGGGCGCGCGTCTAGGTTGAATTTGTCCATGGAACCCCCGAAGTCATTGCGCCATCGACACGTTTTCGCGGCGCCCTGCGAATGCTGGCTGGAACTATAGCAGCAACCGGTGCGCGCATAAACAGGTACGCCGCGCGAGATGTCGTCAAGCGCCACGAATGTCGGCATGGTCGAGCCCCGCGAGTGCCGGATCGGGTTGTGAATGCGAGGGCGTAATTCGGGTCGGCCCGGTCGCATTTTGGGCTGTCGCGTGTTCAGCGTTGAGCCTATTGCTTGGATCAGGCGGCCACTTTCGGAGCGCGGGATGACCTCACTTGCCATGCATCTTCAAGCCGAGCTGGACGGGCTGAAATCCGCCGGTCTCTACAAGTCCGAGCGGATCATCACCGGTCGGCAGGCCGGCACCGTGGAGCTTTCGACCGGCCAGGATGTCATCAACCTTTGCGCGAACAACTACCTCGGTCTTTCTGGCAATTCCGAGCTTGTTGCGACCGGGCAGGAAGCTCTTGAACGCCACGGTTACGGCATGTCGTCCGTTCGCTTCATCTGCGGCACGCAGGACGTGCACAAGGAGCTCGAGGCAAGGCTCTCGGCGTTCCTGGGGTTCGAGGACACGATCCTGTACTCCAGCTGCTTCGACGCGAACACGGGCCTGTTCGAGACCATCCTCGGACCCGAGGATGCAGTGATTTCGGACGCGCTCAATCATGCGTCGATCATCGACGGCATACGGCTCTGCAAGGCGAGGCGGCTTCGCTACGCGAATTCCGACATGGCCGATCTCGAGGCGCAGCTTCGCGCTGCTGCCGACGCGCGGTTCAGGTTCATCGCGACAGACGGCGTGTTCTCGATGGACGGACATGTCGCACCCCTTTCCGCAATCTGCGACCTCGCCGAACGGCATGACGCCATGGTCATGGTCGATGACAGCCACGCGGTCGGCTTCTTGGGTCCGACCGGACGGGGCAGCATCGAGCATTGCCGCGTGACGGAAAGGGTCGCCGTCGTGACCGGAACGCTCGGCAAGGCGCTCGGCGGTGCATCGGGTGGCTATGTCTCGGCAAGTCGCGAGATCGTCGACTGGCTTCGACAGCGGTCCAGGCCCTACCTTTTCTCGAACACCCTTGCGCCTGTCATTGCGGCGACGTCGATCAAGGTGCTCGACATGCTGGAAGCCTCCTCCGCAAGGCGAGACAGGCTCATGGAGAACACGGCCCGTTTCCGGGCGCGCATGAGCCAGGCCGGGTTCGACCTCCTGCCGGGCGAGCACCCGATCATTCCCGTCATGCTTCGTGACCCGGTGCTTGCTCAGGACATGGCTGCGCGGCTCGGCCGGAAGGGCGTCTACGTCGCCCCGTTCAGCTTTCCCGTCGTGCCCCTGGGCCAGGACCGGATTCGCACCCAGATGTCGGCGGCACATGGCCGCGACGAACTCGACCGCGCAATTGACGCGTTCATCGAGGTCGGTCATGACATGGGAGTCTTGGCATGAGCAGCGACATGAAGGCACTCGTGAAGGCCCGGCCCGAGGAAGGTCTGTGGATGCAGCGGGTTCCGGTACCCGAGCCGGACACAGACGAGGTGCTGATCAAGGTCGGGAAGTCGGCCATCTGCGGGACGGACGTCCATATCTGGAAATGGGATGAGTGGTCCGCGCGCACGGTGCCCGTTCCCATGGTCGTCGGGCATGAATTCTGCGGCAGGATCGTCGATTGCGGCGAAGCTGCGACCAAGTACCGGATCGGGCAGCGCGTCGTCGGGGAGGGTCACGTGGTGTGCGGCGCATGTAGGAACTGTCGCGCCGGGCGCGGCCATCTCTGCCGGAACACCATAGGCGTCGGCGTCCATCGACCGGGGAGCTTTGCCGAGTACATTTGCCTGCCGGAGAGCAACGTGGTGCCGCTCCCGGACGCTGTCCCGGACGAGATTGCGGCGATTCTCGATCCTCTCGGCAATGCCGTCCATACCGCGCTAAGCTTCGATCTGGTGGGCGAGGACGTGCTCGTTGCCGGGGCCGGCCCCATCGGCATCATGGGGGCCCTGGTTGCGCAGAAGGTGGGCGCCCGAAAGGTGGTCATAACCGACATCAGCGCCTATCGCCGCGACCTTGCACGCAGGATGGGCGTCGAGCATGTCGTGGACGCAGATACCGAAGACCTGAATGATGTCATGGCCAGGATCGACATGACGGAAGGGTTCGACGTCGGCCTGGAAATGTCTGGCGCTGCTCCTGCCATGCGCGACATGATCGACAAGATGAACAACGGCGGGAAGATCGCGCTCCTTGGAATTGCGCCGACCGAATTCGCGGTCGACTGGAACCAGATCATCTTCAAGATGCTCAACGTGAAGGGGATCTATGGCCGCGAGATGTATGAGACCTGGTACAAGATGATCGCCCTGGTGCAGTCAGGTCTTGATGTATCAGGCCTCATTACGCATCGCATTCATGTCGACGATTTTGCCGAGGGGTTTGCCGCAATGCTGTCGGGTGAAGCAGGAAATGTCGTCATGGACTGGGATTGAAATGCCGCTGGTCGCGATGTCGCGAGACCGGAAAGTTGCCATTCCTTGCATGGCCGCCCGAACGGCCCATTGCGCCGGACAGGAATCTCAGGAAGGAAATGCCATGGTTGCCGACGAAGCCCCACGCGCCCGAGCCGGAGGACGTGCCGCACGCCGTGCTCTCAGGACGGCACCGAGCTTCGACATGCTGCCGGCGCTGGCAGGCGCCCTGCCGCTCTGCGAGGTCATGGACGAATCGGGTGTCGAGCGTATCGATGCCGCATCGAAGCATATCCTCGAAGACGTGGGCGTATTGTTTCGAGACCCCGTCGCACTGAGCGACTGGAAGCGGGCCGGAGCCAAGGTCGAGGGCGAGATGGTGTATCTCGATCGCGGCCTCGTACGCGAACTGATCGCCACGATTCCGTCCGAGTTCACTTATCACGCGCGCGATCCCGGCAAGAATGTCGGGCTGGGCGGCCGCAGCTCGGTCTTCGTCCCGATGGCGGGCGCACCCTACTTGCGCGACCTCGACGACAAGCGGAGGAGCCCGACGCTCGAAGACCTCGCGATGTTCCACAAGCTCAGCCACATGCTGCCAGCCATGCACTCAACGTCGCATCACATCGTCGAGCCGATGGATCATCCGGTCAGCCACCGGCATCTGCGCATCACCTATTCGTCGATGAAGCACTCGGACAAGATGTTCATGGGCATGACGACCAACCCCAAGAACGCCGAAGACGTGATGGAGATGTGCGCGATTCTCTTTGGCGAGGAATTCATGGAAACGCATCCTGTCTGCACAGGCAACTGCAACGGCAACTCTCCCCTGGTCTGGGACGAGACCATGCTGGGTGCGATGCGCGCGTTTGTGCGGCGCAACCAGCCGGTGCTCTGCTCTCCCTTCGTGCTAGGCGGGGCCAACACGCCCGCCAGCGTGCCGGCAGCGGTCGCGCAACTGAACGCTGAAGCGCTGTCCGCGCTCGCCTATACGCAGGTCGTCCGGAAAGGCGCGCCGGCGATCTACGGCCACTATCTTTCGACGGTCAGCATGAAGTCCGGCGCTCCCATGGCCGGAACTCCCGAAATCAGCCTGATGAACTTCATGATCGGGCAGATGGCGCGGCACTACGGCGTTCCCTGGCGGAGCTCGAACACGCTGGGCGGCGCAAAGGTCTTCGATGCGCAAGCTGGCTATGAAAGCGTCGCGACGCTGGCGGCGGTGATCCACGCTGGCGCGCATTACATCTGGCACTCAGCGGGCTGGAATGAGGCGGGCATGCATTGCTCGGTCGCGAAGTTCGTCGTCGACGCCGAACAGTGCGCGATGGCGTATCGGATGGCCGAGGGCCCCAAGTGGGACGACTTTGACCAAGCCGTATCGGCCGTGCCCGACATCGGTCCTGGAGGGCACTACCTGGGCCACCCGCATACGCAGGAGAACTTCCAGACGGCGTTCTTCCTTCCCGAGCTGTTCGACAACAATTCCGTGGAGCAATGGATTGCGGAGGGCTCCCTCGGCACGACCGAGCGGGCGCTCAAGCACGCCAAAAAGCTCCTGTCCGACTACGAGGAGCCAGTGCTGGATCCTGGGGCGGACGAAGCGCTTCGCGACTACATCGAACGACGCGAACGCGAGATACCTGCGGCGGAAGAGCTGAATCAGACCTGTTGATCAGGCTTTGCGGGCCATCCATTCCCGCCAGCGCAGCACGGCGTTCATGCCGATCTCGCGGACGGGCTGGGGAGGCAGCCGTGCAGGCTCGTCTTCCGCCGTGAAGCGCCTGGTGATCGCGCTGTCCTCGCGACAGGCCAACTCGGCGGCGCCTATGCCGGTGAGGGTGCCTCGCGCCGCGCCGAGGCCGTTCTGAACGCAGGCCGAGAAGACACCATCGTCAATTTCGCGCATGACCGCGACACCGTTGCGGCTCAGGCATGCATGCCCGGCCCAGACATGCTCGAATGACATGCCGGCAAGGGATGGAAACCGCGCATCGAATCGCGTCTGCATGCCTTGTGCCGCGCGGGCAAGATCGGACATCCTCGGAACCATCCCCGAACGAAGCGCCGCCGTGGCGCGGATGAGGATCCGGTTGCCGCCCTGGCCCTGGTTGATGCGCCGGACCGTCGCGCCCATATGGTCGGCGGGCGTAATGCCCCAGCGATCCTGCCCCTTGGCCTGCCGGAGCTGGTCAGGAGAGAGTTCGGGCGTCATCGCTCCGAACAGGAACAGATGCATCAAGCGCCCGCGCGCGACGCCGAAGCTTTCAAGATGGCCATTGACGGCCAGGATCACCTTGCCGGCCTGCACTGCGGCTTTCGGCGTGGACACGGTCCAGCCGTCGCCTTGTCGCGTGAAACCTGTCGCCGGGCTTTCCTCGAACACGCGAACGCCGGCGCGCACCAGGCCAGCCGCAATGCCGCGGATGAAGCCGGCGGGCTGCAGCATCACGGTGCCGGGCGTGTAAAGGCCGGAGCGATAATACTCGCTGCCCGTGACTTCGGTCATCTGCTTGGCGTCAAGCATTTCCGACGGCTCGCCGATGCTGTCGAGATGCGCCCTTTCCCGCTTGTTGGCGGCATGGCCGGAAGAGTTGCCGGCGCCGTCTATCTTGCCCGCGCGGTCGAAGAAGTTCGGGTCGATTCCGTATTCCTCGACCGCCGCTTCGGCGAAGTCCTGCGCCTGGCGGTTCAGCGAAATCAGTTCACGCTCGCCGCGGGCCGCCATTTCCTCCGAACCCGGAAGATTGTGCGGCAGGTCGATCATGAAGCCCGAGTTCCGCCCCGCGGCTCCTTCTGCGACCCGTCCGGCTTCGAGAATGGCGACGCGCGCGCCCGGGGCGAGCTGCATGAGCCGCCTGGCCGCCGCCAATCCGGCAAAGCCGGCGCCGACGACGACGAAGTCGGCGGTCTCGTTCCCTTCCAGGTGCCGGGGCGGCGGCAAATCGTCCAGAATGGCGTTCCAGCCCGCGCGGCCTTTCTGGACCGGAGTCCGGAGAGCCTGGTAACTCTTCAACTGACGGCCTCCAGTTCGTCATCCTGGAAACCAGTCCATGCGGTCTCGGCCTGCACATGCCGGAGATGAGTGCGGAGGTGCGGGCCTGCGACGTCGCTGACGGGGGTCCGGGCGGAGACATGATTGCCTTCAAACCGAGTTTGGCTGCTGGGCATTCAGGGATTCCTGCAAGGCATCGACCGCGGTCGCCATTGGCGCAGAACAGGCGCATCTCTCCATGATTCTGTCAAGGACATCGCTTGCAATCGTTCGAGGAACGCAATCTCTCGAAGCCGGACATCCGTTCGCGCGCGTGCGGCTTCCAGGCTTGCAGGGTCTACGGACGCGAGCCTTTCTCGGATCCAGTCAGAAGGATCGCGGATCTCCCCGACCGGGGTCTTGCCGACGCGAATCCTGAACATGATCCGCTTCAGAGCGACTGCCAGGTTCCGCCGGCACGGTCTGACTGAACGGCGGCGTGGATGAAGCGGACGCCTCGGGCGCCGTCCTCCACCGAAGGCAGCGACAGCCAGTCGGCAGGTACGGGAAGACGGTCCCTGCGTGCCGCCACGGCCATCGCGAATTCGGTGTATAGGTTGGCCCAGGCCTCAATGAGGCCTTCCGGAAAGCCGCGCCCGGTGCGAACCAGGCGCTCGGTTTCGGGCGAAACGCCGTGGCCGTGACCCCGGCTGACGATCCGGTCCGGTTCGCCGAAGCGGTTGAACTTCAGGCGCTCGCATTGCTCCATGTCCCATTCGAGACCGGCCTCGGCGCCAAAGACACGAAGCCGCAATCCGCCCCGGTTCCCGGCGGCCAGGCGCGTTGCCATTAGCGTGCCCGGCACCGAGCCCGCGTGCCGGGTCGCCATGAACACGGTGTCTTCCAGGGGCTTGGGTGCGCCGCAGACATGAAAGTCCGCACGCAAATGGGTCAATTCAAGCCCCGAAACGAAGCCTGCGAGATGTGCCGCGTGCGTGCCGATGTCGCCCACGCAGCTGGTGGGTCCGGATATGGCCGGATCGAGTCGCCACCTGACATGGGGCGCGTCATGCGAGCCCTCCGGGATCATCCAGTCCTGCATGAACTCGACATGGATCTGGTTGATGCGCCCAAGTGCCCCGCTTGCCGCGATTGCGCGCGCCTCGCGGATCATCGGATAGCAGGACATGACGTAGGACACGCCGAAGACGCAGCCCGTTTCCCGCACGCGCGCGACCAGGGTCTCGGCCTCCTCGATTTCGTTCGTCAGGGGCTTGTCGCAGAGCACGTCGATTCCAGCCTCCAGGAAGCTCATCGCAGCGGCGCAATGGAGATTGTTCGGAGTGGTGATCATCACGGCTTCGACCCCGTCCGCGCGGGCGGCCTCGCGCTCCGCCATTTCGGCGAAGGACCCGTACGAGCGATCTTCGGCGACATGCCACTCCGCTGCACAGGCACTTGCCTTGGCCGGGTTGGACGAGAAAGCGCCTGCAGCGACATCCCAGCGGTCGCTCATTCGTGCGGCCATTGCCTGGGTTCGGGCAATGCGCCCTCCGCCGACCACGCCGAGCCGCAGGCGCCGTGACAGGCCGGGATACGGGGCGCCGAAGTCGATGTCCTGCGGGATGAGCCTTTCCGTCATTTTGTCCTCATTTCGGCGGTGTCGCGCCGTCCGGCAGCATTTCCACGGCCAGGAAGATCGATGGCGTGATGGTTTCGTACTGGTGCCAGGGATAGTTGCCGCTTGCGTCATACATGGGCCGATGCGTGGCGCCGGGTGCCATCGGTTCCTCGAGATAGAGCGTCGACACGTCGTTTTCGCGGCATTGCTGCATCTTGCCGAAACCGACGATCTGGGTGTGGACTTCGCGAAACCCCGGCACCGGACAGAATGCATGGTCCCGGTGAAGCCCGACATTCAGGGGCACGGAACCGGAGTGGTACATCGTGAATCCGTACTGACCGACCCAGACCTTGGGCGACATGTAGTGGCTGACGCCCCGCAGCCGCTCCTCCTGACGAACGTCGAATGCGGAAGGCCAGCTGCGCCTTACCCTGGCAAGAAGTTCGTCTTCGTCGCCATGGTCCGCGAAGCGCTCGACGACGACGGCATGGGCCACGTCGCGAAGCTCGACGTCCGCGACCACGGTCGATTGGAGATGTCCGAGGCGCTGCGTGCGGATTTGCACGGGATTCTCCGAAAGGTTCAGCAGGATGACCTTGTCCGCAACGCGATGGACCGGACTGTCCGTGACGATCCGCACCGTGAAGAACGGTTCGGCAAGATCAAGGGTTCGTACCGGCATCAGGGTTTTCCTCCCGGGAAGGATTCCGGCAGCGGATCCGGGCGCGTGCAACGGCTCTGGAGGTCTACGAACCGCCCGAGGCCGGGGGAGTCAAGCATGCCTTGCATCGCCTCGCAGACGTGAAGGGCCATGTCTGCACTGGCGCGCGGTTCGCGCCCTTCGCGAACCGCATGCGCAAGTTCCCACAGGCCGAGGCCGCGAGCGTTGTCGTTGAACCCGTGCGTGTTCTCGGCGACCTGCCATGCGTCGCGCCCCGTCGGGCGGGGTTGATGGGTCCAGCGGGCGGTCTCTCGCGTTCGCACCCAGACATCGCCCTCAAAGACGTTGGCGCCATGGACCGGATCCGGGTCGGGGATGCAGATCGTGCCCGCTTCACCGTAGATTTCGAAGCGCGGTGTTTCACTGTCCCAGACGTCGAAGCTTGTCATCATCTGCCCGATGCAGCCGCTCTCGAACTCGATGAGACCGAGGCAATGCGTGTCGACCTCGACTGGCATCATCGTGCCATGTCGGGGGCCGTTTTCGATCATTCGCTCGTCAAAGGTCCGTCGCGAGAGTCCGGCGACGCGCTTCATCGGACCCAGGCAGGACACCATTGCCGTCAGGTAATACGGTCCGAGGTCAAGGAGCGGTCCGCCGCCCGCCTCGTAGTAAAAGTCCGGATTCGGGTTGTGTCGCTCGGTGCCATGCGTCGGCACAAAGGCCGAGACCCCGGTCGGCGCGCCGATCACGCCGCTGTCTAGGAGCTTGCGGACCGTCTGCCAGCGCCCGCCGAGAAAGGTGTCGGGCGCGCAGCCGACGGTCAGCCCCTTCTCGACGGCAAGCGCCAGAAGCGTTCGCCCGTCGGCGAGATCGGTCACGAGGGGCTTTTCTGAGTAGACATGCTTTCCAGCATTCAGGGCGCGCTGGCTGACTTCAAAATGTGCTGCCGGGATGGTCAGGTTCAGGACGCCCTCGATTGATGAGTCGGCAAAAATGTCTTCGGGGGCGCAGGCATTCGGGATGCCGTAATCGGCGGCCTTTGCCCGGCTTTCCTCAAGGTCGAGACTGGCACAGGATGCAACTTCCAGCCCGTCGAAGCGGGCGCAGTTCTCAAGATATATGTCGCTGATGCGGCCGCACCCGATCAGGCCTACACGGAATGGCTCCATCGCGTTCTCCCAGTTGACGCGGCAGGTCTTGCAAGCGCCCGCCCGGCTGTTTCCACTCGCGCAATCGCTTCGAGCATGCACTGCGTGCGATGTCCACCCCGGCCACCCGACGAGAATCACGAAGGCTGGACCAAGTCCGAATTGCGCGCTGCCGTCGCTGCGCGCAATTCAAGAATGAGCACCCGAGGGCATCCGTCTTCCTGTGCCGCTTTCCGAGAGCCGCTTCCGGCGGCCTTGCGCCAGAAGCATGATCCTGGGCGCTATCGCAGACGATCGCACTTGAACGCGACGGATCCGACGCCCCCGGATGCAGGCGATCAGATTTGCGGCTCAACAACGGGAGGCGGACATGACTCAATGGGTTCGCACCTGCACACGCGACGACATCGACGCCGAGGGCCTGATCCGGATCGACCACGATGGCCGGATATTTGCGATCCATCGAAGTCCCGACGACGGGTTCTGCCGCACCGACGGGCTTTGCACCCAGGAAGCGGTGAATCTCGCCGACGGCCTTGTCACGGACCATGTCATCGAATGCCCCGGCCATGATGGGCAGTTCGACTGTCGCACCGGAGAGTTCAAGCGCGCGCAGGACTGCGGTCGCCACCAGACCTGTCCGGTGCTGGTCGAGGGCGAAGACATCCTGATCGGCTGAAAGTCGCCCGCCAGACATGCTGCCGCGGAAACTTCGCCGCCCGGCTGGGCGAGGTGGCGCATGCAGGAACGGCGATCAATTCGAATGCCACTTTCATGGCCGCCGTCGCGAGAAAACCGGCAAGGCGAGACCGTGGTGTTGACGAGTTGAACGGGTTGCGCCAAACCATGTAAGTTACTTACACCTTGAAGGACGCGCAAAGTGGAGACTGGCATTACTCGTTTCGATATGGCCGACGACGCGGCTGGCGGCACCCGTCGTCCGTTTGCAAAATCCGTGCGTGCGGGCGATTTCGTATTTGTTTCCGGCCAGGTCCCCGCCGTGGATGGCGAAATTGTCGCCGGCGGCATCGTTGAGCAGGCCGAACGGGTCATCGCAAACGTCATCGCCGCGCTCCACGCTGCGGATTGCGGGCTGGAACACGTGGTCAAGGTCAATGTCTGGCTGGATGATCCTCGCGATTTCACCAGCTTCAATGCCGTATTCGAACGCCACTTCCGCGATCATCCGCCTGCCCGCTCCACCGTCCAGTCCGCGCTCATGGTCGACGCGAAGGTTGAAATGGACGTGATCGCCTACAAGCCCGAATAGCTGGCAGATGGCGCGCGACGAGACCATGACCAAGATCATCGACGTCATATCTCAGATGCGGAAACTGGATGGCCGGTTTCCGAAACGTGAACAGAGGGTGGCGGATTTCGTGCTCTCCAATCTGGAGCGTGCAACGCGCTTGACGCAGAACGAAATCGCCGAAGCGGCCGATGTCTCGGTCGCGACGGTGAATCGGTTCTGCCAGACCGTCGGCTGCGAGGGCTTCCGCGACTTCAACATCAAGCTCGCCCAAAGCGTGGCGGTGAGCCTGCAATATCTTGGCGGGCCGAGCCGCACGGATTCCGAGTCCGAGCAGCTCGTCACGCAAGTCTTTGGCGCACTTGTCGACACCCTCAACTTGGCGCGTTTCCAGCTTGACAGCGAAGCCGTTCAGCAAAGCGTCTCGGTGCTGGCGAATGCCCGGCGGATTTCGTTCATCGGCGTAGGCGGCGGCTCGGCCAACGTTGCCCGCGAAGGTGCCAACAGGTTCTTTCGTCT
The DNA here is from genome assembly GCA_022819605.1 of Silicimonas sp. Classification (GTDB taxonomy): domain Bacteria; phylum Pseudomonadota; class Alphaproteobacteria; order Rhodobacterales; family Rhodobacteraceae; genus JAJEFO01. Next base: position 6,364 of record JAJEGW010000148.1, on the reverse strand, counting down.
CGGGATTCCCACGGAGGCGCATGCAGACGGCTACTTTCAGCGCATGCTTGCCTCGACCCTGTCGGATGGCGATGTCATCTTTGCCATTTCCGCGAGCGGCCAGCCGGCCGAGCTTCTGGACAGCGTTGCAATCGCCCGACAGTATGGCGCAAAGTCGATCAGCCTGACCAAGGCCGGCACGCCCCTCGCCAAGTCTGCCGACGTCGCCATCGAGATCGACATTCCGGAAGATCAGGACATTTACAAGCCTTCGGCCTCGCGGCTCGTGTTCATTGCCATAATCGATGTGCTCGCGGCGGGCACGGCCCGCAAGCGCCCGGAGCTGGTCAAGGAGTACCTTCGCCGCATTCGTACCTCCATGATCGCTCTCTCCGAAGACACAGGCCCAAAGCCGATTGGCGACTGACATCGAACCCGGTTGATCTTCCCACGGCATCCATCACTTGCCGGCAGGGAGGGCTTCGCCCGTGCAAGGGAGTGGCCATGCACGGGCGGTCGGCGGCAGTTTCCGTCTGTCGGCCAGGCCCGTGCGCGCAACGTGGCCGGGCAGATTTCCCGGAGTATCGCTCTGCGGGCTGCGGAAGTGGCATTCGCGGGCATGAGAGCAGGCTGCGCTGCGTCTCCAGCGCCGGCTGATTGCGGTCCGGCGGCGGGAACTCCGCAACAGCGAAATCCTGGCTGCACGCACCACGCCCGCCTGCATCGGATGATACCGCCTTTGCACACACGGAATGTTGGCGGATGAACTGCCGCCTCGCTTTCAATCATGCTCCGAATGGGCGCAACCGTGTCCGGATGCCGGAATGCCGACTCATTGCTGCGCCTGGTCACGGCCCCAACTCCTGCCGTTCTGTCCCTCCCGGCGAAGTGACCAATCGCGTTCCACAGCAGTTTCTCACTCTGTCCGGGGCCCCGGGAACTCAACCGACATGCCACGCACCGTGCAACCTCCGCTGCAAGCGAATCATTTCAGGCGGCCGGTCCGGTCCGCAATTCCGATGAACCGATGAATTATCCCGAACGGCAAAAAAGAATGAAAGTATCGTCATTGGACAGTCATCTCCGCACGGGGACTGGTTGCAAAAAGATATTTTTATTAACAGGTTATCTACAATCCTCTTGAGTCCGCCATGAAACGCCCTTGACAGGGTTTTTGAAAAATGTAATAAACTTACAATAATACCTTCAGATGAGCACCATTGAGAGAGGAGGAGACCATGAACTTTATAATCTGGCTGCGCTCGGCGATTGCCTTGGGGGCATTCACCACGCTTGTCGGTGCGGCTTTCGCAGCCGGGACGTTGCGCTACGCGACCGTCGGCGAGCCGCCAACGCTTGACCAGCACGTTGTCACTTCCGATTTGTCGACAACGATTGCCCATCACATGTTCGAGGGGCTCTACACGTTCGATGCCTCGAATTCTCCGGTTGGCCTGCTTGCCACTGGCGAAGCTGTCTCGGATGACGGGAGGACGATCACGATCACGCTCCGAGAAGGCGTGAAGTTCCACAACGGGCAGGACATGACATCAGCAGATGTCGTCGCGTCGCTGAATCGATGGGGAGAATTCGGATCGCGGGGCGGGCTTCTGTTCGCGAATGTCGAAAGCGTGACCGCGGCAGGAGATCACGCGGTCACGATCAGGCTTGCCCAGCCCTTCGGCCCCTGGAAGAACCTGCTGGCCTTCATCAACGGCGGGCCTGCGATCTACCCTGCGTCCGTCGTGGAAGGGGCCGGAAAGGAGCCAATCGCGCCGGACAGCTACATTGGCACTGGGCCCTACAGGTTTGGCGAGTGGGAGCCGAACCGCCATGTGGAGCTGGTACGGTTTGAGGGCTATGTTTCGCCCGATGGCGAAGCGGATGGCTACGGCGGTGCGCGCGTCGCCGTGTTCGACACGCTGCAGTTCATTCCCGTGCCCGATGTCGGGACGCGAGTGGCGGGCCTGAAGGCCGGCGACTATGACTACGCCGAGAGCATCCCCGGCGATCTGTATGCCGACCTCGATGCTGATCCCTCGGTTGTCACGATTCTGAACGGCGGACCGATTTTCGGCCTGGTGTTCATGAATTCCAAGGACGGCCCGCTTCAAGAGAATTTTGGCCTGCGGCGCGCGATCCAGACAGCGCTGGACAAGGTTCCCGCGCTGCACGTGGCCATCGGCCCGGAGGGACTGTGGCGTGCGAACGGCTCGTTCCTGCCAGAGGGCAACGTGTGGTTCACAGATGCCGGTACCGAACACTACAGCATGGGTGACGTGAATGCCGCTCGCACCATGGCCGAGGAAGCCGGATATGGTGGCGAGCCGATCAAGTTCATGGTTTCGACGAACTATCCGTTCCACTACGACACCGCGATCGTCTACACTAGGCAGCTGGCACAAGCCGGATTCAACATCGACCTTCAGGTCTATGACTGGGCGACCCTGATCGAAAAGCGGGCCCAGCCGGACCAATGGGACATGTTCTTCACCCATCATGGCTTCGTGCCCGATCCGATCCTTATTTCGGTCATGAACGACAACTATCCCGGATGGTGGACGACGGAGGAAAAGAACGCCCTGAAAGCGCGGTTCACCGAGAGCTCCGATGCCGCCGAGCGGCAGGCGATCTGGACCGAGATTCAGGCGCTGATCTATCAGCAGGTGCCGACGATGAAGACGGGCGATGTGTACACCTACAACATCGCGTCGCCGGACCTTGACGGCCTCGGCGAAGCTACCCTGATCTGGCCGCACTTCTGGAACGTTTCAAAATAGAGGATAATCCTCTGGCCTCCCCGCCGTCTTGCGGCGGGGAGGCCGAATCACGTTCTCTTCAGGTCGCTTCATGTTGATCTATGCCTTGAACAGAGTCCTGACGCTTGTCCCCACGCTTCTGGCCGCCTCGTTCCTGGTCTTCATTTTCATCCACCTGATCCCCGGCGACCCGGCCTCGATCCTGCTGGGTGACACCGCAACGCCGGAGGAAGTCGCCGAACTCTCGCGCGAGCTAGGCCTCGATGAGCCGCTTTGGACGCAATATGCCCTATGGCTCGGCAATGTCCTGCAGGGCGATCTCGGGACATCGGTGTTCTTCCGTGAACCAGTTCTTTCGGTCATCGCCGACGGTGCCGAAACCTCGATCCTCCTGGCAACGATGACAATGTTCTGGATTGTCACCTTCGGTGTTCCGATTGGCATCGTTTCCGCCACTCGGCACGGATCATGGGTCGATCAGGCCACCGCTGGCGGAGCCATGCTGTTTGCCTCGGTGCCGACGTTCTGGCTGGGACTATACCTGATCCTGATCTTCTCGGTCGGGCTGGGCTGGTTTCCGTCTTCGGGATTTCCGTCGCTCGCCGATGAAGGCGGCGCATCGAATCTGCGCTACCTGGTTCTGCCCAGCCTGACCCTTGCGGCACCGAACGCAGCGCTCATCATCCGACTGATCCGCGCTTCCATGCTTGATGTGTCGCGGGAAGATCACGTGCGTACGGCTCGGGCCAAGGGTCTGCACCCAGCCCGCGTGGCCATCAAGCACATCTTCCGAAACGCGCTCATTGCCGTTTCTGCCGCATTCGGCTTCACGTTCGCGGCACTGGTCAGTGAAGCGGTGGTGACGGAGACCGTCTTTTCCCTGCCGGGCATAGGCAGGCTGGTGGTCCAGTCCATCCTGCGGCGGGACTATCCGGTGATCCAGGGCGTCATTCTGATCATCGTGGTCTTCTACATGGTCATCAATCTCCTGGTGGACCTCGCCTATGCCAGCCTCGATCCGCGGGTGTCGCTAAAATGAATGTGCTGCTTTCAATCGCGCCGGTCTTTCGCGGCCGCGGCCTGGCAACGGTCGGAATGTGCTGGCTGCTGGTCGTCGGCATAGCGGCCATCGGCGCGCCTCTTCTGGCACCATTCGACCCGCTGGAATTCGACCCCTTCATCCGCCTTTCCGAGCCCGGCTGGCCCCACCTCTTCGGCACCGATCACTTTGGGCGGGACTCGCTTTCCCGTGCGATCTACGGCGCGCGCATGGCGATCCTGATTGGGTCGGGCAGCGTACTGATTGCGCTGATCGCCGGCGGCCTCATCGGAATGCTCTCCGCCTACTTTGTCCGGCTGGGCCACTTGCTGATGCGGATTGTAGACGTGCTGATGGCGTTTCCGGCGCTGCTCTTGGCGCTGGTTCTGATGACGCTTCTGGAACGCAGCGTGCTGAACACGGTCATCGTGATCGGCATCGTCTACGCCACGACCACGGCCCGGATCGTGTTTGGCATGACCTTGAAGCTGAAGCGTGACGTCTTCGTTGATGCCGCGATCTGTTCCGGCGCAGGGAACGCCTCGATCCTGTTCCGGCACATCTTGCCGAATCTCATGTCGCCCATGCTGGTGCAGGCGAGCTTCATCTTTGCGTTCGCGCAATTGCAGGCAGCGGCGCTTGACTTTCTGGGGCTGGGCCTGCCGCCGGAAGTTCCGAGCTGGGGAAACATGTTGAGCGAGGAACGAGTCTACGTGACCCGTGCGCCCTGGCTGCTGATATTCCCTGGTGCGCTGATCATCCTTTCGGTCTTTTCGATGAACCTTGTCGGAGACGCGTTGCGCGACAATATCGATCCCCGCTTCAAAGACGACATTGCAGGGGTCTGAACGTTGGCGCTGCTCGACATAAGGGACCTGGACCTGAGCATCGCGCGGGGAAGCGAACTCCTGCCCGTGGTTCAAGGGGTATCGCTCACGGTCGAGGAAGACGAAACGCTGGGAATCGTCGGCGAAAGCGGATGCGGCAAGAGCCTTACCGCGCTGGCAATCATGGGATTGCTCGAAGGATCGGCCGTGCGGATTGCCGGTGGATCAATGCACTTTCAGGGCCGGGACCTCCTGGCGCTTTCGCCCGGTGAGCGTCGGCGCATGATGGGGGACCAGATGGCGATGATATTTCAGGAACCGATGACCAGCCTGAATCCTGTCTATCGGGTCGGCGACCAGATCATGGAGGCAATCATTCAGCATCGCGGCATGTCGAGGAAGCGTGCACGTGAACGTGCGCTGGACTTGCTGGATCTCGTGCGCATTCCCGATCCGATGCGCCGGATCGACAGCTTTCCGCACCAGATGTCCGGCGGACAGAGACAAAGGGTCATGATCGCCATGGCGCTTGCGTGCGATCCGAAACTCCTGATTGCCGATGAGCCGACGACGGCGCTCGACGTCACTGTGCAGAAAGACGTGCTGGAGCTCATGCTCGGCCTGCAGAGGCGAACCGGCATGTCCATCGTCCTGATCTCGCACGATCTGGGGGTGATTGCCGAGACCTGCGACAAGGTCGCAGTCATGTACCGCGGCAGGATTGTCGAGCAGGCATCGATCTCGGAACTCCTGTCGAACATGAGCCACCCATACACGCTGGGACTGCTCGGCTCGATTCCGGCACCCGATCACGACGTTGAGTGGCTTGACGCAATCCCGGGCCGGGTGCCAACGCTGGATGAAGCGGTACCCGGCTGCGCATTTCACCCGCGCTGCTTTGCGGCAGAGGGATCCTGCAGGACCGTGGACCCTGTCGCTGCAGCTATTTCACCGGCCCACTTCGTGCGTTGTCACTTTCCCCAAGGATCGACTACATGACCCGTCCGTTGCTGGAAGTGCGCGAGCTAAAGACATATTTCAGAGTCGGCAGGGGCGGTCTCATGCGCAGGAAATCTTTGCTCAGGGCCGTAGATGGCGTCTCTTTCAGCATCCATGAAGGTGAGGTGCTCAGCCTCGTAGGCGAGAGTGGCTGCGGCAAGTCCACGGTCGGGAGGACCCTGACCCATCTGGAAGCGGCCACGGGCGGCAAGGCAATGTTTGACGGGCGTGACATCCTGAATCTGTCGCCTGCCGAATTCCGGCCGCTGCGGCGTGACATTCAGATGATCTTCCAGGATCCGTTTGCCTCACTCAATCCGCGCCTGAGCATCGAGCAGATGCTGGCCGAGCCGCTCTTCATTCACAGACTTGTGCGCGATCGCTCAGAAGCACGCGAAAAGATCGCGGCGACGCTTGAACTCGTGGGCATGGACGCGAAGTCGATGAGTCGCTATCCGCACGAATTTTCCGGCGGCCAGCGCCAGCGCATCGGTATCGCCAGAGTCATGATCCTGACACCGCGTCTCGTCATTGCAGACGAGCCGGTGTCGGCGCTTGATGTCTCCATCAAGGCCCAGGTCCTGAACCTGCTGAAGAAGCTTCAGCGCGACAGCGGCGTGTCGATGTTGTTCATCAGTCACGATCTTGGTGCAGTCCGCCACATAAGCGATCGGGTTGCAGTCATGTACAGGGGGACACTGGTGGAGACCGGCAAGAAGCGGCAGGTTTTCGAGACACCGCAGCACGACTATACGCGAAGG
>JAJEGW010000214.1 GCA_022819605.1 Silicimonas sp. | reverse complement strand
TCATTATGGCCGGTTTCTCCGCGCCCATTGCTGAACAGATCTGGGACATGAAATACCGCCTCAAGGCGGCAGACGGAACTCCCGTCGACCGTACCGTCGAGGACACATGGCGACGAATTGCGCGTGCGCTCGCGGGGGGCGAAGCGGAACCGGGGGTGTGGGAGGACCGGTTCTACGCGGCGCTCGAGGACTTCCGGTTCCTGCCGGCCGGGCGAATCGTGGCAGGCGCGGGCACCGACCGGGCGGTGACGCTCTTCAACTGTTTCGTGATGGGCACGATCCCGGACAGCATGGCTGGCATCTTCGAGATGCTGAAGGAGGCGGCCGTCACGATGCAGCAAGGCGGCGGCATCGGCTACGATTTCTCGACCATCAGGCCGAAGGGGGCTGACGTCCGAGGCGTGGCGGCGGATGCCAGCGGGCCATTGTCGTTCATGGACGTTTGGGACGCCATGTGCCGGACAATCATGTCGGCCGGATCCAGGCGCGGAGCCATGATGGCGACGATGCGTTGCGATCATCCCGACATAGAGGAATTCATCACCGCAAAGTCGGATCCCGCTCGACTGAGGAACTTCAACCTGAGCGTTCTGGTGACGGACGCATTCATGGAGGCGGTGAAAGCGGACGGGCCATGGGAACTTCGGTTTGGTGACGCCGTTTACAGGACGCTTGAGGCCCGTGACCTCTGGAACCGGATCATGCGGGCCACTTACGACTATGCCGAGCCGGGCGTGATCTTCATCGACCGCATAAATTCCATGAACAATCTCGCGTATTGCGAGACCATCTCGGCCACCAACCCGTGTGGCGAGCAGCCCTTGCCGCCCTATGGTGCGTGCCTGCTCGGATCGATCAACCTGTCGCGCCTCGTCGAGAACGCGTTCGAGGAAGATGCAGCCCTAAATGAATCCGCTCTGAAGGATCTTGTCGGAACGGCAGTGCGGATGATGGACAACGTTGTCGACGCGAGCCGGTTTCCGCTTGAGGCGCAAGCCAGGGAGGCCGAGGCAAAGCGGCGGATCGGATTGGGAGTAACGGGGCTGGCCGACGCCCTTGTCATGACCGGCAAGAGGTATGGATCGGAAGAGGCCGCACAGCTGACCTCGCGCTGGTTGCGTGCGGTTGCCAACGCCGCGTACAAGGCTTCGGCGATTCTTGCAGCGGAGAAGGGGCCGTTTCCTCTCTTTGACGCCGATGCCTATCTCGCGAGCGGTTCAATTTCCAACATGGACAAGGATGTGCGCAAGCTGATCAGGAAGCATGGCATCCGGAATGCGTTGCTGACCTCGATCGCTCCGACCGGTACGATCAGCCTCTACGCCGGAAACGTCAGTTCCGGCATCGAGCCGGTCTTTGCCTACACCTATTCCCGGAAGGTGCTGCAGAAAGATGGAAGCCGGACCGAGGAGGAGGTCGTGGATTACGCCGTCCAGCTTTGGCGCGACCGGTTCGGGGACAAGGAACTGCCGGACTGCTTCGTGAACACGCAGGCGCTGGAACCGGCAGATCACGTTCGCATGCAGGCGGCAGCGCAGGAATGGGTGGATTCGAGCATTTCAAAGACGATCAACGTGCCAGAGGACATCTCGTTCGATGCATTCAAGGACGTCTACATGGATGCTTGGGACAAGGGCTGCAAGGGCTGCACGACCTACCGGCCCAACGCCGTCACGGGCAGTGTCCTGGCAGTGAACGAAACTGCCGACGAGGTGCCGGCTCCGACTCGGGTCGCGGAAGGCGAGGTTGTCTACATTGCCGAGCCGCTGGATCGGCCGCAGGCGCTTGAGGGCCAGACGTACAAGCTCAAGTGGCCGGCGAGCGAGCACGCAATCTACATCACTCTCAACGACATCGTCGTTGGCGGTCGGAGGCAGCCCTTCGAGGTCTTCATCAACTCGAAGAACATGGAGCATTTTGCATGGACCGTTGCCCTGACCCGGATGATTTCTGCCGTGTTTCGGCGCGGCGGAGACGTGTCGTTCGTGGTCGAGGAACTGAAGGCTGTCTTCGATCCGAGGGGCGGAGCTTGGATGGGTGGAAAGTACGTGCCGTCGATCCTTGCGGCGATCGGCGGTGTTGTTGAGCGGCATCTGATCACAATCGGGTTCATTGAGGGCGAAGGCATGGGGTTGAAGAGCGATCCGCAGGCCGAGGTCGTCAATCTTGGCGGTGCACCGGGTCCAGCCTGCCCGAATTGCGGCCAGTTCGGCTTGCAGATGCTCGAGGGCTGCATGACTTGCCCGAGTTGCGGCCACTCGAAATGCGGGTGATTGGGGGCGAGGGTGCCCTACCGCGCAGGGCGGGTCGGCAAAAAACGCCCCTCGGACGCCGTCCCGCCACCCTTCACTCGGTCAGCCGCCCTCTCCTGACGGGAAGATGCGCGGACGGAGACGGCGGTGCAGAAATTGCGAGCTGTCAGCGGCGGCGGATGGAAGCCGGATCGGCTATCTAAGCGCGTGGCGGATGCAGCGTGTCATGGCCGCATGATCGCCCGCGTTGGAGCAGCGCGAGGCGTCGAGCCACGCGTCGCGGCCAATCCGCGTGAGATCGAGGGCATGCCCGGCGCGTGCGGCTAGCTGCTTCAGATACTGGAGCTGCGTCCGCCCGTTGCCCTCCCGGAACGGGTGGACGTGATTGACGTCGCCCAGCACAGGCCCCGCGCCTTCGGCGAAGCCGTCCGACCCCATTCCTCAGAAATGCCCCGCCATCACGATGCGGCGGTGGATGTCGGCCATGCCGGTTTCGATGAACCTTGTTGGCTGGAACTGGCTCCCGTCCTTTGCGATCTCTACGGTTCGGACCTCTCCTGCCCATGCGTAGACGTCCTGAAACAGGTGGCGGTGGATCGCCTTCATGTGGGCGAGGTCGAAATCGCCCATCGGAACGGGCTCGAGAAGGCGCTGGGCGACAAACCTGCGCTCCGCCGCTTCCAGCGCCGACGCCCTCCAAATGCCAAGCATGTTGCGGAGAACGATGTAGTCCGGCGGATAGCAATAGTCGCGGTCACTCATTCAGCCGCGGCAATGCGGCCACGATCCCCGACATGGCGAAGGATATGGGCGCGGCGCCGCCCGGGCGGCCATCCCTCGCGCTCGAACATCTCGAACATGGCGATCTCTTCCGCCGTCAGCGGATTGCCCTCCATCGCCTGAAGGTGCGCGGCCTCCGCCAACCGGTCGCCTGTGGCGACCGTCGAGGCGGAATCCGAATCATGCTGCTTCTCGGACATAATAGAACCCTATCACGTTCCTCCGGATCGGGCGACCGGCGATTGTCCGGTGTCCCGCGCAATCGGCAGGCGTTCTCGCTAGTTGAGCGGATCGCAGCGGACTGGCCACGGGCATTTCAGGACGGCAGAATCGGCACGTTGCAGAAACGCCGCTACGCGCGGCCATGCTTCGCCCACGCTTGCGACGCGTTGATTTCATGGCAGATGTGAACTTTGTACCGTTCGCCATCGGCGCGAAGCGGAGCCAGCTGGCGAACTTTGCCGACTTGGCGCCAATCGGGGCCAACCGAGCCCGATGTCAGCTGATCCATGAAGGCGTCAAGGCGGCTGCCGGGACACGCGGTTGCGGTGGTCATGATGCCTTGCCCACCTTGTCGTGGTCGGATTTGGTTGCGGGCACCCTATGCTGGCTATCCTGTCCGCCGTTCCGTTTCGGTCACCCCTGGCCATTTCGGGCGCATGGCGTGACGGCGACGTCCGAAAGGCTTGTGTCGGACCAGTGGCACGGGCGTGGGCCACAGCAGCGCGTTCGCAGCATCTTTCGCACCCAATCGCATCGCGACAGCAGAGGCGCTGGCGGGGCTAAACTCGACGGAACCGCGCCCGGAACTTGCAACACTTGCAGGCGAACCGAAAATATCTCCGTTTCGTTCTCCTTGCTGATCGGTTGCGAGCTCGAATGTGGTGCTTCTCGAACATCGCCCTCCGCCATTGCCGTGGGAAAGTTGGCGGCGCAACTCCAATTCAAAAGGCGGCGCGCGCTCTTTTGAATTGGCGAGTCATCCGGGCTAGGCGTCGCTGCTGAGGAATGCATGCAGCCCGGATTTGATGGCATCCCAATCCGTAAACTCGTGCTCGCTGAGTTTTGCTGGATCGAATTCCCGGTCTCGCAGGACCACCTGTTTCAAGACCTGCTGAGAATAGTAGTCGTAGGCCCCTTTTTGCACGGCACCCGGCACCAGGAGAGTAACGTCGGGCGAGAGTTCGGTCCGCATGTTCATTTCGACCACGTAGTCCTCCGCCTCCGCCATGCCTTCAGGGAAGGCTGCGCTCAGGCTGACCGAAAGCAGCATGGTCCGGCGATTCTTCAGCTCTTCCTTGCTGGCGGTGATGAATGCCTCGAAACTTCGGGGATGCCGCCGCTCATGCACGGATGCGGCGAGCACGACATGCTCGACGCCGCTGAAGTCCGCGGAGGCGGTTTGGTCAACGTCCAGGACCGATACGTCCCGACCCATGTTCCGGACTTCATCGGACACGAAACGCGCGATCTTTCCGGTCTGGCCTTCTACTGTGGCAAACGCGATGAAAACTGTCATTTCTGGCCTCCTTCAGGGAACGGACGTCGGCATGCCCGTTGGGGCGAACATGCCCTGCTCCTTCTTCAGTTAACTCCCATGATATTACGGGCGACGATGGCTTGCATTGTCCCATGTCAAGCCGGAAGTCCATGCCAGTAGAAGTCGCGAATCCCCTTGGCTGCCATGCGGCCAGCTCGATGCGAATTCGTTCGTCTGCCCGTTCGTTCGACAAATTGAGCCTGACCTCCTTCGCTCCTGCCGCACCGGACCCGCGTGCCATTCAACGAGCCGTTGCACATTCGGGTTGCACGGATAGTTTCCGTCCATGACACGCGACCAGCCCGCGATCGGCGTCCTTCTCATGCTGGGCTTCTGCATGATGGTGCCAATGGGAGACGCCTTGGCGAAGCTGCTGGGCGAGCATGTTGACGTGGCCGTCCTGGTGACGGTCCGAATGGCGATTCAGGCAATGGTGCTCCTTCCCGTCGTCGTGTTCGCGGGAATTTCCCTCGCGCCGGCGCTCGAACGGATTCGCTTGATCACGTTCCGGGCAATCCTGCACGTGCTGGGGATAGGCCTGATGTTCCTTTCGCTCAGGTACCTGCCGCTCGCCGATGCCGTGGCCATCGCCTTTGTCATGCCTTTCATCACCTTGTTTCTTGGCCGATTCGTCCTGGGCGAGGACGTCGGCAGTCGTCGGATGATTGCCTGTTGCGTCGGCTTTATCGGCACCTTGATGGTCATGCAGCCCAGCTTTGCGGAGGTCGGCTGGCCTGCGCTCCTGCCGGTGGCCGTGGCGATCGACTTTTCCTTCTTCGTGCTTGCGACGCGGCAACTGGCGAAAGAGGTGGACGCCGTGTCATTGCAGGCGGTCTCGGGCGTGATCGCCTGCACGTTGCTTGTTCCTCTCCTGGCGCTGCTGGCGCCTTACGATGTTCCCGGCTTCGTGCTGGAAATGCCCGATCCGGTTTCGATGTGGCTGCTGGCCGCAATGGGGCTTCTCGGGACCTGCGCGCATCTCATGATGACCTGGTCCCTGCGTTTTGCGCCGTCGGCGACAGTGGCGCCGATGCAGTACCTTGAAATTCCGATCGCGGCCCTGCTGGGCTGGCTGATCTTCAAGGACTTCCCGAACGGACTGGCGCTGGCTGGCATTCTCGTGACGATCGCGTCCGGCCTCTATGTCATCTATCGGGAGCATGCGCTGAACCGGTCAGCGCGGCGACCGCCAAGGAGAGGTGGAGCCTCGGAATCAACGTGATGCATCCCGGACTGTCGAATTCGAGTTCAACCCGTCCGGACGCCTGATTGGACGTGCCAAGGCGGCCCAGGGGATCAAGCTTCAATCCGTCGATGGGCCAGCGAAGTCCTGTCGAGGAGCCCTTCACCGATGTCATCGGGAAGAGCGAGAAGCGCGTGCGGTCGGGAAGGTCAAGAACCAGTTGACGGGGCGCGGCAAAGGCAACGTCTTCGATTCCCAGCACAATCGTGGGCGGGCCGATGCAGCGCGCGAGGACCGAAAACACGGCAAGCGTATGATCAAGCCGGCCATCGGTGAAACCGGTGGCGATCACGAAGGGCGCGTCGAGCAGGCGGAGACACTTCTCGAAATCCGTGATGTCATGGTCGGCCTACTCGATGATCCTGGATTCCGGCATGTCGTCGCGTGTCTCTTGTGTGATTGAATCGAGATCGCCGACAACGGCGCATGGCTCGACGCCGGCGGCAATGCAGGAATTCGCGCCACCGTCCGCAGCCACGAGGTACGGCGCAAGTGCCATTGATGCCTTGATGTCCGAGGCATGTGGATGGCCGGCC
>JAJEGW010000155.1 GCA_022819605.1 Silicimonas sp. | reverse complement strand
ACATACCCCACGTTTCTTTGCGGCGATGTTGTCGTGAAGCTGTTTGGCCACTTTCCGCCGTGGCGCAAGAGCCACGCGGCCGAGTGCTCGGCACTCCACCTTGTCGCGAACGATCCAAAGATTGCTGCGCCCCAGTTGCTGGCATCCGGAAGCATCTTCCGCGATTCCGACATGCCTTGGCCGTACCTGGTCACCGGAAGGATGCCTGGGGTCCAATGCTGGCGTGCGGAACTTTCAACCGCGCAGTTGACTGCACTCGCTGTTGATCTGGGTCGTCAGATCCGTCGCGTACATGCGCTGCAACCGATCCGGGTCATGCCACAGGCAGAATTGCCGGTCGCCGACATTGTTGCGGCAGCCTGCCGGAGTTCGTTTCCGCGTCACCTGATACCCGGGATCCGCGGATATCTCGCCCGTCTTCGCCCTTTCGACCGTGTCTTCGTTCACAGCGACCTCGTGGACAACCACATATATGTCGAAGGTGGCTGCCTTTCCGGGATCATTGATTGGGGGGATGCGGCCGTGATCGATCGTCACTATGAACTTGCCAAGCTGTTCTTCGATACCTTTCGATGCGACAAGAAACTGTTAGGCGCATTCCTTGCTGCCAGCGAGTGGCCAGTCGGCGGGGACTTCGCCCACAGGACCCTTGCCCTTGCTCTGCACCGCCAAGCCGTGGGGCTCGTCCAGCATCACACTTTCGACGTTTTTCACCGACTCCCCTCCCCATTGCGACGACAGGAGATCGGCACGCTGGATGATCTCGCTGCCAAACTGTTCGAGACCTGACCGCAATCGTGCACACCGAGTTCACGAGCGACCAGTGGGAGGGGGGGAACCACCAAATTCTGCGGGGCCAATTGTAATGGGGACCCTGAAAACTGCGTCAGCTGAAGCCTTTCAAACGTGATCTACATACACAGGAAGCACAGCCAGTAAGCCACGTGACCCCGGAGATTTTGGTGCTTCCCTGGATGTCGGAGACCCGCGCTCTGGTTCAGCCGTCGGAAACCAGTCCCAGGCCGCGCTCGCGGGTGTTTGCGTATCGTGACCTCTTGGCAATCGGCGCGGCGCTGTCCGGCGTCACGTAGAGATCCGAGTTGCTTGCCAGCTTCCTGAAAACATCGCCGATTTCCATCGGATGGTCAGGTCGCCTTTGGCCTCCTTGATGCCGGAGGTAATACGATGGTGGCCGGAGAAAAAGAGCTTTGCGGGATTGCGGCTCATATGAGCCCCTCCCTTGCGGGTCTTCAGTTTTCTGTAGCCACCGCGTCGTCCGGGTTTCCGTTGTCGACTGGCGCACAAGCGCACGCCTGAAACGCGCCGAGGAGCGCGACGCTTTCGTCATCCGCGGCGAAGCCGAAGGTTCCGCCGACATTCCAACCCTTGTCGTCCGCCCAGCGTGCGCCCCAATGTCCGCTGCCGGGAACGTCGGCTCCCGTCGAACCGGAAAACGCGTCGCCGGTCTGGAGGAACGTCGTCACTTCCAACGTCACCGAAAGGTCGCCAAGAGCCACGCCGGACAAGGATCGGAACGCGTCCACGGTTCCGCCGAGGCTGTCGGTGTCAAAGTCGGCCACCAGTTCCATGTCGGCCAGGAACTTGGTGACCGATCCGTCGGCGGCATGCAGACCGGCGGCGTCGCCCGTGTAGGTGGCCGTGCCCATCGGGGATGTCGAATCGAAGTCGACGGTCTCCAGGTCCGGACTCCGGTCCCAAAACGCCCCGACTTGGGTCTGCGTGGCCCACAGGCCAAGGACTTCATGGGGATAGCTTGTCAGATCCGGTTCAATTCCCGGAATCAGGTCGGTGAACAGAGCCAAGTTCACATCCTGTCGAGGCGGACCCGGCAAAGGCACCCTGATGGTGCCCATATTGGTCACGTTGTGGATCACGATTCCATCATCGTCACGGCTGACGCGCGCGGTCATCTCGTCCGGCGTCTGAGCGCCCTGTGCCGGCGTCGACTGCGTGGTGCCAAGCGGGATTGCCCGTGCGGCCGCGATCAGGGCGGGAATCACGTCGGCGCCAAAATCGTCCTCGGCGCCGAGGAGCGGTGACAGATTCGAGGACTCCAGTCGTTGGCCTGCGCCCCCTGGTCGCTGATCTGGCTCCGGCGCCGGATCCCCGGATCCGCACGCGCAAAGCAGCAACGAAACAGACGCCAGTGCCGCGAACTTCATTCCGGTCATCATTGCCCCACTTCCTTCAGTGCGAACCCGGTCGTCACGGTAAGACAAACATCTTGTTTTTCCAAACCGACCCTTAAGGTTAGCATTGCACGCGAGATGGGGATCTCGCGCGGAACCGTCTGCAAGGCCAGGGCTGGAGAGCCCGGCAAGGCCGTTCACGGTCCCTTGGAATCCCGGGCAGACCCCGTCCCATAGGCGTCACGAACACCGCGATTTGTTCGCCGTGTGTTCTATAAGATGTCCACATTTGCAGCTTCGGTCCGTTTAGGCCAATAGACATGAACAGGGCAAGGCAATGCGTGGAAAGGATACCTCTGTCAAATTTGATGCGCCAGACTCCACCCCGAATCGCAGCAAATCGCAGCAGGCACGATCAAACAAAAACGCAGGCGCGTATTTTTTCCGTGCGCTGACAGCAAAACTTCTTGTTTTCATGGCTCTGTGGCGTCTCTCACGTTCTGTTCGTGGGTGATTTCCCGTGCAAAAGGCCCTCAGTTCGACGCTATGGCCCGTTTCGGGGACCGATCAGCGCAGAGGCGAGCCGGAATCCGGGGGTCTGACGGAAAAACTGGAAACAACTGACTGGGCACCGCCCGAATCAATGGTGCCCCGGCAAGGCTTGAGGCGACTCCTGCCTGGCGGTGTCGTCGATTGACCCCCAGGATTTTGGTGCTTCCCACGGTGTCTTCTGCACGAGCGACAATCCCGCCCAATATGCAGCCCTCTTCCGCCGAGATGAACGGATTGTGAAAGTGCTGCCCGCCGGTCCTGGAGCCGACCACCCCGATCCTGAACATCACCTTGAAACCCGGCTCACGAAAGCGTCGAACTCGTCGTCCTGGATCGGCACCGTGTGTTCTGCCGCCGGATAACCGCCCGTCTCAACATCCGATTTGTACTCCTTGAACGCCGCGATGCGTTCGT